>NZ_JBQCMO010000003.1:0-436162 GCF_051965015.1 Sphingomonas sp. SAFR-052 | reverse complement strand
GAACAGCAACGGGCGGGGTTAACCCCGCCCGTTGCTTCACCCGCGCTCATGCGCGACAACCACGGTCGGTCTCTGGTTGCCGCTGGTTGAAAGACTGGGGTCACGTCACGAGACGTCGACAAAGCGGCTCAAGCCAGCAACTCGCCCTTGCAACTGGGCCATCAGAAATTTGCGGTCACGCTTGCCGTGACTTGGCACCCTCGCAGCAGACTATACCCCCCCCGCCGGATACGCGCCAGCCAAAGGTGTCGGCGATCACCCATTCCCGAACAAGACGGGCATATTGGCGCGTGCTCATATGCGCCATACAGTCGTTGCGGCTCGGGAAGATGTAGTCGTTGAGTGTGCCACCGCGTCGTTCCAGCCACGCACGTATTGTTTTACGAGCCGTAGCCATGAGTTCGAACTGAACAGGAAGCTTGGTCTTGTGCTGGACGATGATGGCACGGTCATGGACACGTCCGCGAAACCAAATTACCGATGCGAACCTTGACTACATCGCAGCCGCGCCACTTGCTTTCGCTGGCGAAGCCAAACAGCGCTCGATCACGCAATCGCCGATGTTGATCGAGCCAAAAGCGAATAGCCCAAACCTGCTGCTGTTTAAGCGCCCGCTTTGCACCAACTAGGTGTTTGATCCCACGGTTTGATGGTGCGATCCTTTCACTGGAATGGAAGGAAGCCGCATGGGACAAGTTCGTCATGGGTGCGCCACGACCACGCACGCCGTCCGAGCAGCAATACAGCATGTCGCAGGCTTCGCTCGCGACGCTGGAGCCGAGAGCTGGGGATCAACCCGAAGACGGTTGCTAAGTGGCGCAAGCGGGCGACGGTTGAGGACCTGAAGACCGGGCCGAAGGCCCCTCATTCCACCACCCTGTCCAAGGAGGAGGAAGCAACGGTTGTCGCGTTCCGGCGGCACACACTGCTTCCGCTCGACGATTGCCTCTACGCGTTGCAGCCGTCGATCCCGCATCTGACGCGGTCAGCTCTGCACGCTGCCTCCAGCGACACGGCATCTCCCGTCTGCCGGACATCGAAGGCGACAAGCCGAAGCGGCAGCGTTTCAAGCGTTATCCGATTGGTTTCTTCCACATCGATATCGCCGAGGTACAGACTGCCGAAGGCAAGCTTTACCTGTTCGTCGGCATTGACCGCACCAGCAACTTCGCAGTCACTCAGCTGGTCGACAAGGCTGCCAGGCGAACTGCGTGGAAGTTCTTGGAACACCTGCTGACAGCCGTGCCCTACCGTATCCACACTATCCTAACCGACAACGGCATCCAGTTCGCCGAGCAGCCCCGCAACCGGAACACCGCCTGGTCGCGCCAGATGCGCTTCGCCATGATCTGCGAGGCCAACGACATCGAGCACCGGCTCACTAAACCGAACCATCCCTGGACGAACGGACAAGTCGAGCGGATGAACCGCACCATCAAGGAGGCGACCGTCAAACGCTTCCACTACGACAGCCACGACCAGCTGCGGACGCACCTCGCCGACTTCATGGCGGCCTACAACTTCGCCCGTCGGCTCAAGCGCTCATTGGGGTCACACCCTACGAATACATCGCCAAGATCTGGACGTCAGAGCCAGACCAGTTCATCGTCGATCCGATCCACCAGATGCCGGGACTGAACAACTAATGCGACTTCGCCGAACAGGGTTCGATAGTGGTTCGTGTCGCCTGGGAATATGTCAATAAGCCGCACGGGCCATGCGGGCGCTAATGACGTCGCCATTCACGGAATCATACGGTGACGAGTTCCCTGCGGACGATCGCCGCGCCCGCGCCCAACGCCCTCAACTTGCCTTGCGCTATGTCACGGGACAGTGGCGCCATGCCGCAGTTGGTGGCAGGAATGAGCTTGTCAGCGTCGACGAACCTAAGCGCCGCGCGCAGCGTTTGGGCAACCTGTTCAGGCGTTTCTACGACATCGGTTGCGACGTCGATCGCACCGACCATCACCTTCTTGCCGCGAATCAGCTCGATCATGTCCATGGGCACGCGCGAATTCCGGCATTCGAGCGAGATGATATCGATCTTCGACTTCCGGAGGTTTGGAAAGGTTTCCTCATACTGGCGCCATTCGGAGCCGAGCGTTTTCTTCCACTCGGTATTGGCCTTGATACCATAGCCGTAGCAGATGTGGACGGCGGTCTCGGCCGTCAGCCCCTCGGCCGCGCGCTCCAGCGCAGCGATGCCCCAGTCGTTCGCCTCGTCGAAAAACACGTTGAAGGCCGGCTCATCGAACTGGATGATGTCGACGCCGGCTGCTTGCAGCTCGCGGGCTTCCTCGTTGAGGATGCAGGCGAACTCCCATGCCAGCTTCTCGCGGCTCCGATAATGCGCGTCGTAGAGGGTATCGATCATCGTCATCGGCCCGGGCAGCGTCCACTTGATCGGCTGATCGGTCTGCGCCCGCAGGAAACGGGCGTCGTCGACGAAGACCGATTTCGGGCGCGATACGGCCCCGACGACCGTCGGCACGCTCGCATCGTAGCGGTTGCGGATGCGCACCGTCTCGCGCTTCGCGAAATCGACGCCGTCGAGATGCTCGATGAACGTCGTGACGAAGTGCTGGCGGGTCTGTTCGCCATCCCCCAGGATGTCGATACCCGCCTGCCGTTGGTCGTCGACCGCCAGGCGCAGCGCGTCCTGCTTGCCCGCGGCCAGCTCGTCGCCCTCCAGCTTCCACGGCGACCACAGGGTCTCAGGCTGGGCCAGCCAAGTGGGCTTGGGCAGGCTGCCCGCGGTCGTCGTCGGCAACAGTGTCATCATGATGCAAATACCTTCGTATCGTAGGGATCAGAGGCCACAGGTCGCGGACCAGCGCTGAAGCGCGGCACCGTGCGGCTTGATGAAATGCGCTTCGGCGAATTTGCCCTGCTCGACGGCGAGGCGGCTGCGTTCCTCGCGATCGTAGACGATGCGGGTCAGCGAATAGTCCTGATACCTCAGGCTAGGCTGATAATGCTCCGCCGCCACGGAATTGGCGTTGTAGATCTCCGGACGATAGATCTTCTGGAACGTCTCCATCGTTGCGATGGTGCTGGCGAGTTCGAGGTTGGTGTAGTCGCTGATCAGATCGCCGATGTGGTAGAAGGCGAACGGCGCGACGCTGTGTGGCGGCATGAAATAGCGCACCTTCATACCCATCTTCGCGAAATACTGATCGGTGGGCGAGAATGTATCGTTGCGATACTCGACGCCGAGGATCGGATGCACGTTGGCGGTCCGGTGATAGACCTCTTTGCTTGATACGCTAAGGCAAATGACCGGAGGCTTGCGGAAGTGATCGCGGTAGGCGCTGGACGCGATAAAGTGCTTGAATAGATTGCCGTGCAGGTCGCCGAACCCGTCCGGCACGCCGCCACCGCCGGCCTTCAGGTGATCGGGCAGGACGACGCTGAAGTCGTAATCGCGGATGTACGACGAGAAGTTGTTGCCGATCATGCCGTTTCGACGCTCGCCGCTGATCCGGTCGGTAACGGTGGTTTGCAGTATCTCGATCAGCGGAAAGGCTTCGTCGTCGGCGTCGTCCCCGAGCGTGAGCGTGGCGGAGACGATCTTCAACTCCAGCGAGTAGCGATCACCCCTGGGATTATCCCAGTGCATCAGCGCATTGAAGCGGTGGTCGATCATCATCAGCGTATTGCGCAAATTCTCCTGCCGGATGTCGCCGCGCGCCAGGTTGGCGAAGTTCGTGGTGACGCGCGTGTTGTCGGCCGGACGATACTCCTCGTCGAACGGGATACTGCTGATCGAGAATGTGAAGCCGCTATTCGTCATGACTCACCCAGGCTTTGCGAGCGGAAGGTCAGGCGAAAGCGCGCAAGGCGTGAACAGGCCCGGTAGGCAGCAGACCACGGACCGTCGCATCAAGCGCGATCCACCGGAGGCACCCCCGTCCGAGGAACGTTATGGCGTCGAAAGGCAGGTCTCCTGGCTCACGGGTCAACGCGGTGGCTCCGGCCTTCCCAGGCTCCTTGCGGGAACCCAGTGACACGAAATGGAGCCGCCACTCGCCGCTTACAGTTGCGGGGGCAGCGCCGGACTCTGCCCCACAGGACACCACCGGCTTCCCGTCTTAGCCCCATCGCCATGCCTGGGATGGGGAACCTCGACGCAATCGTTCAACACCGACGGGCGACAAATGTCAATCGAGATATAAAGATATCTTTATATGCTGCCTCGGCTCTATCCCGCTTACGCTGCCGAAAGGTACCGGTTCATTCTTATTCTGGGTGCTGCACGCGGCTGGGCGATCCGGGCAACCGAAAGCGGCCGCTGGAGTACAGAACGGACGGCGGGAGTTCGCAATGCAAACGAGCGGCTTGAACGTCCGTAGCGCTTCAGAGAACGCGGGCGCCGGATCGCGCGACGGGTAACGACCTGATTCTCCTTCCCTCCGCCGCCCACAGGGCGTTCGCAAGCGCTGCGGCGGCCGGTCCCTGCGCGCACTCGCCCGTGCCCAGGAACGGCATGCCGGGTCGATCCACGACGTCGACCACGACGCTGCGCGGCGCATCGTGGAAGCGGAGGATGGGGTAGGTGCTCCAATCGTAGTCGGTACGGCGCATGCCATCATGACCAGCCGTTTCGTAGGCGCTCCAACTGAGCGACTGGACGATGCCGCCCTCCACTTGGTTGCGGATGCCATCGGGGTTGACGGCTTCGCCGCTGTCGACCGCGGCGACGGCGCGATGAACGATCAGGCGGCCTTCGTCGGGCACACGTTCGACATCGAGAGCGACGGCGAGGTATGCACCGTGGTTCTTGTAGCGGGCGAAGGCGAAGCCGCGTCCGCGGTTTGGGGAGGGCCGATAACCGTCCCATCCGAAGCGGGCTGCCGCGCGGCGGATCACCGCCATCGCGCGCGGATCGTCGAGGTGGGCAAGACGAAAGGCAACCGGATCACGCCCGGCTGCGGCGGCGAGCTCATCCATGAAGCTTTCCAGCGCGAAGATGTTCAAGTGCGCGCCGAGCCCGCGCAGCGCGGAGACGCGGATCGGCATGTCGGGAAGGAAGTGGCTGACCACCCGGCTGTTCGGAAAGGCGTAGAGCGGGATTGCGTTGCGGTCTCCGCCGCCGTTCGGCTGCGGAATAGGTTTGGGCGGCGTGGGGGGGAAGGAAGGCGCCATTTCGCGGCCGGCGAGCAGATCGCCCGCCGCGGTTGGCCGCGTGCTGTGCGTGTTGCTCCAGACCTGATGGCCCCATGCGACGATGCGGCCGGAGGCATCGAGGCCAGCATCGAGCTGCGCGATCATTGCGGGACCGAGCGGTTCCCAGCCATGCTCCTGCTCGCGGCTCCATTGCAGGCGGACCGGCACGCCCGGCATGGCGTGGGCGACCAGCGCGGCGTCGCCAGCGACGTCGTCGGCGCCGTTATGACCGTAACATCCCGCACCTTCCCGGTGGACGCAGCGGACGCGCTCGGGCGGCATCGCCAGGAGTTCCGCGATGGATGCGCGGAGAGGCTCCACACCCTGGCTGTGCGTCCAGACGGTGAGGCGCTCGTCCTCGAACAGCGCGACGGCACAGGACGGACCGATCGCGCCGTGCATGAGGTAGGGGCGATCGTAGCGTGCCCACAAGCGCCGCACCGGCCTAGCGGTTGGATCGTCGCGTCGGTTCTCGATCGTCTGGCTTTCACGACGCATCCGCAGCAGTGCATCGGGCAGCGCACCCGGTGCGTTCGCGCCCGCGTCCGCCTCCCAACCGCTCCGTGCCGCCATGTGCAGCGCGCGTTCCAGCGGCCACTCACGCGGTCCGACGATCGCGGCGAAGCTGCCGCGGCGCACGATCCGATCGACGCCGGGCAGCCTCGCAATTGCCGACAGGTCGAAGCGCCCCTTGGTGCCCGAGCTTGGCCCACGTAGCATGCGCGCGTGAATCATGCCGGGTAGCCGCAGGTCGTGGACATAGACCGGGAGCCCGGTGAGCTTCGCGGGTAGGTCGACGCGCGGTACCGGGCGTCCGATCAGTCGGCGGGCCTCTTGACGCTTGCGCGGCACGTCCGGACGTGCGCGCACGGCGAGCGAAGTCGTGGCGGCGAGGTCGGCATAGCTCGCGCTCCGGCCCTTGCCGTCCAGCACCGCGCCATCGCGCGTGAACAGGGCGGTAACAGCCACGCCCCAGCGCGCCGCGGCCGCTTCGGCAAGGAGCAGGCGGACATTGGCGGCGGCGTTGGCGACGGCGGTACCGCTCTGCTCCAACGTCTGGCTGCCGGCAGTCACGCCCTCGTTCGGGGTCAGCCCCGTGTCGGCGGTGATGAGGTCGATGCGATCGAAAGCGACGTCGAGTTCGTCGGCGGCGAGCTGCGCGATGGCGGTTTTGATACCGGTGCCGAGCTCTGCCTTGCCGGTGAATACGGTGACGCGGCCGTCGGGTGCGATATGGATCCAGGCGTCGAGATCGGGGAACTTGGCGAGCGTGCCCGGCAGGTCCGGCGCGACCGTCGGTGGTCCGCCGCTGCCCTCGCCACCGCCCGTCTGCGCGTGCACAGCAGGCGCCAGCGCGAAGGCGACTAGCAGTCCGCCGAGCACCTCGCGACGCGACGGGGTCATGCGACAGGTTCCGCAGGGTCGACGACCCCGCCACCGCGCGCCACAGCCGCCCGGCGAACCGCGCGCAGGATGCGCATATGGGTGCCGCACCGGCACAGCGAAGGTGCCATGGCGGACCGCATTTCGTCCTCGGTTGGGGTCGTCGTACGTCGCAGCAGTCCCTCGGCACGGGCGATCATGCCCGGGATGCAGTATCCGCATTGTCCCGCCTGCTCGTGGAGGAACGCGCGTTGAACGTCCCCCGGCGCTTCGGCGGTGCCGAGCCCTTCGACGGTCGTCACGGTGCGGTCGCCGATCGAGCCGACAGGAAGGAGGCATGAGAACACCGGGCGGTCGTCGATGAGAACGGTGCACGAGCCGCATTGGCCAAGGCCGCAACCGAACTTCGCGGCGTGCAGACCCAGGTCATCGCGCAGGACGTAGAGAAGCGGGGTTGCGGGGTCGACGTCCGCTCGGGCTACACCGCCGTTAACGTTGAATTCAATCACTGGCCCTCCTCCCGCGCTTTGGCCACTTCCTTCTCGAGCTCGTTCCAAGGTGGTCCGGAGCCATGCCGTGCCTTCAGATACCCGACGATTTCGGCGATCTGCCGGTCGGTCAATGCATCGGCATAGGCGGGCATGTAGGGGCCGCTCGCCTCGACAGGCGGGCGCAGCCCCTGCAGAATGATCTGGATGGTATCGCGCGGATTGTCCTCATGGAGTGGCGTGCCGAGCGGCAGCACCGGGCGGCCTGAAACGACCATCGGTGCGCCCGGCTCATGGCAGGCCGCGCAAGCCCCTTCGTAAAGCCGGGCGCCGATGGGAAACTGTCGCTGCGCAAGCGCGCGGCGATCCGGCAGCGGCGGTTCGATCCTTGCCGCCGGGGCGTCGCGCATCCACCAGGTGTAATAGCGCGCAAGTGCCCGCACGTCCGCTGGATCCGCCCGGGCAAGGTTATAGGTCACGGGGCCCATCGGGCCCGCCGCCGCCGCGTGGTGCCGGCTCAGACCGGTGCGGAAATAGGTCTCAAGCCGCTCGGGCGTCCACTCGCGGACGGCGGGCGAGTGGGCGTTGATCGGCGGCGCATACCATCCGCCCGACCATCCTCCGTCATATGTCGCCGATCCATGCTTCTCCTGTTGCAGCAGCCCGCGCGGACTATGGCAGGCGGAGCAGTGTGCCAGCGTCTCGCCAAGGTAGCGGCCCCGGTTCCACTCGGCCGATTGCGAACGATCGGCGCGGACGGGGGCCGGTCGGAAGAACAGCAGTTTCCACCCCGCCAGCAGGGGACGGAAGCCCAGCGGCGGAAGCAGGTCGTTGGCAGGGGGCGTCGCCGATACCGCCGGGCGGGTCATTAGGAAGGCGTAGAGCGCATCCACGTCGCCATCGGTTACACCTGCATAGTGGGTGTAGGGAAAGGCGGGATACAGGTGGCTGCCGTCGCGACCGACGCCCTCCCGCATCGCCCGTGCGAAGGCGGCACGGGACCATAGGCCGATGCCGGTGTCCGGATCGGGCGTGATGTTGCTGCCGTAGATGGTGCCAAACGGCGTCTTCACCGGGTAGCCACCGGAATAGGGGCGGCCGGCCCCGGTCTGGTGACAGCTCACGCAGTTGCCGATCCGCGCGAGGTTGGTACCCCGCGCAACCAGCGTCCGGTCAAACGACCGGGGATCGGGACGGGCAATAGGTGCGATCGCGGGGCGATGGGCGACGGCGAGCAAAAGCACGAACGCCGCCACCGCGAACGCAAGCGCCACACCAGCGACTTTTAGAAGTCGGCCTCGCGTCACAGCGCGAGACTGTGATTGGCGCGGCTCACTTCGGCTCAGCGTATGTGCCGAGTAGTTCGCCGGTCGCGATCACATGCCCGGCTGCGGCGGCAAGGAGCTGGTCCCGTGTCGCACCGAGCGGCAGGTCGAGGTTGCGGTCAAGCGCTAGCACCTGAAAATGATAGTGATGCGGCTTGTCTCCCTTGGGCGGCCGCGGGCCGTACCAACCCACGGTACCACGACCGCTCGCACCCTGCATGATGCCTTCCAGCGGCCCGCCGCTAAGGCGGTCGCGTTCCTGCAATCCCTCGGGCAGGCGGGTGGTACCCGCGGGCACGTTCCAGGCGACCCAGTGGACGACCGGCTTTGCCGAACCGTCGGGGTCCTCGGCCACGATTGCGTAGGAGACTGCGTTGGGAACCTCGGACCAGTTGAGCGCGGGCGAAATGCCCAAACCGTACTCGCTGTGCTCGCGCGGGATCGCGCCATTGGCGTTGAAGCCCCCCGCGCCGACCTTGAACCTCGCCGCGCTGGTTGCCCGTGTCTCCGGACGCGTAAGCGCCAGCGGGACGTTGTTGCCGCGCGCCGCCTGCTCCAGCATCGGGCCAGGCGGCGGGGTAAGCGGTGCGGCCTGCCCGGTCGCGCCATCATAGGTGATACGATAGATCACGCCGTTGGCGTCGTCGGACAGCAGGATCGAACCGTCGCGCATCACCGCCACGCCGCATGGCCGACCATATTGGCCGGTACCGTCGCGGCTCATGAACCCGCTGAGGAAAGTTTCGACGAGGGTCGCCTGACCGTTCGCATCGAAGCGAATGCGTGCCAGTTCATAGCCGGACGCGGGCTTGCGGTTCCAGCTGCCGCGCAGCGCGACGAAGGCGTCACCAGCCACGTCCGGGCCGAAACCACCGCCCGGATGGAAGGCCATCTGCATACCCGCCGAATGGGCGACATGCATCAGTACCGGATTGGTCGATGCCGCGGCCCATTGCGCGGCAGTGAGCCCGCCGGGCGGCTCGTCCTGCGGGTTCCGTTTGCCGTCCTCGAAGACATAGGGCCAGCCATAGCGCTTCCCACGCTCGATCTTGTTGACCTCTTCACGCTGGAGGTCGTTGCCAAGCCAGTCGATCCCCTGGTCCCATCCCCATAGTTCTCCGGTTCGCGGGTGCCATCCGAACCCGATCGTGTTGCGCAGGCCCGACGCCCAGACCCGCCGTGTCTTACCGTCAAGGCTGGCACGGATCAGTGTCGCGTTCTCCTGACTGGATTCGTCGCACGCGTTACAGGTCGATCCAGCGCTGATATAGAGCATCTTGTCCGGGCCGACCGCCAGCGTGCGGTTGAGATGCTGCCCGGCGTCGGGCAGGTCGTCGATCAGCGTTTCGACGCGGCCGATGCCGCCGTCCGGCCGCAGCGGTGCTCGGAACACCTCCTTAGCCGTCATGAAGTAGAGCATGCCGTCGTGGATCGTCAGTCCGTGCAGGCCGGGTCGGTTGACGACGACGGTCGGCGCACCGTCGGCATGCCCATCTCGGTTCGCGTCCACCAGTCTGACGATGTCTGCCTCGGAACGGCGGCTCACATAGACCGAGCCGTCCGGCGCTACCGCAATGAGACGGGTGTTGCCGAGGCCGCTTGCCCAGACCACAGCGCGGTAGCCACGGGGCAGTTTCAGCGAGGCAGCAAAGTCAGGTCCCGGCGTCAAGGGCGTCAGTTCGTAAAAGTGGGCCTGCACCGGGCGCTTGTCGTTATCCTCTGGGCTGCTTTGAGCAACTGCGGGAGCCGCGACGAGGAGGAGCGCGGAAGCGAGCGGTGCGACGTTCATTATGTGCCATCCCCTTGTGTTGGGGCTACAATGCTCGAACTGCGTCGCCGGGCGCACGGGGCTGGGACGGCGCATCGCGATGAACGAATGGACGTATCCGGGAACGGTCGTAGCGCCGCTGAACGGCTTCTCATGGATCTAAGTGACGACTTCGGTACCAGTTCAGCTCAGTCAGTGCTCAGAAACAAAACGTCACCGTGAAATAGCGGAACGCTGATCGGAACGGATGTTTGAAGCGGACTGCGCCTGACACCTCGGCGCTTACACGGACGGATGCGAGAATATGGCGTTTTCGATCACCATCATCGGCATGGGCGCCTGCGGCGTTGCAGCATTTGCCGAAGCCACCATCCGGCTCGCTGCCGCGCCGATCCCAGGTGTCGAACTGCACCTTGTTTCGCGCGATCATGATGTGGGACCGGGCCTCGCGTTCGGTACGGATCAGCCCGGACATCTCCTCAACACCGAGTCCCGCCTGATGGGTCTGTACGCGAACGAGCCATGCCATTTCCGCGAATGGTTGACCGATCGCCGTCCGTTGATGCCCGATGAGGTCGAATATGCGCCCCGTGCGGAATATGGCGAGTATATACGTCAAATCCTTGAGGATGCCCATAACCGGGCGCGCGACGCCCGCATTCCGGTTCATGTCCACCTCGCCGAAGCGGTTGCGATCGACGGTAATCGAGACGCGGCACGGGTCCGTCTGAGCGATGGTACGACGATCGCGAGTCACTATACACTCCTGGCGATCGGTACGCCGAAGCCGATCCGGTTCGAGGAGCTGGACGGAACACCCGGATATTTCGATTTTCCGTGGCCTGCGCAGCGGTTGCGGGATGGTATCGATGCCGAGCAGGATGTGATCGTCCTGGGAAGCAGCCTCAGCGCGATCGACAGTTTCGCGACGCTGATGGATCAGGACCATCGTGGCAAGATCCATTTCGTGTCGAAGGATGGCATGTTGCCGCGCGTCGAGATACCTGCGCCGGAGGACACCTATCCCCGTCGGCACTTCACCCTGTCCGAGATGCACCGGCGTATTCGCGAGCGCGGACCGCGTTTTTCGATCGTCGATCTCTTTCGCCTTTTCCGACGAGAGGCGGAAGAAGCGGCGGCCGCGCAGGGCGACGTGATCGATTGGCAGGCAGAAGATCGCATCAACCGCTCCGCTGTCGATTTGCTCCCGTACGACATCGCGCGGGCGGAAGCCGGCAGGGAAATCTTCCAGCGGATCCTTACCTCCGCCCGGTTCGAAGCATCCGAGATGTGGGATTTGCTAGGCCCTCGCGACCGCGACCGTTTCACGCGCTGGCTGGCGCCGCACTTCGCGACGGCGCGGTTCACCATGCCGATGACGAACGCCTGCCGCCTTGCCGACGCGGCCGGGCGAGGCCAGTTGCAGGTACATAGCGGCGTAATCGAGACGATACGGCATCCGGATGGGGAAGGGTTCATGTCTCGCCTCGCCGATGGCAGCGCGGTATCCGCGCCGGTCGTCATCAACGCGACGGGCACTGCAATGAAGCTGAACGAGATTCCCGACGCCCTCGTGGTGCAACTGGTGGAACGGGGCTGGCTACACCCGCATCCTTCGGGTGGGATCGAAGCCCATCGCCACAGCAGCGCCGTCATCACCCATGACCGTGATGCGCCGCGCCTGTATGCGGTAGGACAACTCGTCAACGGCGTACAGCGCGATACCAACGCCGTATGGTTCAACGTGCAATGCACCGAACGGATCGTGCAGGATATCCCTCATTAAGATCGCGAGTGATCGCCCATGAACGGCGGGGTCGGCGACGTCCTGCTTCAAGTCCTGCCGCTCTACGGCGTGATCCTGCTGGCGTGGGTCGGCGGTCGCTGGATACCGGGTGCGCCGAAACTCATCTCCGGTGTGCTGGTCTATGCACTGATCCCGCTGCTGGTGGTCGACAAGGTGTTGCGGGCTGAGCCGACCGAATTGATGGTCATACCGCCGATGATGTTTGCGGTCGCCGCGCTGATGGCATTGCCGGCACGATGGCTGTCGCAGCGGATCGGCGATGCGTTCGATCCGCAGCTTCTTTCGGCCAGCTTCTCGTTCTTCAACGTGGCGTTCTTCGGCATGCCGGTTGCCAGCGCATTGTTCGGCGAAGCGGCGGTATCGACAATCATCTGCGCGTTCGTCGGTACGGCACTGTATGGTGATACGGTCGGCTATTACCTCGTCGCGCGAACCAAGGAGGGCAAGGCGAAGGCGGCGTCCAAGGCCTTGCGCATCCCGCTGTTCTACGCGTTCGTTCTCGCCGTCGTGTTGAAGGTTTCAGGCGTCCAAGCGCCCGAAAGCGTCCGCGCGCCTGCGGATATGCTGTCGACCCTCGTCTCGATCCTCGGCATGGCGGTGATCGGGTTCAATCTGGCGAAGGTGAAGGGCGGCGATACCGATGGCGCGGTACTGACGCGCATTCTCGCCCTGCGACAGGTCAGTGCGATCATCCTCGTCGCGGCTGCCCTGGCGATCGAAGCGGCGTTCGTTGGCACGCTGGGCGGACGGGAGCGTATCTTGATAGGGTTGATTTCATTGTTCCCGATCGCCGCCAACGTGTCGCTGTTCGCTTCGCTTCTCGGCACGCGCGAGAGGGAAGCCGCGACGCTGGTCGCGCTATCGAGCGTATTGGCGTTGGTCTTTGTAACTGCGACGATCGCAATATTGGGCTTGGTCGGACCAGGTGTCCAGTAAGCACGTCGTCTGAAACGATCTGTGCATATGAGCTACTGCCAGTCTTTCGGACACGAGGTTGAGCTATATGATTCTTCCCCTCGAGCACATCGCCTGGAGAGGCCTATTTGATGCTTATGACGTGAGCGAATGGCAGAAGATGGGAAGCGCGTACGCCCCCCCCGGAATGGCCGGAAGTGGGTCTTATGGACTTTGTAACGGAACGTCGCGCACCTCTGGTCGCTGCGACAGAACGGGCGCTGACGTCCGCGGAGACATCCGATGGCGGAAACCAGAATGGCCGCCCTCTATCGCATGGTACCGTCTAAGCACACCTGTCCGTTCGGCATCCGCGCCAAGCAAATGCTGGAGGCGGCCGGGTTCACGATCGACGATCGCCTGCTGCAATTGCGTAAGGAGGTCGATGTCTTCAATGCGGAGCAGGGCGTCGCGACGACGCGGCAGATGTTCATCGATGGGGAGGTGCAGCGCGACGTGGCGGGGATTCGGGCTGACGACGGCGTCGATGTAGCGGTTAAGGCGGCGGCTGGCCTCCTTGGTCAGTTTGCCGAAGGTGCTGGGGCGGAGGTCCGGGAATAGTAGTTCGCTCCGGGCGTCCTTCAGCGCGCTCACGTAGCGCTCGAAGCCGAGCGTCAGGACATGCTCGTGAATGGGGGATAATCCGCCGCGAACCCATGATCTTCACGCTCTTCTCGGGCAGGTTCGGATCGGCCTCGGTATCCATCAGGTCGTCGATGTCGATGTAGAGGATCCCGCAATCGGCCTTGACGTCCTAGACGCGCGCCTGTCCGACTTCCTCGAGCCCCGCCCCGGAGGTGAGCCCGAGCAGGAACAGATCGGAGGCGAACAACTGCGCCAGTTCGCCGGGCATAAAACTGCGGCGACCCCGCGCCACCCGGCTGAAGTCGGTGATCTTGACCCCGGTACCGACGTTCTGGGAAATCCAGCGCTGCTGATGCGCGAAGCTGAGCAGCGTCCGGATCGATCCGACGCGCTTCTTCAGCGTCGGCGGGCTGACGCGCGGCGTGCCGCTATGCGCATGGCGCACCAGGCGCTCGTTGAAGGGCAGGGTGCGGTCGGCACGGCATGGTCGCGGGCAGATCCTCCGCCTCGTCGCGATAATCCATCAGCATGGGGGTGCGGCGATGTCGGCGCGCAGGCGCTCATTGTCCTCCAAGACGCGGGCGTTCTACGCCTGGATGATAAGGAGGTCGTTGGCCGGGATGCGCTTGATCGGCGGGTCCTGATCCTTAAACACGTTGCCCAGGACCATGCCGCTGGCTTTCAGCCATTCCGCCGGCGGATACATTCGGACCACGTCGAGCCAGCAGTCGCCGGGCACGGGCTGCCCACGCTTCGCCGCCAGCGCTTCCGGACTGTCGTCCATCGGTAGCCCGGCGAGGGGAAAGTCGGTGTTGAAGACACGGCGCGCGGTGTCCTCCAGCCACCAAACGAGACCCAGCGTGGGCCAGCGTGACCATCGACCCGACGAATGCCGGTCGCGGATGAAGTCGTCGACGATGATCTTGGCTCGCTCGGGCGAGATTTCGTCGGCGACCTTCTGCGCGGCGATCCGCGCCTCGGCGGCCGCCATCTCCTGTTCGAGCTCGGCGTGGGCCAGGACGAAGAGCCGCTTGGCCTCCGCCGGATCGCGCGTCTTGAGCGAGCGGCGGACCTGACGCCGGCCCATCTCGCCCCGCAGATGCGGCGGCAGTTCCTTGTAGAGATAGTAGATGCCGGTCTGGGGATGTTTCCAGGGTGTGATCATCTGCACCATGCGCTTCTATACCCGTTCACTATACCTGCGGACGGTGAAGCTGGCGTAAATCCTGGATTTCCGCGCCTCGATGCGAGGATGGTGACCCCTACGGGAATCGAACCCGTGTTTCAGCCGTGAAAGGGCCGCGTCCTAACCGCTAGACGAAGGGGCCGTGAAGGCGTGGAGGGGCTGTTAGGGGAGGGATCGGGATCGGTCAACAGGGTTTTTCGACATTTCGTCTGATCGGCCCGGCGCCACGTGCATCCGGCCACCGCCCGTTCAATCCGCCCACGCCATGTCGTCGATGTGCAGTTCGGCGGCGGGGCGGGTTCCCCAGTCGTCTAGCTTCGCGCGGCCGGCCAGCCACAGGCGGCGGTGCGCGGGGGCGCCGAGCAGCGCCGTGCCGAGATCGGTTTCGGCCTGGCGGAAGGCCACGCCCTTGAACCGGCGGCCGTCGTCGCCGGTCAGGATCGCGCGGACATGGCCGTTGCCGACGATGTCGGCCTTGACGATGCGCACCGGTCCGGCCGCCACCCGTGGCGAAGGCCAGCCCATGCCATAGGGGCCGCCGGCCTCCAGCGCCTCGATCAGCGACGGGCTGACCCCGCCGGGCGCCAGCACCGCGTCGACCAGCAGTGCGCGGTCTTCGCGAGCACGCTCGACCGGTTCGGCCATGCGGTCGTGCAGGAAGTCGGCAAGCGCGGGGATCGCGTCCTCTGCCACCGTCACGCCCGCCGCCGCCGCATGGCCACCGCCCGCGCTGACCAACCCCAGTTCCTTCGCCGCTAGGATCGTCGCGCCCATATCGACGCCGGGGATCGATCGACCCGATCCCTTACCAACGCCATGTTCGTCGATGGCGATCACCAACACCGGCCGGCCGAGCTTTTCCTTCAGCCGCCCGGCGACGATGCCGATGACGCCCGGATGCCAGCCGCGCCCCGCCACGACCACGCAACCGCGTGAGTCCTGTGCCCGCGCCGACAGGTCGGCCTCCGCCTGCACATCGCCCTCGATCAGGCGGCGTTCCTCGTTCAGCCGATCGAGCTCGACGGCGAGCACGCGCGCCTCCTCCGGGTCCTGCGTCGTCAGCAGGCGGACGCCCAGGTCCGACTTGCCGACGCGCCCGCCGGCATTGATGCGCGGCCCCAGCGCAAAGCCGAGATCGGTGCAGGTCGGGGCGCGGGTCAGTCGCGACGCTTCGATCAGCGCGGTGAGTCCGATATTGCGGCGCTGCGCCATGACCTTCAGCCCCTGCGCAACGAACGCCCGGTTGAGCCCGCGCAACTGCGCGACATCGGCGACGGTGCCGAGCGCTACCAGATCGAGCAGGTCGAGCAGCCGCGGTTCGGCGCGGGCAGCAAAATAGCCGCGTGCACGCAAGTTCCGCAGTAAGGCTGCGCCCAACAGGAAGGCAACACCAACCGCTGCCAGATGGCCGTGCGCTGCACCTTCGCCTTCGTCCAGCCGATTGGGGTTCACCACCGCCAGCGCCGGCGGCAATTGCGTCGTGCATTGGTGATGGTCGACCACCAGCACGTCCACCCCGGCCTGTCGCGCGGCGGCCAGCGCGTCGAACGCCTGCGCGCCGCAATCTACGGTGACGATCAGCGTCGCGCCTTCGCCCGCCAGCCGCAGCATCGCCGGGGCGTTGGGGCCATAGCCCTCCAACTGCCGGTCGGGAATGTACGGGCGGGCGGTCAGCCCCAGATCGCGCAACAGCCGCACCAGCAACGCCGCCGAAGTCGCGCCATCGACGTCATAGTCGCCGAAGATCGCGACCGGCTCCCCCGCGATCACCGCATCGGCGAGGCGATCGGCGGCGCGATCCATGTCGCGAAAGATCGACGGGTCGGGCATGAACTGGCGGATGCTGGGCGTCTTGTGCGCGTCTAGCCCGTCGCGAGGACAACCGCGCGCCAGCAGGATACGGGTGACGAGGTCGTCGGCGACGAACCCTTCGTCGCACACATCGCCCTCCAGACCCCGCCAGCGCCAGGGTTGGCCGAGGATCGAGCGATGGACATTGAGCACGGAACGCATCGATGCTTGATAAGGTCGCGGACCCCGCGGGTCCAGCATCGCGGGCGCTGCATCTCCTCTGGAAATTCTCGTCCCGAGCGCGCAAAGACCGTGCCCATGAAGCGCAAGACCGGACAAGACCGCAGCATCACCGCCAATTGGCGTCCCGCAACGCAGGCCGTGCGCGGCGGTACCGCGCGCAGCGAATATGGCGAAACGTCGGAGGCGCTGTTCCTCACCTCGGGCTATGCTTATGACTGCGCAGGCGACGCCGCGGCGCGCTTTGCCGGCGAGCAACAGGGCATGACCTATTCGCGGTTGCAGAACCCGACGGTCGAGATGCTCGAGGAACGCATCGCCCTGCTGGAAGGGGCCGAGGCATGCCGTACGATGGCGAGCGGCATGGCGGCGATGACCGCGTCGCTGTTGTGCCAGTTGTCGGCGGGCGACCATCTGGTCGGTGGGCGCGCGGCGTTCGGGTCGTGCCGCTGGCTGACCGATACGCTGCTGCCGAAGTTCGGGATCGAGACCGACGTCGTCGACGCGCGCGATACGCAGGCGTTCATCGATGCCAGCCGACCCAATACCAAGGTCTGGTTCTTCGAAACGCCGGCCAATCCGACGATGGACATCGCCGACCTGACCGCGATCTGCGCGGCGGCGCGCGAACGCGGCATCGTCACCGTCGTCGACAACGCCTTTGCCAGCCCGGCGCTGCAACGGCCGATGGAGTTCGGCGCGGACGTCGTCGCCTATAGCGCGACGAAGCTGATGGAAGGTCAAGGCCGCGTGCTCGCTGGTGCGGTCTGCGGAACCAAGGCGTTCATCGACGACGTGCTGCTGCCGTTCACCCGCAACACCGGCCCGACGCTCAGCGCGTTCAATGCGTGGGTGGTGCTGAAGGGGCTGGAGACGCTCGACCTGCGGGTGATGCGCCAGTCGGAAAATGCGCTGAAGGTCGCGAGCTTTCTCGAAGCGCGCGTGCCGAAGATCAACGCGCCGGGCCTGCCCAGCCATCCGCAGCACGACCTGTGCATGCGCCAGATGAAGATGGCCGGGCCGATCTTCTCGTTCGAACTCGATGGCGGTCGCGCCCAGGCGCACGGGCTGCTCGATGCGCTGCGCCTGATCGATATCTCGAACAATATCGGCGATTCACGCTCGCTGATGACGCATCCCGCCTCCACCACCCATTCGGGCGTGGCCGAGGAGAAGCGGATCGAGATGGGCATTTCGGAGGGCATGATCCGCATCAATGTGGGTCTGGAGGATGCCGACGACCTGATCGCCGATCTGGATCAGGCATTGCGGGCGGTCGCTCTATGAAGGCGCTGTTCCCGCATGAGGCGACGACCGACGGCATCGCGGTGCGGGTATCGGCGACCTATCTGCCCGAACAGTCGCAGCCCGCACAGGGACGCTGGTTCTGGGCCTATCATATCCGGATCGAAAACGGGTCGGATCGCACCGTGCAGCTGCTGACCCGCCACTGGATCATCACCGACGGGCGCGGCGAACGGCACAGCGTGGAGGGGGAGGGCGTGATCGGCGAATTGCCCGTGATCGAACCGGGCGGCAGCTTCGACTATGTGTCCGGCTGTCCGCTGTCGACCTCGAGCGGGGCGATGCAGGGCAGCTATCACATGCTTGCCGACGATGGCGATACGTTCGACGTGGCGATTCCGCGCTTCGCGCTGCTGGCCCCGGCGGTCGGCGCATGAAGCGGACGCATCTTCCGCTGAACGGTCTGCGTGTGCTCGACGCAGCGGCGCGCCATCTGTCGTTCACGCGCGCTGCCGACGAACTGGCGGTGACCCCGGCCGCCGTCGGGCAGCAGGTCCGCGCGCTCGAGGATACGCTGGGCGTCGTGCTGTTCCGGCGCACGACCCGCGGCCTCGAACTCACGCCTGAAGGTGAGGCGGGGCTGGCGGCACTGCGCGGCGGCTTCCTGCAGTTCGAGGAAGCGGTCCGCGCGATGCAGGCGGGCCAGTCGTCCAAGTCGCTGACCATCGCCGCGCCGCGCGACTTGACCCAGAAATGGCTGTTGCCGCGCCTGTCGCGGATCGCGACGAGCGACCCCGAACTGCGCTTCGCGCTCGTCGCAGCGGACGATGCGATCGACTTTACCGAGGCGAATCTCGACCTCGCCATCCGTTGGGGCGACGGGCCGGGCGCGCATGAGGGCGAGGCGCTGGAGTCGGACGGCATGGTCACGATCGAGCGCGCTGGCGGTGGCGCCGACACGCGGATCGGCTGGGCCGGATGCGAGCCGGAGGACGCGTCGGCGCTCGTGCGCGTGGCCGATGCGGGACTCGCGATCGACGCGGCGGCGGCCGGGCTGGGGCGGGCGACAGTGCCCGAACTGCTCGCGCGTGGCGACATTGCGGCCGGACGGGTGAGCGTGGTCGGCGAGCCGAAGGGCGGGCGACAAGGCTATTGGCTGGTCGCGCCCTTGCCGCAGTGGCGGCAGGCGAAGGTGAAGGCTTTGGTCGACGCGCTGGTGGGGTAGCCCCAAGCCCCCGTTGCCCGCCGCCAATCCATTCTACCGCGCCGCACGCTTGCCCCGGCGGGTGTCCCGCGCCATCTGGAACCCATGCACATCGCCTCCGATACGCTCGCCCTGATCGGCAACACCCCGCTCGTCCGCCTGAAAGGGCCGAGCGAGGCGGCGGGGGCGGAGATTTTCGCCAAGTGCGAATTCGCCAATCCCGGCGCCAGCGTGAAGGATCGCGCCGCGCTGTCGATCGTCGAGGATGCTGAGGCGCGCGGATTGATCCGGCCCGGCGGCACGATCGTCGAGGGGACGGCGGGCAATACCGGCATCGGCCTCGCCCTCGTCGCCAATGCCAAGGGCTATCGCACGATCATCGTCATGCCCGAGACGCAAAGCCGCGAGAAAATGGACACGCTGCGCGCGCTCGGCGCAGAGCTGGTGCTGGTCCCCGCCGCGCCCTATTCGAACCCCGGCCATTTCGTGCATACGAGCCGCCGGATCGCCGAGGAAACGCCCAACGCGATCTGGGCGAACCAGTTCGACAATATCGCCAATCGCCGCGCGCACATCACCGGCACGGCGTCCGAGATCTGGGACCAGATGGATGGCCGGATCGACGGCTTTACCTGTGCCGCCGGGACCGGTGGCACGTTGGCCGGCGTCGGCCTCGGCCTGAAAGAAAAGGACGAATCGGTCACCATCGCGCTGACCGATCCGCACGGCGCGGCGCTGTACGACTATTATGCCTGCGGCGAGCTGCGGTCGGAAGGATCGTCGGTCGCCGAGGGGATCGGGCAGGGGCGGATCACCGCCAATCTCGACGGGGCGCCGATCGACACGCAGTTCCGCGTGTCGGACGCGGAAGGCATGGTCTGGGTCCGTCGCCTGCTGGCCGAGGAGGGGCTGTGCCTTGGCCTATCGTCGGGGATCAACGTCGCCGGTGCGGTGCTGCTCGCGCGGCAATTGGGGCCGGGCAGCCGGGTCGTGACGATCCTGTGCGACACCGGCTTTCGCTATCTGTCGACGCTCTACAACCCCGAATGGCTGGCCGCGAAGGGCTTGGCGGTCGACAGCGCGGAGACTTCGGCGTAACACGCCTGCGAATGTTGCCACGGTCCGATCAATCGCAACTGCTGCAACGCCTGCGCGTCGGCGCGACCGGTCTGGTGCTGGTCGTGTTCCTGATCGTGCTGGCGAGCGCCCTGTTCCGCTCGGCGATCGACGAGCCGCCGATCAGCGAGGATGTCACTGCCGTCGACGAATCGGCCAATGTCGCGCTCGCCAATCTAAGCGCCGGCAACCCCGACGAGCCGCTTGCCGAACTGGGCATCGCGCCCGGCACCGCGCCCGGCAACAACGCGACCACGCCCGAAGCCCCCTGATCGCGCCTGCGCGGCGCTGATCCCCGAAAACCGGCCCCGGATTCGACGCGCCGGGCGGCGTTTCGTCGCCGATCCCATGCCTGCCCAATCGCGTCGTGCCCCGGTGGGGCGTGATCCCATCGTCACGTGCGTAATTGATGTACATCAATGGGTGAACAAACAACGTACAGCCTAGAAACCGCCCGTCTGGTGGGGTAAAATCCCACCGCTACCCAACTTCTCCCATTGTAGCCCATGTGTACTTTTGGTACCTCTTCGGGGGTCACAGGGGGCAGGTCCTGGGATCGTCGAACCTTCTCGCGCGGCGCGTATTTGCCGGGCGCGACGCTTCTCCTGCGTGACCAAACAGGGGCGATGTGTCGGACAGGGAACTCTACCTGAGCTACGGGCTACAGGCGGTCGACGCGAAGGGTCGCGTCGCAGTGCCTGCCAAGCTGCGCTCGGTGCTGGAGAAGAATGCCGACGCCCGCGAACTGCTTATCAAACGCCACGGCAAGCATGTCTGTCTGAGCGCGTTCGACACCGCCTGGCCGAAGATCCTGTACTCGCGCCGGCCGCAGGGCAGCGACGAGGATGTCGACACCGACTATAACGTTGCGGGCAAGGCGTTCGGCAATCTCGAATCGGCGCCGTTCGACAGCGCCGGGCGCTTCGTGCTGCCGACCTTCTATCGCCGCCGGGCGAAGATCGACAAATGGGCGTTCTTCCACGGGCGCGGCGACACCTTCAACATCTGGGACCCGTTCACCCTGATCGCCGATACCGAGATCGACACCGACACGCGTGAGCTGTGCGAATTCCTGATGGAAGAGAAGGGGCTGCAATGACCGCTGCTCCGCATATCCCGGTCCTGCTGACCGAAGCGGTCGCTGCACTCGCGATCCAGCCGGGCGAGACGCATGTCGACGCGACGTTCGGCGCGGGCGGCTATACGCGTGCCATGCTTGCGGCGGGCGCGCGGGTGATCGCGTTCGACCGCGATCCGACCGCGCATGCCGCCGCCACGCCGCTGCTCGACGAAGCCGGTGACCGGCTGACGCTGATCGAAGCGCCTTTTTCGGCGATGGCGGGCGAATTGGCGGCGCGCGGCATTGACGCGGTCGACGGCGTCGTCATGGATATCGGCGTGTCGTCGATGCAGCTCGATCAGGCCGATCGCGGCTTTTCCTTTCAATCGGATGGCCCGCTCGACATGCGGATGAGCCGGGAAGGAATGATGGCGGCGGAATGGCTCAACACCGCCGACGAGGCAGAGATTTCGGACGTGCTCGACCGCTATGGCGAGGAACCGCGCCATCGCCGCGTCGCGAACTTCATCGTCGGCGCGCGGCCGTTGTCGCGCACTGGCGAACTCGCCGCCGTGGTCCGCCGCGCGCTCGGTCATCGCCCGTACGAGAAGAAGGACCCGGCGACCCGCGCGTTCCAGGCGATTCGCATCCACCTGAACGACGAACTGGGCGAACTGACCGCCGGGCTCGACGCGGCGGAGCGGGTGTTGCGCCCGGGCGGGCGGCTGTCGGTGGTCAGCTTCCACAGCCTCGAGGACCGCATCGTCAAGCGGTTCCTGCGCGAGCGGGGTGGGGCGATGCCCGCCGGTTCGCGCCACCGTCCGCTGGTGGTGCAGGGGCCGGCGCCCAGCTTCGGCGATCTCGCCAAGGCGGTGCGGCCGAGCGACGAAGAAGTGACGATCAATCCGCGCGCGCGTTCGGCGACGTTGCGTGCGGCCATTCGCACGGCGTCCGCGCCGTGGAGTTCGAACGGGAGTGCGATGTGATGGGTGCGTTCGGGTTCGGGACGTTGGGCAAGCTGGTGGCGATCGGCGTGATGGCGCCCGCCTTTTACCTCGTCATTTCGCAGGGGGCGGCGGAGCGCGGCCGGGTCGAGGCGGTCGAGCGATCGATCGTGCAGGCGCGCAAGGATATCCGCGCGCTTGAAACCGAATTTGACACCCGCGCCAATATGGCGCAACTCGAACGCTGGAACGGTGACGTGCTGGCGCTGGCCGCACCGCGCGCCGAACAATATGTCGGCGGCGAGCATCAGCTGGCGTCGCTGCCCGGCCGGACCGAGGGCGGCAATGTCGCGCTCGCCTATGTCGTGCCGAGCGCACCGATGGAACTCGTCCCCCCGACCCCGGAGCCCGCGCTCGCCGCCACCGCACCCGTCGCCGCCCCGACCCCCGCCAAGGCTGAGCCGGCGCGCACCCTCAAGCCGGTCGGGCCGGTCCAGACGGCGAAGGCAGATGTGATCCCGGCCAAGGCGCGGGCGGTGGCGATGCTCGACCGAACCCTGCTAAGCGACGCGACGATGGCCGATCTGGCCCGTTCCGCCCGCAAGGAAGCCGCCCGCCCGTGATCGTAGTCGTCGCCCCTCCGCTCAACCAGCAGCGTGCCGACGGCGCGCGCCATACGCTGGTGAACATCGCCCATTACCGGCTGATGGTGCTGATGCTGCTGTTCGCGGCAGGGGTGGCGGCGATCCTCGTACGATTGATGCTGCTGGGCGTCATGGCCGAACCGCGCTCGGCGATTGCCGCCGAATCGGCGCTGGTCCCGCTGCGCGGCGATCTGGTCGATCGCAACGGCGCGCCGCTGGCCCGCACGATCGATGCTTGGTCGATCGCGGTGCGCCCGGACAAGGTGATCGGCGACAAGCGACAACTGGCCGAACAGCTTGCCGCGCTGATGCCCGATCACGACGCGGGCTATTATTACGCGCAGCTCAATCTCGACCGCAGCTTCGTCTATCTGCGCCGCCGCGCGTTGCCCGAACTGGTGCAGCAGGTGAATGCGCTGGGCGAACCGGGCATCGCGCTCGGCCGCGAACCCGAACGCCTCTATCCGCAAAGCGCGATGGCGGCGCATGCGCTCGGTTATCTCGACATGGACGGGCGCGGCGTGCGCGGCATGGAGAAATTCCTGAACGCGCGGCTGGTCGACCCGGCCGAGCGCGGGCGTCCGGTCGCGCTCAGCCTCGACACCAGGGTACAGGCGGCACTGGAAAGCGAACTCGCCAATGCGATGGCGGTGTTCCAGGCGCGGGGTGCCGGTGGCATCGTCCTCGACAGCGATACCGGCGAAGTCATCGCCATGACCTCGCTGCCGACCTTCAATCCCAACCATGTCACAGCCAATACCGGGCAGATGAACACCGTGACGCAGGGCGTGTACGAACTGGGATCGGCGTTCAAGCCGCTGACCATGGCCGCCGCGCTCGACGATGGTGTCGTGCCGTCGCTGTCGAAGCGCTACGACGCGACCGAGCCGCTGCGCGTCGCCGGTTTCCGCATCCGCGACGATCACGCCCAGAAGCGCTGGATGAACGTGCCCGAAATCCTCGTCCATTCTTCGAACATCGGCACCGCGCGCATCGCCGACGAAATGGGGCAGGCGCGCATGGAAAAGCTGTTCCGCTCGCTGCATTTCGACGCCGCACCCGATCTGGAGGTCGAAAAGTCGCGCCCGATCTGGCCGCATTTCTGGGGCCGGACGACGACGATGACCACCGCCTTCGGCCATGGCATCGCCGTCACCCCGCTGCACCTCGCGAGCGCCTATGCCGCGCTGGTCAATGGCGGCATTTGGCGGCCGGCGACGCTGATGAAGCTGAAGCCGGGACAGGCCCCCGCCGGTCGCCGCGTCTTTTCGGAGGCGACCAGCGCCAAGATGCGCGCGCTGTTGCGGCTGATCGTCACCGACGGCACCGGCCGCAAGGCGGAGGCGCCCGGCTTCCGCGTCGGCGGCAAGACCGGTACCGCCGAAACGGTCGGCGCGGGCGGCGGCTATTCAAAGAAGGTCAACGTGTCGACCTTTGCCGCGGTCTTCCCGATGGATCGCCCGCGCTATGTCGTGATCGCGATGCTCGACAGTCCGAAGGGGACGAAGGAAACCTTCGGCTTCACCAGCGCGGCATGGACCGCCGCACCGGTGGTCAGCCGCGTCATTTCGCGTACCGGCCCGCTGTTGGGGGTGATTCCCGACGCCAATGCCGATATCGACGTCGCCGGATTGCGCGGGCTGTTGTGGCGCGCGCCGGGTGACGCGAAGAAGCTGGCGAACGTGGAATGAAATTGGGAACGATTACTGGCGGTGACGAACCGCAGATCGTCACGGGCTTTGCGATCGACCATCGCAAGGTCGCGCCGGGCACCGTGTTCGGCGCGTTCGAAGGGGCGCGGGTCAATGGCGAGGACTTCATTCCCGCCGCCATCGCCGCCGGTGCTGTCGCCATCGTCGCCCGACCCGAAGCAGTCGTCGAGGGCGCGGTACACATTACCGCCCGCGACCCGCGCGAAGCCTTTGCCCGCGCCGCCGCGCAGTTCTTCGCGCCGTTCCCGTCGACCTGCGTCGCGGTTACCGGCACCAACGGCAAGACCAGCACCGTCGAAATGGTGCGGCAATTGTGGCGGATGCAGGGGCATCATGCCGCATCGATCGGCACGCTGGGCGTCACCACCGCCGACGAACGCGTCACGACCGGGCTGACCACGCCCGACATCGTCACCTTCCTGTCGAACGTCGCCGGGCTGGCGCGCGAGGGCGTGACCCATGTCGCGTTCGAGGCGTCGAGCCACGGCCTGTCGCAATATCGCACCGAAGGGCTGCCGGTTCGCGCCGCCGCTTTCACCAATCTCAGCCGCGATCATCTCGACTATCATGGCGACATGGCGACCTATCTGACCGCCAAGCTGCGCCTGTTCGCCGAGGTGTTGGCCGATGACGGAACGGCGGTGGTGTGGGTCGACGATCCGCATGCCGACCGCGTGATCGACCTCGCCCGCGTGCGTGGCAACACGCTCATCACCGTCGGCGAACATGGCGATACGCTCCGCCTGACCGGCCGCGAGCCGAGCCTCCTCGGCCAGACGCTGACGATCGAGGCCGAGGGGCAGGCGCACCAGGTGCAACTGCCGCTGATCGGTGCCTATCAGGCGGCGAACGCGCTCACCGCTGCGGGCCTCGTGCTGGCGACCGGCGGCTCGCTCGCCGCGACACTCGCCGGGCTGGCGCGGTTGCAGCCGGTGCGCGGGCGGCTGGAACGCGCGGTGATCCTGCCGAACGGCGCGCCGGTCTATGTCGACTATGCCCATACCCCTGACGCGCTGGAGGCCGCGATCGCGGCGCTCCGCCCGCATGCCGATGGGCGGCTGATCGTCGTGTTCGGCGCGGGCGGCGACCGCGACACCGGCAAGCGCGCGCCGATGGGCGAGGTCGTCGCGACCCATGCCGATATTGCGATCGTCACCGACGACAATCCCCGTACCGAAGACGCCGCGACGATCCGCGCGCAGGTGCTGGAGGGCGCACCTAACGCTACCGAGATCGGCGACCGTCGCGCCGCGATTCGCGCTGCCTGCGACATGGCGCAGCCGGGCGACATCGTGCTGATCGCGGGCAAGGGGCATGAACAGGGCCAGATCGTCGGCGATATGATCCTTCCTTTCGACGACGTGCAGGTGGCGCGTGACTGTGCGAGCTGACGGTGTCGGTCCGCTCTGGACCTCGGCAGCGATTGCCGCTGCGACCGGCGGTGTCGCTTCGGCCGGTTTCGACGCGAACGGCGTAGCCTTCGACAGCCGCGAGGTCGGCCCCGACGACCTGTTCGTCGCGCTGTCGGGCGAGGCGACCGACGGCCACCGTTTCGTCGCGCAGGCATTCGCGCAAGGGGCGGCAGGCGCGCTGGTGTCGCAGCCGGTCGATGGACCGCACGTGCTGGTCCCCGACACGACCGCCGCACTCGACCAGCTCGCCCATGCCGCCCGCGCGCGCGTGACCGGGCGGATCATCGGCGTCACCGGGTCGGTCGGCAAGACCGGGACCAAGGAAGCGCTGTTCGCCGCGCTCGACCGGGTGACCTTCGGACAGGCGCATCGCTCGGTCAAAAGCTACAACAACCATACCGGGGTGCCGCTGAGCCTTGCCCGCATGCCGGCGACGACGCGGGCGGCGGTGCTCGAAATGGGCATGAACCATGCGGGCGAGTTGTCGCAGCTGACCCGGCTGGTCCGCCCCGATATCGCGATCGTCACCACCATCGCCCCGGCGCATACCGCCTTCTTCACCGGCGAGGATGCGATCGCCCGCGCGAAAGGCGAAATTTTCGAAGGGCTGACCCCCGGCGGCGTCGCCATCGTGCCGTATGACAGCCCACATCGCGACACGCTGATCGCCGCCGCGCAGCCTCATGCCGGCCGCATCGTCACCTTCGGGTTGCGCGACGGGGCCGATGTCCGCGCGATCGAATATGTTCGCCTTGCGAGCGGCGACAGCTTCGTCACCGCGCGCCTCGGCGATCGCGAGGTCAGCTATACGCTGTCCCAACCCGGCGAACATTGGGTCGCCAATTCGCTGGCGGTGATGGCGGCGGTCGATGCGTTCGGCGGTGATCTCGGCGTCGCCGGCCTCGCGCTCGCCGATCTCGACGGGCTTGCCGGACGCGGCGCGCGGCGCAAGATCCGCGTCGGCGACGGCGAGGCGCTGGTCATCGACGAAAGCTACAACGCCAACCCCGCCTCGATGCGCGCCACGTTGAAGGTCCTAGCCGCCGAACGCGCCGAACGGCGCGTCGCGGTGCTGGGCGAAATGCGTGAGCTGGGCGACTCGTCCGATGCCTATCACGCGGCGCTGGCCGTCCCGATCGACGAAGCGGGGGTTTCGCGCGCCATATTGGTGGGCGAGGGCATGCTCCCCCTCGCCAAGGCGCTTGAGGGCCGCGTCGAATCCGTCCATGTGCCCGACGCCGCCGCCGCCGCGCGGGTCCTGTCGGACCTGCTGTCGCCGGGTGACGCGGTGCTCGTAAAGGGATCGAACGGGGTGGGGCTGGCGCGGGTCGTCGCCGACCTGTGGGGCCAGGACTGATGTTGTACGAAATCGCCGAATATTTCGGCTTCCCGGGCGTGCTGAACCTGTTCCGCTATCTGTCGTTCCGCACCGGCGCGGCGACGGCGACGGCGCTGTTCCTCGGCCTCATCATCGGTCCGCGCTTCATCGGCTGGCTGCGCGTGCGCCAGGGCAAGGGGCAGCCGATCCGCCTCGACGGACCGCAGAGTCATCTCGCCAAGCGCGGCACGCCGACCATGGGCGGGCTGATGATCCTGACCTCGCTGGCGGTTGCGGTGCTGTTGTGGATGGACCTCGCCAACCCGTTCGTCTGGGCGTGCCTGTTCGTGACGCTCGGTTTCGCGGCGATCGGCTTCCTCGACGACTATGACAAGGTGCGCAAGGCGAGCACGGCGGGCGTGTCGGGCCGGGTGCGGCTGCTGCTCGAATTCTTCATCGCCGGCGTCGCCAGCTGGATCATCATCCGCCAGACCGGCACGATGCTCTACGTGCCCTTTTTCTCGGGCGTGGCGATCGATCTAGGGCCGTTCTACATCGTCTTCGCCGCCTTCACGATCGTCGCCTTCGGTAATGCGGTGAACCTGACCGACGGGCTCGATGGCCTCGCGACCATGCCGGTCATCATCGCGTCGGTCGCGCTGATGCTGATCGTCTATATGGTCGGCAACGCCAAGTTCGCTGCCTATCTCGGCATCCCGCACGTGCTGGGCGCGGGCGACCTCGCGCTGTTCTGCGGCGCGATCGTCGGCGCCGGGCTGGCGTTCCTGTGGTACAACGCCCCCCCGGCGGCGGTGTTCATGGGCGATACCGGCAGTCTGGCGCTGGGCGGCGCATTGGGCGCGATCGCCGTGTCGTCGCACCATGAAATCGTGCTGGCGATCATCGGCGGACTGTTCGTCGTCGAGGCGCTGTCGGTCATCATCCAGGTGTTCTGGTACAAGCGTACCGGCAAGCGCATCTTTCGCATGGCGCCGATCCACCATCATTTCGAACAGCTCGGCTGGGCCGAGGCGACGGTCGTGATCCGCTTCTGGATCATCGCCTTCGTGCTGGCGCTGGCCGGCCTCTCGACGCTGAAACTGCGGTGATTGTCGCTTCCGCCTGGGCGGGAAAGAAGTTCGCGGTGCTGGGGCTCGCCCGCTCTGGCGCCGCCACCGTCCGCGCGCTGCTGGCCGGCGGGGCGGAGGTCGTGGCGTGGGATAGCGACGAAGCGCGCCGCTCTCCCTCTCTCCGCTTGCGGGGAGAGGGTCGGGGAGAGGGGGTTTCTTCCCTGCCGGCGCCCGGGACTCCCCCTCTCCCAACCCTCTCCCCCATGGGGGACAGGACTTTGGTGTTTGCCGATCCCCTCACCATCGACCTCGCCGGTTTCGATGGCGTCGTCGTGTCGCCCGGCGTTCCGCTCAACCGGCATCCGATCGTCCAGCACGCCGGCGACACGCCGATCATCGGCGACGTCGAACTCTTCGCCCAGGCCCGCGACGACCTGCCGTCGCACAAGGTCGTCGGCATCACCGGCACCAACGGAAAGTCGACCACCACCGCGCTGGTCCACCACATTCTAGAACAGGCGGGCAGCCCCGCGCGGATGGGCGGCAATATCGGCCTGCCGATCCTCGCGCAGGAGCCGCTGCCGGAAGGGGGCGTCTATGTCCTCGAACTGTCGAGCTACCAGATCGACCTTACCTACAGCCTCGATTGCGACGTCGCGGTGCTGCTCAACATCACCCCCGACCATCTCGACCGCTATGCCGGCTTCGAAGCGTACGCCGCATCGAAGGCCCGCCTGTTCGCGATGCAGTCGCCCGGCCACGCCGCGATCGTCGGCACCGGCGACGCGACCTCCGCCGCCATCGCCGACACCCTGCCGCACGCCACTCGCATCGCGGTGCCTGCCGACACGCCCGCCTATGGCCCCGCACTCGCCGGCCCGCACAATGCCCAGAACGCGCTGACCGCCATCGCCGTCTGCGAAGCCCTCGGCCTCGACGCCGACACCATCCGCGCCGGTCTGCAAAGCTACCGTGCCCTGCCACACCGCATGGCGCATGTAGCCGACGTCAACGGCGTCGCCTATGTCGACGACAGCAAGGCGACCAACCCCGATTCGACCGCGCCCGCGCTCAACGCCTTCGGCCGCATCCACTGGATCGTCGGCGGCCTTGCCAAGTCGGACGACCTCGACGCTTGCCGCCCCGGCTTCGGCAATGTCGTGCGCGCCTACACCATCGGCACTGCTGCCGAACGGTTCGCCGACATCCTCGCCCCAGATGTGGCCGTGGAGATCAGCAGCACCCTCGACGCAGCGGTCCGCAACGCCGCCGCCCATGCGCAACCCGGCGACACGGTGCTCCTGTCGCCGGCCTGTGCGTCATTCGACCAGTTCAGCGATTTCGAAGCGCGCGGCCGCGCCTTCGCAGCAGCGGTGGAGGCTTTGCGATGACCGATATGGGACGCGGGCGGGACGTTCGCGCGCTGCGGCAACGGGTCGAAACGCTGCAGGGCCGCAGCGCCCGCTCGCCGATCGGCGCATGGTTTCGTGAAGTCGACCGCGTGCTGCTGCTGATCGCGATGGTCCTGATCGCGATCGGGTTGGTCGCCGTCGCCGCCGCTTCACCGGCTTCCGCCGTGCGTTATTCGGGTGGCGACGTCACCGTGCCGCCGATGATGTATTTCTGGCGACAGGCGGGATGGATCGCCTTCTCCTTCCCGGTGATGATCGCGGTGTCGATGCTGCCGGTCACCTTCGCCCGGCGGCTGTGCCTGCTCGGCACCGCGCTGCTGGTGCTGGCGCTGATGGTCACCCCGTTCGTCGGCGTCGAGGCGAACGGCGCGCGGCGCTGGGTCAGCCTCGGCATCGGGCAGTTCCAGCCGTCCGAATTCCTGAAACCGATGTTCATCGTGACGACGGCATGGCTGTTGTCGCTGCGTGCCAAGGACCCGCAACTGCCGATGCTCCTGGTCACCGGTGCGCTGACCGCGGTCATCGCCGGCTGCCTGATGCTCCAGCCCGATTTCGGCCAGACGGTGATCTTCTGCGGCGTCTGGGCGGCATTGCTGATCGTCGCGGGCATTCCGGTCCGGACCATGGCGCTGCTCGGCGGGGCAGGGGTCGGGCTGATCGCTGCCGCCTACACCTTCTACGGCACGGCACGCGTCCGTATCGACGGCTTTCTGTTTCCCGATCCGGAAAGTGCGGCGACCGACAGCTATCAGGTCGACATGGCCCATGCCGTGCTGACCGCCGGGGGCGCGATCGGAACCGGTCCGGGCGGCGGGCGCGTCAAGTTCAAGCTGCCCGAGGCGCATACCGACTATATCTTCGCCGTGGTGGGGGAGGAATTCGGCCTGATCGCCTGCGGCATCATCGCCCTGATCTTCCTCGCCATCGTCGTGCGCGTGTTCGTGCGCCTGCTGGACGAGGAGGATGCGTTCAAGCTGCTCGCCGCCGCCGGCTTGGCCGTGCAGTTCGGGGCACAGGCGCTCATCAACATGGCGGTCAATGTCGGCATCGCGCCGTCGAAGGGGATGACGCTGCCGTTCATCTCCTATGGCGGGTCGTCGATGATTGCGCTCTCGATCGGCATGGGACTGCTGCTCGCTTTCACCCGCCGGAACCCGTATCTGACCCGCTCACCCTATGGCCAGCAGCGCTGGAGCGGAGCGAAATGAGCAAACATTATGTCCTCGCCGCGGGGGGCACCGGGGGGCATATGGTCCCCGCCGCCGCCCTTGCCGTCGAACTGACCCGGCGCGGCCACCGCGTGGCACTGGTCAGCGACGAACGCGGCGTGCGCTTTCCCGACCTGTTCGACGGTATCCAGACGCACGTCCTGCCCGCCGGGCGGTTGAGCGGCGGCCCGATCGGTTGGTTGAAGGCCGGTCGGCAGATGCTGGCCGGACGATCGATGGCGATCGAGTTATACAAGACGTTCCGGCCCGCCGCCGTGATCGGCTTCGGCGGCTATCCGGCACTCCCCGCGCTGCTCGCCGCTTTCGCGCAGAAGGTGCCGACCATCGTCCACGAACAGAATGCCGTGCTCGGCCGGGTCAACCGGCTGGTCGCGGGCAGCGTCGATGCCATTGCCACCAGCTACGACGCGGTCGACCGGCTGAAGGACAAGCATGTCCCCAAGACGCATCTGGTCGGCAATCCGGTGCGCGACAGCGTCCTTGCCCTGCGCGATCGGCCGTATCCGCATCTCGATGCCGATGGGATTTTCCGCGTACTGGTCACCGGCGGCAGCCAGGGGGCGAGCGTGCTGAGCCAGGTCGTGCCCGACGGTCTCGCGCTGCTCCCCGTCGCGTTCCGCCGCCGGATGCAGGTGACGCAGCAGGCGCGGATCGAGGATATCGACGCGGTGCGCGCCAAATATGCCGAACACGGCATCCCCGCCGAAATCGCGACCTATCTACCCGACCTGCCGGACCGGCTGGCATGGGCGCATGTCGTGATCGCGCGCGCGGGAGCTTCGACCATCGCCGAACTGACCGCCGCCGGTCGTCCCGCGATCCTCGTGCCGCTGCCCGGCGCGACCGACGATCACCAGACCGCGAACTGCCGTGAGATCGTGGCCGCCGGTGGCGCGCGCGCCATCGCCCAGTCGCAATTCACGCCGGCGGAACTCGCCAAGCAGACCCAGAAGCTCGGCCTCGATCCTGCGGCGCTCGCCAATGCGGCGGCGCGCGCGCGGAGCTGCGGCCGGCCTTTCGCGGTGCGCGACATGGCCGATCTGGTCGAAAGCATTGACGCACCAAAGGCGAAAGTGGGCAAGGTCGCCCCTGCCAAACGACAGAAGGAAGCATTTGCGTGAAGGGCGTCGCGACCGATATCGGCACGATCCATTTCGTCGGCATCGGCGGCATCGGCATGTCGGGCATTGCCGAGGTGATGCACAATCTCGGCTATAAGGTGCAGGGATCGGACGTCGCCGAGGGCTATGTCGTCGACGGCCTGCGCGCGCGCGGCATCGACGTGCATATCGGGCACCAGGCGGAAAATGTGGAGGGCGTGGCGGTCGTCGTCACCTCGACCGCGATCAAGCCCGGCAATCCCGAACGCGATCATGCGCTGGCGAAGCGGATTCCGGTGGTGCGTCGCGCGGAGATGCTCGCCGAGCTGATGCGGCTGAAATCGACCGTCGCCGTCGCGGGCACGCATGGCAAGACGACCACGACCTCGCTGATCGCGGCGCTGCTCGATGCTGGCGGCGTCGACCCGACCGTCATCAATGGCGGCATCATCAACTCCTATGGCTCGAACGCCCGGCTGGGTGCCTCCGACTGGATGGTGGTCGAGGCGGACGAGAGCGACGGCAGTTTCCTGCGCCTCGACGGCACGATCGCGGTCGTCACCAACATCGACCCCGAACATCTCGACCATTATGGCAGCTTCGATCGGGCGAAGGACGCCTATGTCGAATTCATCGAAAACGTGCCCTTCTACGGCGCGGCGGTGCTCTGCCTCGACCATCCGGAGGTGCAGGCGCTGATCCCGCGCATCCGCGACCGCCGCATCGTCACCTATGGCTTTGCCGCACAAGCCGATGTGCGCGGTGTCGAGGTGACGGCGGGCCGCGACGGCAACCGCTTCGACTGCGTGGTCCGCGATCGCGACGGCCAGACGCGCACGATCGCCGGCATCCACCTGCCGATGGCCGGCCGGCACAATGTCCAGAACGCGCTGGCGGCGATCGCGGTTGCCGTCGAACTGGGCCTCGACGACGCGACCATTGCGCAGGGCTTCGCCAAGTTCGGCGGCGTCAAGCGCCGCTTCACCCGCGTCGGCGACGTGGCGGGCATGACCGTGATCGACGATTACGGCCACCACCCGGTCGAAATCCGCGCGGTCCTGTCGGCCGCACGCGAAGCGACCGGCGGCCGGGTGATCGCCGTCGTCCAGCCGCACCGCTATTCGCGATTGGGCGCGCTGATGGACGAGTTCGCGCAGGCGTTCAACGATGCCGACGCGGTCCATGTCCTGCCCGTCTATGCCGCCGGCGAAGCCCCGGTCGAGGGCGTCAGCGCCGAGGCGCTGGTCGACGGCATTCGCCTGCGCGGCCATCGTTCGGCGCAGGTCGCCGCCGACAAGGACGCGCTCGCCACCGCTTTGGCGACCGAGGGACAAGAGGGCGACCTGATCGTCTGCCTCGGTGCCGGCGACATCACCAAGATCGCTGCCGGCCTGCCCGCCGCAATTCAGGCGAAGCTCGCATGAGCGACTGGTTCTCCACCGCAATCGAGATGCAGCGCGAAATCCTGCGCGCGCAACAGGCGCAGCTCGATGCGGCGAAGAGGCTGCTCGACACCGCCGAACAGCGCGACCTGACCCAGGTCGGCAAGCAGGTGGCGGATGCGCAGGCCGAGGCGTGGACCGCCTGGGCCCGCTTCTGGGGCGTCGGCAAATGAACTTGCCGCCGGTCCGTGGCCGGCTGACCGCGAATGCCCCACTCGCCCCCCTCGTCTGGTTCAAGGCGGGCGGGGCGGCTGAGTGGCTGTTCGAGCCGGCCGACGTGGACGACCTGTGCGATTTCCTCTGCGCGCTCGACCCCGCCATGCCGGTGATGGGGCTGGGGCTCGGCTCCAACCTGATCGTCCGCGACGGCGGCGTGCCCGGCGTCGTCGTCCGCCTCGGCAAGCCCTTCGCCAAGGTAACGGCGGATGGCTTCACCCTCACCTGCGGCGGCGGGGCGAGCGGTATCCTCGTCTCCTCGACCGCGCGCGACGCGGGCATCGCCGGCGTCGAGTTCCTCCGCTCGATCCCCGGCACGGTCGGCGGCTTCGTGCGGATGAACGGCGGCGCCTATGGCCGCGAGGTCGCCGACGTGCTGGTCGAGGCGCAGGTCGTCACCCGCGACGGCACGCTCAAGACGCTTTCGCCGACCGACCTAAACTACCGCTACCGCCACAGCGACCTGCCCGACGGCGCGATCGTCGTTTCGGCCACCTTCCGCGGTGAAGCGGGTGACCCCCAGGCGATCCAGGCCGAAATGGACCGGATCGCCGCTGCCCGCGAAGCCTCGCAGCCGCTGCGCAGCAAGACTGGCGGTTCGACGTTCAAGAACCCCGACGGCCACAAGGCATGGGCACTGGTCGACGCCGCCGGTTGCCGGGGGCTGCGCAAGGGCGACGCGCAGGTGTCGGAGAAGCACTGCAATTTCCTGCTCAACACCGGCAACGCCACCAGCGCCGATATCGAGGCGCTGGGCGAAGAGGTGCGGGCAAAGGTGCTTGCCGCGTCGGGCGTGACGCTCGAATGGGAAATCCGGCGGGTAGGCGTGGCGTGATCTCCACCTTCCACCCTGTCCCCCATCCGTTCGCTTCGAGCGCAGGTTCGAGCGAAGTCGAGAACCGCAGTCGAGAAGGCGCCGCCCGGGCCACCCCGTTCTCGACGGACGCTTCTCGACTTCGCTCGAAGCTGCTCGAACCGAACGGGTTTGAATTAGTACGAAACAACAAGGAACCGACCGCGTGACCGACCCCTTCCACATCGTCGTCCTCATGGGCGGCTGGTCGTCGGAACGCGAAGTCTCGCTCATGTCCGGCGCCGGCGTCGCGACCGCGCTCGAATCGCTCGGCCACCGCGTCACCCGCATCGACATGGACCGCAACATCGCCGCGCGCCTGACCGAAGCGAAGCCCGATCTCGTCTTCAACGCCCTCCACGGTTCGCCGGGCGAGGACGGCACGGTACAGGGCATGATGGACCTGATGGGCCTGCGCTACACGCATAGCGGCCTCGCCACCTCGGTCATCGCCATCGACAAGGTGCTGACCAAGCACGCGCTCGTCCCCGCCGGCGTCCCCATGCCCGGCGGCCGCATCGTCAAGACCGCCGAACTTCACGAACGCGATCCGCTGCCGCGCCCCTACGTCCTCAAACCCGTCAGCGAGGGATCCTCGGTCGGCGTCGCGATCGTCACCGACGACAGCAACTATGGCAATCCGATCGCCGCCGATGCAAAAGGCCCATGGCAGGAATTCGACGAACTCCTCGCCGAACCCTTCATCCGCGGCCGCGAACTGACCACCGCCGTGCTCGGCGACCGCGCATTGGGCGTCACCGAACTCAAGCCCAAGAGCGGCTTCTACGATTACGACAGCAAGTACACCGATGGCCTGACCGAACATGTCTGCCCCGCCGACATCCCCGACGATATCGCCCAGGCGTGCATGGCCTATGCCGTCACCGCCCACCGCGTGCTGGGGTGCAAGGGCGCATCGCGCACCGACTTCCGTTGGGACGACAGTCAGGGCGTCGAAGGCCTGTTCATCCTCGAAACCAATACCCAGCCCGGCATGACGCCCTTGAGCCTCGTTCCCGAACAGGCGCGCCATGTCGGCATGAGCTACGAACAACTCGTCGGCTGGATCGTGGAAGAGGCGATGCGATGACCCAGACCGGCAAACGCGTCGTCCAGACCCGCACCGTCAAGCCCAAGCGCCGCGTCCAGCAGAAGCGCCCGGTCCGCGCCTCGGTCCTCGATCAGGCGGTGGCCGCCCTTCCCGGCGGAGCCGCGACTGCCCGCCGCATCGTCGGCTGGAGCCTGACCGCCGGCGCGGGTGCGATCGTCGTCGCGCTCGCCAACTGGTTCGGCCTGTTCGGCATGGTCGGCGTGGCGGCGGCCGAAGCGGTCGGATCGGCGGGCTTCCGCGTCGAACAGATCGAAGTGACCGGCTTGAAGCGCATGGACGCCACCTCGGTCTATGCCGTCGCCCTCGATCAGCGGTCGCGGGCGATGCCGCTGGTCGACCTCGACGCCACGCGACAAAAACTGCTCGGCTATGGCTGGATCGCCGACGCCCGCGTCTCGCGCCGCCTGCCCGACACGCTGGTCGTCGATGTCGTCGAACGCGATCCGGCGGCGGTGTGGCAGAACAAGGGGCAGTTGATGCTGATCGACGAGAGCGGCGTCCTGCTCGACGGCGTGCAGCCCAACCGGATGCCGCGCCTGCCGCTGGTCATCGGCGACGGCGCCAATGCGCAGGAACCCGCCTATCGCAAGCTGATGGCCGCCGCCCCCGCGCTGAAACCGGTGGTGAAGGCGGCGGTATGGGTCGGCAATCGCCGCTGGGACATTCTGTTCCAGACCGGCGAACGGCTGGTCCTGCCCGAAGGGGATGCCGAATCGGCCAAGGCGCTGGTCAAGTTCGCGCAACTCGACGGCACGCTCGGCCTGCTCGGCAAGGGCTATGACCGGTTCGACCTGCGCGATCCGACCAAGCTGGTCGTGCGGATGAAGCATGCGACGCCCGAAGTCGATGACGACGGGTCGGACGACGTAGCGGGCAACGCGACCACGGCACCGCCGCCGGTCGACGGCGACTGAACAAGGGGGCAGGGGCATATGGCGAAGACGGCACCGGAAGGAATCATCACCGCGCTCGACATCGGCACGTCGAAAGTGTCGGCACTGATCGCGCGCGCCGACGATAGCGGTGAACTGACCGTGCTCGGCACCGGCCAGCGCGAGAGCCGCGGCGTCAAGCGCGGCTATATCGCCGATATGAAGGCGACCGAGACGGCGGTCCGCGAGGCGGTCGAGCAGGCCGAACGCATCGCCGGCTTCAATATCGAGGATGTGTGGGTCAGCTTCTCGGCGGGCGGGCTGGTGTCCGACATCGTCAAGCTGGAGGTCGACCTCGGCGGCCACCGCGTCGAACAGTCCGACATCGATGCGCTGCTGAAGGCCGGCCGCAACGCGATCGATCCGGGGCAGCGGATGGTGCTGCACGCGCAACCGATGCGCTACACGCTCGACGGCCTGGGCGGGGTGAAGGAGCCCAAGGGGCTGCACGCCGATCGGCTCGGCGTCGAAATCCATGTCGTCGCCACCGAAGGATCGCCGGTCCGCAATCTCGACTTGTGCGTCCGCTCGGCGCATCTCGAAACCAAATCGATCGTCGCCGCGCCCGTCGCGACCGGATTGGCCTGTCTGTCGGAGGAGGAGCGCGAACTGGGCGTCGCGCTGGTCGAAATCGGGGCGGGCATCACCAACGTCTCGGTCTTCGCCAATGGCGTGCTGACCGGCCTCGCCTCGATCGCGATGGGGGCCAGCGACATTACCGATGACGTCGCCTCCGCCTTCGGCACCAACCGCGCCCAGGCCGAGCGGCTGAAATGCTTCTACGGTTCGGCCAACATGTCACCGCGCGACAATCACGACATGATCGATGTCGCCCCGGTCCGCGCCGAGGAGGATTCGGAAGGGACCCGCATCACCCGCGCACAGCTCATCACCACCATCCGCCAGCGGCTCGAACGGCTGGTCGGAGAGATCGGCAAGGAACTGCGCCGGTTGAACTTCGACGATCCGGTCGGGCGACAGGTCGTGCTGACCGGCGGCGGCGCCGAATTGAAGGGGATCGCCGATTATGCGCAACAGGCGCTGGGCCGCCCGGTCCGCGTCGGTCGCGCACGCGGGCTGACCGCCTTGCCGGAGGCGCATTCGGGCCCCGGATTCGCGACGCTCGCCGGACTTGCCATGTTCGCCGCATCGAACCCGGTGGATTTGCGTGCGTTACAACCGACGCAACAGATGGTATCGCGTCCCAGTACGGGAGCGCTGTTCCAACGGCTGCTCACCGCATTCCGCACCAACTATTGACTTTTTATTACCATCTGGCCGCGGGGGACTAGGATCGCTCCGCCGCTTGATGCACAACGGCATGGTAATTGTGCCCGGTGCCGGCCGGGACAGGGAGACCGAGTATGAGCATCGAATTTCTGGCACCCGACGTGGATGAACTGACCCCGCGCATCACCGTGATCGGGGTCGGCGGTGCCGGCGGCAACGCGATCGCGAACATGATCCGTGCCGAGGTGCAGGGGGTCGAATTCCTCGTCGCCAATACCGACGCGCAGGCGCTGAAGCAGTCGTCGGCACCGCAGCGCATTCAGCTGGGTGCCAAGATCACCCAGGGTCTGGGCGCGGGCAGCCGCCCCGAAATCGGTCGCGCCGCGGCCGAAGAGACGATCGAGGCGGTGCAGAAGAGCCTCGAAGGCGCGCATATGTGCTTCATCGCCGCCGGCATGGGCGGCGGCACCGGCACCGGTGCGGCGCCGGTGATCGCCAAGGCCGCGCGTGAGATGGGCATCCTGACCGTCGGCGTCGTGACCCGCCCCTTCGCGTTCGAGGGCAAGCGTCGCGCGAAGTCGGCCGAGGCCGGCATCGAGGAACTGCAAAAATATGTCGATACGCTGATCGTCATCCCGAACCAGAATCTGTTCCTGATCGCCAACGCCAATACGACCTTCAAACAGGCCTTCGAAATGGCCGACGAAGTGTTGCAGCAGGGCGTGCGTGGCATCACCGACCTGATGGTCATGCCCGGCCTCATCAACCTCGACTTCGCCGACGTCCGTTCGGTGATGCAGGAGATGGGCAAGGCGATGATGGGCACCGGCGAGGCCGAAGGTGACAATCGCGCGATCGAGGCGGCGCAGCAGGCGATCGCCAACCCGCTGCTCGACGGCGTGTCGCTGAACGGTGCCAAGGGCGTGATCGTGTCGATCACCGGCGGCGACGACATGCGCCTGCTCGAAGTGGACGAAGCCGCGAACCATATCCGCGAGCTGGTCGACGACGACGCCAACATCATCTGGGGCTCGGCGTTCAACAGCGAACTGGAAGGCAAGATCCGCGTCTCGGTCGTCGCGACCGGCATCGAGGACGAGGCCCCGTCGCAGGCGCAGCCCGCCCCGGCCCAGCCCGAACCGACCCGTGCCTTCTCGTTCAACGCCCAGCGTCGCCCGACTACGGCGGCACCGGTCGCGCCGAGCGGTGCCGCTGCCGAGCATCTGCAGGAAGCACCCGCGCCCGCCCCGATGGAGCGTTTCCCGCAAGGGGTGAGCCAGCCGTCGGTGTCGGAACGGATCGTGCCGCATTCGACCTACGACGCGCCGCAGCACGTCGCTCCGCAGGCACCGGTGCAACCTTCGCACGTCGAAGATGACGAACTGGTGCTCGGTGCCGAAGCCGCTGCCCCGGCACCTGCGCCGACCCCGGCGAGCGATTTTGGTGCCTCGTCGAGCGAAGGCCGCCGCCGCTGGCTGACCCCGGAAGCACCCGCCGAACCGGCACCGCGCGAAGAAGCGGCCCCGACGCGCAAGCCCGGCGGCACGCTGTTCGAACGCATGGCCAATGCCGGCCGCGCCCCCGCGCGCGGCACCGACGATGGCAAGGAACCGCTCGACATCCCGCGCTTCCTCCACCGCCAGAACAACCAGTAAGCCCACCGCCCCGCGACCGGCATCGCGGGGCGAAAGGTCGGCAGGGTGCGCCCTGAAATCCTCCCCGCCCCGCGGGGAGGGGGACCGTCCACAGGACGGTGGAGGGGTATCGCCCCAAGCGAAACACCCGAAACTTTCCTACACGACAAAACCCTGTCAAACTTGAAACCAGCACCCGTTGCGCGGGAAGCTCGGCTCGAAAACGTCGCTACGTGTAACCTTCGTCACCTTCGCCCCCCGTTCGTCGCCACGACCCCTCGCTTCGTCGCCGACCCAGTCCAACCGCCATTCCCGGTTCAGCTCCGACATGGTGTAGCGAAGCCGCCCATGACCCGATTCACGCTCCTGTCCGCGACCGCCCTGCTGCTCGCCACCGCCGCCCCGCTTCCCGTCGCGGCTCAGTCCGGCGCGATCGTCCAGTCGGTGACGACCCCCAATGCCGACCGCCTGTCCGAACAGATGCGCATCCTCGGCCGCAGCCCCAACGACGTTACCGCGCTGGTCGAGGCCGGGCGACTCAGCGGCAAGCTCGGCGACACCGACGCCGCCATGCAATTCCTCGCCCGCGCCGAAAAGGTCGCCCCCAGCGACCCCCGCATCCGCGCCGCCCGCGGCGTCGCGCTGGTCGGCATGGAACGGCCGGGCGAGGCGCTCGCACTGTTCAACTCGGCCGAGCGGGCAGGGGTGGCGATGACGCCCTATCTCGCCGAACGCGGCCTCGCCTACGACCTGCTCGGACAGGGCAGGCTGGCACAGGCGGATTACCGGCAGGCGCTACAGGGCGGGGAAGACGACGAGGTGATCCGCCGCCTCGCCCTGTCGCTCGGCATCGACGGCAATCTGGCGGAGGCGACCAAGGTCCTGAACCCGCTACTTCTGAAGAACGACCGCGCCGCCTGGCGAGTGCGCGCCTTCACCCTCGCCATGGCGGGCGACGCGGCGGGCGCCGACAAGATTACGGCCAGCATGCTGCCGGGCTTTGCGGCCAGCCTGTCCCCCTTCTTCCGCCGCCTGCCGCAATTGGCCGGCGCGGACCGCGCCTTCGCCGTGCATTTCGGCCGTCTGGCTCCTACGCCCGAACGGATCGCCGACGCCCGCCTCGCACCACCGCTGCCTGCGCCGGTTCGCACGACTGCGCCAGTTGCAGTCGCCGCCGTGACCCCGACTCCGGCGCCCGCAGCCGTCCGCCAGCCGAATGCCGCCGAACGCCGTCGTCAGGCCGCCACCGAACAGGCCCGCCGAACCGCGGAAATCCAGGCACAGCAACTGGCCCAAGCCCGCGCCGACGAGACCGCCCGCCGCGAATCGCTGGCCCGCGCCACTGCCCAAAAGGCGGCGCAGGCGCAGCGCGAACGCGAGGCCCAGCAACTCGCCGCCCAGCAGGCCGAACAGGCCCGCATCGCCGAAGCGACGCGCCTCGAAGCCGAACGGGTCGCCGCGCGACAGGCGGAGGAACGCCGCATCGCCGCCGCTGCGCTTGCCGAACGCGACCGGCAGGCACAGGCTACGCGTCCGCCGGTCCAGGTCGCCGCCGCATCGGTGCCCGACCGACCGGTCGCAACACCGCCGGCAACCCCGACCGTCGCGCCTGCCGCCCGGTCCGAATCGAACGATGACGTCCTCGCCCGAATCATCCGCAACCTCGACATTCCGGCATCCGAACTGGGCGTCGGCCCGCCGCCCGCACCTACGCCCGTCCCGACCAGCGTCGCCGCCTTCGCCGCCGATGCCGCCGCCGCGCGCAAAGCTGCCGCACAACGCGAGGCCGATGCCCGCGCCGCCGAAGCCGCTGAGGCGAAAAAACAGGCCGCCGCCCGCGCCGCCGCTGCCAAAAAGGCCGCGGACGCAAAGAAACTGGCCGACGAGAAAAAGGCCGAAGCCGCCGAAGCCGCGAAGCTAGCCGCCGCCAAGCGCGCCGACCCCGAACGGCATTGGGTGCAGGTCGCCGGTGGCGCGAATGTCGCCGGGCTGCCCGCCGCCTGGGCGATCATGGCGGCAAAGGCACCGGCACTGAAGGGGCGGCAGGCATGGACCACGCCGCTGCGCGCTACCAACCGCCTGCTGACCGGGCCGTTCAAGACCGATGACGAGGCACAGGCGTTCGTCAACACGCTCCGCAAGTCTGGGGTTCAGGCCTTCGCCTTCACCAGCGAGGTCGGGCAGAAGGTCGCGCGGGTGCCGATCAAGTGACCGCCACCTATGCCGCGAACCCGCACGCCCATGGCGGCCGCCTCCACCCCGAACCGGGCGATGCGACACGCGGCCCACGCGACGCATTCCAGCGCGATCGCGACCGCATCATCCATTCGATCAGCTTTCGTCGCCTGCGCCACAAAACGCAGGTGTTCATGGCGCCCGATGGCGATCATTTCCGCGTCCGGCTGACCCACAGCCTCGAAGTCGCGCAGATCGGCCGCGCCGTCGCCCGTACGCTTGGGCTGAACGAGGATCTGACCGAGGCGTTGTGCCTCGCCCATGACATCGGCCATCCGCCGTTCGGCCATGCGGGGGAGGATGCTCTGGAAGCGGCGATGGCCGCGCATGGCGGCTTCGACCATAATGGTCAGACACTGCGCACGCTGACATGGCTCGACAGCCCCTATCCGCGCTGGCGGGGGCTGAATTTGACCTGGGACACGCTGGAAGGGCTTGCCAAGCATAACGGCCCGATCCCGACGCCCGGCTGGGCCTTGGCGCAGGCGGATGCGGCGCACGGTCTGCGGCTGAACGAATGGCCGTCGCTGGAGGCGCAGATCGCGGCGATCGCCGACGACATCGCCTATGACAATCACGACATCGACGACGGCCTGCGCGCCGGGTTGCTGACGCTCGACCAGTTGCTTAGCGTACCGTTCGTCGCAGCCGGATGGGACGCCGTGCGCCGACGCTTCCCCGATGTGCCCGCCGAACGGCTGGTCGGCGAACTGACCCGGTCGCAGATCGGGGCGATGGTCAACGACCTGATCGCCGAGACCAACCGCCGCCTCGCCTTCGCCGAGGTCGAGACCGTCGCCGACGTCCGTGGCGCCGGCCAGTGCCTCGCCCATTTCTCGCCTGAAATGGCCGAGCAGGAGCGGGTGCTCAAACGCTTCATGTACGCCAATCTCTACCACCACCCGCGCCAGTTGGCGGCGGCGGAAATGGCCGGGCGGGTCGTGGCGGGGCTGTTCGCCGCCTATCATGCCGATCCACGGGCGATGCACGATGGCTGGTACAGCACACTGCCCGACACCGAACCCGATCGCAGCCGCCACATCGCCGATTATATCGCCGGCATGACTGATCGCTATGCGGTGCGCTGCTACCGCGAGGTCGTCGGCCCGATCGACCTGCCCGAAGGGTTCTGACCCGACAGCAGCTTTTGCCTAAGCCGACCCTTTCCGCTAAGCGGCGCGGTTCCACCAACCGACCGGAACCGCCATGACGCTGTACCCCCGTTTCTTCGCCCATCTCGACCGCGCGCTCGATACGCTCGTCGCTCGCGGCGACCTGCCGGCGGGACTGGAGCGACGCGCGATCACGGTCGAGCCGCCGCGCGATACCAGCCATGGCGACCTGTCGACCAACGCGGCGATGGTGCTGGCCAAGCCTGCCAAGACCAACCCGCGCGCGCTGGCCGAATTGCTGGTCGCCGAACTGGCGGGCCTGCCCGAAGTGGCCGCTGCATCGGTCGCGGGGCCGGGCTTCATCAACCTGACGCTGACCGACGCCACGTGGCGCGGCGAACTGACCGCGATCGCCGAAGCGGGCGACGCCTATGGTCGGTCGCAGGCCGGGGCGGGGAGCGTCGTGAACATCGAATATGTCTCGGCCAACCCGACCGGTCCGATGCATATGGGCCATTGCCGCGGCGCGGTGGTCGGCGATGCGCTCGCCAGCCTGCTCGAATGGAACGGCGCGCGCGTCATCCGCGAATATTATGTCAACGATGCCGGCGGACAGGTCGCCGTCCTCGCCCGCTCGGTGCATTTGCGCTACCGCGAAGCGCTGGGCGAGAGCGTGACCATTCCCGAAGGTCTGTATCCCGGCGACTATCTGGTCCCGGTGGGCCAGGCGCTCGCCGCCGAGTTTGGCGACCGCTATGTCGATGCGCCGGAGGAGGACTGGCTGGTCCTGTTCCGCACCCGCGCCGTCGCGGCGATGCTCGCCATGATCAAGGCCGACCTGAAACTGCTCGGCATCGAACATGACGTCTTCTCCTCCGAAGCCGAACTCCAGGCGGCGAAGAAGCCCGAGGCGGCCGAGGCATGGCTGCGCGAACGTGACCTTGTCTATGACGGCGTCCTCGAAGCACCGAAGGGCGAGACGCCCGAGGACTGGGAACCGGTCGAGCTGCCGCTGTTTCGCTCGACGAAGTTCGGCGACGATCAGGACCGCCCGATCAAAAAGTCCGACGGCAGCTGGACCTATTTCGGTGCTGACCTCGCCTATCATTTCCAGAAGGCCGAGGGCGTCGACCAGCTGATCGATATCTGGGGCGCCGACCATGCCGGCACCGTCAAGCGGATCGTCGCGGCGGTACAGGCGCTGACGGAAGGGCGGACCCGCTTCGACGTGAAGCTGGTGCAGATGGTGCGGCTGCTGCGCGGCGGCGAGCCGGTCAAGATGTCGAAGCGCGCAGGCAATTTCGTGACGCTCGCCGATGTGGTGAACGAAGTCGGCAAGGACGTGGTGCGCTTCACCATGCTGACCCGCAAGGCCGATGCACAGATGGACTTCGACTTCGCCAAGGTGGTCGAGGCGTCGAAGGACAATCCGGTCTTCTATGTCCAATATGCCCATGCCCGCGTGCATTCGCTGGCGCGGCGTGCGGCGGAGGCGGGGATCGCCGTTGCCGATGACGCCGACCTGTCCCGTCTCGATACGGTCGAACTGGCGCTGGTGAAGCGTGCGGCGCAGTTTCCGCGCATGGTGGAAAGCGCGGCGGCGGTCCGCGAGCCGCACCGTATCGCCTTCTATCTCTATGACTTGGCCGCCGAATTCCATGCGGCGTGGAATCTGGGCAACGATGATCCGTCGCGCCGCTATCTGCAGCCGGACGATCCCGCACTGACACAGGCACGGCTTTTCCTCGCTCGTGCGATCGGGCAGATTATTCGCAACGGCCTTGCTATCATGGGGGTCGAGGCGGTTAAGGAGATGAAATAATGGCGGATTCGATCGCGTCCGGCGATCCCGACCACGAACGTCTGCCCTGGCTGGAAAGCGCAGATCCGGAACCGGATGCGCCGCGTCCGGTGTGGCGGACGGTCCTGCTGGTGCTGATCGGGTTGCTGATGGTGGCCGCGATCGTCTTTGCCCTGTTGCGTCAGCGCGATGCGCCGACCGCCAGCGGCACCGGCGACCTGATCGCCGCCCCCAACGAGCCGTACAAGACGCGCGCCGAGGGTAGCGACGGGATGCAGGTGACCGGCGACAGCGACACCGCCATCGCGACCAGCGAGGGGGCGATGGGCGGCAACGCTTCGGTCAATCTCAACGCCGTGCCCGAAGCGCCGGTACAGGACAGCGCTGCGGCACCCGCTGCGGCCCCTGCCAGCAGCGGCACCGGCCGTGTCGCCACCGCGGTTCCGACGACCACGCAGCGGCTGGAGGCGCGTGCTCCGGCAGCGGCGGCCCCTGCGCCGGCAGCGGCCGGGGCGGGCGGTTCGGTGGTGCAACTGGGCTCGTTCCCGAGCGAGGCGGTCGCCAACACCGCGTGGAACCAGCTGTCGCGGCGGTTCGGCTATCTCGCGCCGCTCGGCAAATCGGTGCAGGTCGCGGAGGTGAAGGGCAAGACCGTATATCGGCTGCGCGTCAACGCCGGTAGCGCCAACCAGGCATCGGACCTGTGCGGCAAGCTGAAACTGGCCGGAGAGAATTGCTTCATCGCCCGGTGAGGGTCACCGGTTGTCGCGCCGGGCCGCCTGCGGTAGCCCGGCGCCTATGAAGCCCGTGATCTTTGGCCTGTCCGGCCCGATGCTGACCGCCGACGAAGCCGCGCTGTTCCGCGAGGCCGATCCGCTCGGCTATATTCTGTTCGGGCGCAATTGCGTCGATCGCGCGCAGATGCGGGCGCTGACCGATGCGTTGCGCGACCTGTCTGGGCGGGCCGATCTGCCGATCCTGATCGATCAGGAGGGCGGGCGGGTCGCGCGGATGCGACCGCCCGAATGGCCGGCGTTTCCGGCGCCCGCTGCCTTCGCCGCGCTGTACGACCGTGCCCCGTCCTCGGCGATCGCCGCGGCCAAGGCGAACGGGCAGGCGATCGGCACGATGCTGGCGGAGGTCGGCGTGACCGTCGATGCACTGCCGCTGCTCGACGTCGCGCAACCTGACATGACCGGCGCGATCGGCGACCGCAGCTATGGTGCCGATCCGATGCAGGTCGCGGCACTCGGCCGTGCGACGCTCGACGGGCTGGCGGCGGTCGGGGTGGTCGGCATCGTCAAGCATATGCCGGGCCATGGCCGGGCCAGAGTCGACAGCCATCTCGAACTCCCGCGCGTCGATGCGTCGGACGACGAACTCGTGATCGACCTGCGACCGTTCCGTACGCTCGCCCACGCGCCGATGGCGATGACCGCGCATGTCGTGTTCTCGGCATGGGACGCCGATCGCCCCGCCACCCTGTCGCCGACCGTCATCCGCGAGGTGATTCGCACGCGGATCGGTTTCGACGGGCTGTTGATGACCGACGATATCGACATGAAGGCGCTGTCGGGCACCCCGGCGGACAAGGCCGCGGCGGCGATCGCTGCCGGCTGCGACGTGGTGCTCGACTGCTGGGCGCGCATGGACGAGATGACGGCGATCGCCGACCGGCTCGATGTCGTCGCGCCGGAGTCGCTGGCACGACTCGACCGGGCGATGGCAGGGGCGGGCAAGGCGACAGGGGTGCCGTTCGCCGAACTGGTCGCCAAGCGCGATAGTTTACTGGCACTCACCTGACGCCACCTGCGCGTAACGTCTTCCTAACCATGATTACCGCAGTCTTGCAGCGGTGTCAGGAGGGGAAGAACGTTGCTAACGACCGAACCGCTGCCGCTCCGGCATAGCTGGCCGTTGTTCGAAACCGGCGTTCGCCTGCCGCTCGGCGCGGTGCATGACCTGACCGTGCCGCTCGCCGCGCCCGCCTTTCGCTGCGACTTGGGGCGCGACTGCCTGCATTGGTCCGACGGCATCTTTGCGCTGTACGGCCTGCCGATCGGCCGCGAGCCCGAACGTGCGCTGGTCCAGTCGCTGTTCGATGACGAGACCCGTCGGAAGCTCGAACGTCTCGCCGCCTATTCGATCAAGCACCGGCGCGGCGTGACCCTCGACGCCGAACTGCACCCGCTCGACGTCGCCACCCGCTGGCTGCGGATCACCGTCGTGCCCGATCCGATCGCACGCGGTCGGCCAATCCTCTACGGGACGCAGAGTGACGTGACGCACGAATATCGGTGACGCCTGTAGCGTCGGGCGGATAGAGTCGCACGCATGGAAGCCGATGCGCCGGTACTGACGATCGAACTTGATGGATGGGAAGGGCCGCTCGACCTGCTGCTGGCGCTTGCACGGACGCAGAAGGTCGATCTGCGCCGCATCTCGATCCTCGCGCTGGTCGAACAATATCTGCGCTGGATCGACCGCGCGGCGGCGTTACGGCTGGAACTGGCTGCCGACTGGCTGGTGATGGCGGCATGGCTCGCCTATCTCAAATCGGCGCTGCTACTCCCGCGCGAGCCGGACATGGACCCCGACCCCGAGGAACTGGCGCTACGCCTGCAACTGCGGCTCGAACGGCTCGATGCGATGCGCGAGGCCGGCGCCCGGCTGCTGGCGCGCAACCGGATCGGGCGCGACGTGTTCACCCGCGGTGATCCGGAGGGGCTGCACGTCGTGCGTAAGGCCCGCTGGGACGCCAGCCTCTATGACCTGATCGGCGCCTATGGCCGGGTCAGTGCGCGGACGCGGCCGGTGCTGCATGTCGTACGTCACCGACCGGTAATGACGCTGGAGGTCGCGATCGAACGGGTCGAGGCGCTGCTCGGTACCCGGATCGACTGGACCGCGATCGAAGCGTTCCTGCCCGGCGATGCCGACGAACGCTTCCGCCGTTCGGCGCTCGCCTCGACCTTTCTCGCCACACTCGAACTGGCGCGACAGGGCAGGGTGGCGATCCGGCAGGACGCACCGTTCGGGCCGATCGAACTCCGGCCGATCGCATGACCGATCCGTTCGTCCGCGCGGTGGAAGCGGTGCTGTTCGCCAGCGAGACGCCGCTGACCGCCACCATGATCGCCGCCTATGTCGGCGACGGCGATATCCGCGCCGCGCTGGCGACCATTCAGGCCGATCACGCCGAACGCGGCTTCGGCTTGGTCCGGCGCGGCGAGCATTGGCATTTCGAAACCGCGCCCGACCTCGCCCATTTCCTGCGCCGCGACCGCGACGAATCGCGCAAATTGTCGCGCGCCGCGATCGAAACGCTGGCGATCATCGCCTATCACGAGCCGGCGACCCGCGCCGATATCGAATCGATCCGCGGCGTACAGATCTCGAAGGGCACGATCGACGTCCTGCTCGCCGCCGGCTGGGTCCGTCCGGCGGGGCGCCGCGAAGTGCCCGGACGGCCGCTGATGTATGCCACGACCTCGGCGTTTCTCGACCATTTCGGGCTGAACAGCCGCCGTGACCTGCCGGGGATCGACGACCTGCGTGCCGCCGGCCTGCTCGAACCAATCGACGATGCGTTTGCAACCATGCTGGAAAGCGGCGACGATAGCGACTAAGTGAACCGGAACGATCCGTTTCGTGTGGAGTGTGGACGATGGGTGGTCTTAGCATTTGGCACTGGCTTATCGTCGGCGTCCTGGTCCTGTTGCTGTTCGGCAAGGGTCGTTTTTCCGACATGATGGGCGATGTGGCAAAGGGGCTGAAGAGCTTCAAAAAGGGTATGGCCGAGGATGACGACGTACCGCCGCCGCCGGCGCGCCCGCGCGAACGGCTGGAGCAGCGTCCGCTCGACGATCGCTACGATCACGATCCGGCTCCGCGCGATCCGGCCTATCGCGACGCTCCGCGCGACGCCGATCGTCCGCACGGCGACCGCTGATCCTTTGCCAACCGGCGGGTTGCGTGCCCGCCTGAACCCGAGCGCCGATGTTCGATATCGCACCTACCGAATTGATGGTCGTCGCGCTGGTCGCGCTGGTCGTCATCGGCCCAAAGGACTTGCCCAAGGCGATGCGCTTCGTCGGCCACTGGGTCGGCAAGGCGCGCGGCGTCGCGCGTCAGTTCCGCTCGGGCTTCGACACGATGGTCCGTGAGGCCGAACTGGCCGAAATGGAAAAGAAATGGGCGGAGGAAAACGCCCGGATCATGCGCGAACATCCGACGACGGATGCGCCGGTCCATCCGGTCGACGCGCCGTCGCCCCCGCCGCCGGTGCATGACCCGGCGCCGCACGACGAACATGCCGCACCGCTGATGGTCGAGCGGCCCGAACTGCGCGAAGGTCCGGCCGATCAGCCGCCTGCCGCCGATGGCAAGGCCGCGTCATGAACGATATCGACGACAGCCAGGCACCGTTGCTCGATCACCTGATCGAACTGCGCCGCCGCCTGCTCTATTCGGTGGTGGCGGTTGCGATCTGTTTCGGCGTCTGCTTCTATTTTTCCGAACAGATTCTGACGTTTCTGGTGAAGCCGCTGCTCGCCGCCGGGCAGAAGCGGGTCATCTTCACCCAGATTTTCGAAGCCTTTTTCGTACAGATCAAGGTCGCGTTCTTCGCGGCGATGATGCTCGCCTTTCCGGTGATCGCCAACCAGCTGTGGCAGTTCGTTGCGCCCGGCCTGTATCGCAACGAAAAGCGTGCGCTGTTCCCGTTCCTGCTCGCGACGCCGATCCTGTTCATCGCCGGCGCGGCGCTCGCCTATTACGTGACCATCCCGGTCGCATTGCATTTCCTGCTCGGCTATCAGGGCAATCTAGGCGGTGTGCAGCAGGAGGCGTTGCCTTCGGTCGAGAACTACTTGTCGTTCGTGATGCAGTTCCTGTTCGCGTTCGGCCTCGCCTTCCTGCTGCCGGTGCTGCTGATGCTGCTGGAGCTCGCCGGGATCGTCACCCGCAAGCAACTGGTGGGTGCGCGGCGCTATGCGATCGTCGCGGCCTTCGCGATTGCGGCGGTCGCGACGCCGCCGGATATCGGGTCGCAGTTCCTCCTCGCGGTGCCGCTGATCCTGCTCTACGAACTGGCATTGATCGCGATCTGGTTCACCGAAAAGCGCCGGGCAAAGCGCGATCCTGATGCTGCCGGCGAGGAAGAGACTGCCTGACGCGTCGGTTGCGGCGGTCGATCGACGACCGCTGCCGTACAGCGATCCGCTCGCATCAAGTCCGACACTGTCCCGGCGCAGGACCTGCGATGAAGGTAAGCGGCAAGAAGCTGGGGGTGCCCAGCCTTCGCCGGGGCGACGACGACAACCTCTTAAGACCATGTGATTTCGTTGGGGGCGTAGCCGGCAGACACTTTGGCAGCGAAAAGGCGGCCCGGACTCGATCCGAACCGCCCCCAATGTCGTCCTTCGTCGGACTTACTTCGAATCCTTGGCCGCGCCGGCCACTGCGTCGCCTGCCGACGATACGTCGCGGCCGACGCCTTCGACCGTGTTGCACGCGCTGATGGCAAGGGCACCTGCGACTACTGCCAAGCTTAGAAACTTACGCATATGTACCTCCGACTTGAAGGCGGGATGACCCGCTGTCCGAGGGAATGTCTGATGCCCGACTTCGTTCCGGTCGGGTAACGCATTGACATTGCATATAAAAAGCAACCCGCCGGTTTTCACCGACGGGCTGCTTAGTTTGAAACCAGAATATGGGCCCGGCGGCGCTACCGGGGGGGGAGGGTTCGCACCAACCGGGCCCTGTTCGTGGATAGCGAGAGCGGGGGGGCATAAATTCGCTATCCAAGGGTGATAACGGCATGCCCGATGCTTGGTTCCGACCGATCTGTGTCTTTTTTGATATTTGTATCCGGTGTTCGATCAGGCCGGGTAGGCGCCGCAGCGCTTGACCTGCCACAGCCCCTTGCGCCAGCATTTCTTGTTGTCGAACTGGTACAGGCGCGCCGGGCGGACATAATAGGGCAGCGCGCGGCCGAACTGCTGTTCGCCATACGCCACCAGCGAGTTGCGCATCTTGCGCATCCGCATTTCAGCGAATTCGCCCAGATAGCCGCGCGGCACGAAGATCGCTTCCTGCCCGATCTCGTTCGCCGCCTGGCAGAAGCTCAGCTGCGCCGACACGGTCGAGAAGCTCGAATAGACGCGCGTACCGAACTGGTCGAGCGCAGTCTGGCCCGCCTTGGTCGAACCGGCGGTACGGATGAAATATTTGCCGAGCGCGTCATAGCTCTGCTTCAATTCGTCGGCATGGTCGAACAGCAGCGCGTTGTAATTGTGCAGCGTCAGCAGCGTCGGTTCGAACTGGCATTGCAGCGCGGCGACGTTCAGCCCCGAACGCAGGTTCCACAGCACAGCAGCGCGCAGCTCGGCCGGCGTCGCACCGGGCAGCGCCTGCGTCGCGACGCCGGATTCCTCTCCGGTCACGCGCGGACCGTTGGTGTCGACGTTCTTGAGGAAAAACTGTGCCGAGGCGGGGGTGGCCGCGACGGTCAGGGCGGCGGCAGCGGCCAGAAACAGGGTACGCACTACGCTCATCTCTTCCTTATCACGGCGCATCGGCGCCTGGGTCAGGGAGCGATGGTTAGGCAGTTTTGCCGGGCGACCCAAGCCCGATTCTGCAACACGCATCACGTTTCGCCGCACGGCCGCGTAACGATCGGTCGATCGACAGGAACACAACGAAAAGGGGCCGCCCGGTCACCCGGACGGCCCCTTCGCCAGAATAGCCGAAACGGCTGATTACATGGCGTTGGTCATGCCGGCTTCGTTCGACATCATCATGTCGTTCGACATCATGGTGTCGTTCGACATCATCATGGTGTCGTTGCCCATCGCGCCGTCCACGGCGGTCATGTTGTCCGACATCGTGCCGTCCATCATGTCGGTCGAGTTCAGGTCGGTGACGGTCGCGTTGTCCGCGGTGGTTTCGGTGTTGCCGCCGCAAGCCGACAGCGCCAGCGCCGCGCCGGCAACGATCGAACCGGTCAGAATCTTCGAGAATGCACGCATGGTAAGCTCCCTAAGCTGTGGAGTAGGCGGCGTTCTTATGCCGTTAATACCCAATCCGCGCTGGACATTAGTCGAACGACCCGTCCCCCTCAAGCCTCGTTTTGCGCGCTAGCGTACAAGGCGTTCAGGAAGGCGGGAAAGCCGTCTGCCAACGCCTGGTCAAAGTCGGTGGTATCGACCGGTTTGCCAAGGGCCTTCGCGCTCGTAACCGGATATTCGGCGATACCGCAGGGAATAATCCCACTAAAATGTGTCAGATCCGGGGCGAGATTGACGGAAAATCCGTGCAACGTCGCCCAGCGGCGCACCCGCACGCCGATCGCGCCGATCTTCGCTTCGGTCCCGCCGTCGCTGGTCCAGATGCCGATCCGGTCGGGCACGGCATAGGCGCGAATGCCGAATTCGCCGAGTGCCCCGATCACCCATGATTCGACCGCATGGACGAAGCGCCGCACGTCGCGCCCGCGCTTCGTCAGGTCGAGCATGAGATACCCGATCCGCTGCCCCGGCCCGTGATAGGTATAGCGTCCCCCGCGCCCGGCGGCATGCACCGGAAACCGGGTGTCGAGCAGTTCGGCGGGATCAGCGCTGGTTCCCGCCGTATAAAGCGGGGGATGTTCGAGCAGCCAGACCAGTTCGTCGGCACGTCGATCGGCGATCGCGGTCGCGCGCGCCTCCATCTCCGCCAAAGCCGCCGGATATTCGATTCGGCCCGGCGAGCGGCGCCATTCGATCTGCTGTTCGGTCGCGATCGGCGGAACGGGTGGATTGCTGGCCATTTTCATTCGGAAAGAGGAGGGGTAGAGCGTCCTTCGGACATATGGGGAGCGAGCGCAACGATGGTGAGTGTCGGAACAGTGTGGGACCGCGCGGTCGATTTCGTCCGCGACCATCTGAGCGCGGTAATGCCGGTGCTGCTCGTCACCCAGTTCGCCGCCCCCGCGATCAGCGGCAGCCTGGCCGGTGTGCGCGCCGATGCGACCGGCGGCACTGCTGCCGGGCTGGGACTGCTGTCCATCGCGACGACGATCATCTCGCTCTGGGGTGCGCTCTACCTGGTCGGTTTTGCCGCACAGCCGAGCGGCCGCGAACATCGTGACGAGGCGATGCGCATCGCGACCAGCAGGTTCCTGCCGCTCATCGGGGTCAGCATCGTGCTGATGGTCGTACTCGGCATCCTCGCGCTGCCGGGCGTGCTGCTCGCCGTTTCGAGCGGGTTCGATTTCATGGCGATTGCCAACGGCACGCCGCTGCAGCCCGCCGACGTCGCCAAGCTCGGCTCGGCTCTGCTGTATTTCGTGGTGCTGGCGCTGTTCGTGCTGTGGGCGTCGGCGCGGCTGCTGCCGATCAATGCCGTCGTGGCAATGGAGCGGCGCGGGCTGGGCGCAATTCCGCGCGCCTTTGCGCTGACGCGCGGGCTGACCTGGAAGCTGATCGGCCTGATCCTGCTCTACGCCATTGTCACCGGCGTGGCGGTATCGGCGGCACAATTCGTGTTCGGCGCGGTCATTGCACTGGTCGTCGGCGACGATGGCGGCCTGTCGATCGCGACCGTCGCCGGGTCGATCGCGGTTGCCGCGGTCAGCGCGGTGCTTGCGCTCTACCAGTCGGCGTTCATCGGCAAGTTGTACCGCGCCATCATCGGCGAACAGGACGACGTGGCCGTTTTCGCATGAGGATCGATATCGGTGCGGTGGTCCGCGAGGCGCTGGCGATCTGGCGGCGCGACCGCGACGTGATTCTGGCGGTGGCAGGCGTATTCTTCTTCGTCCCCAATCTCGCGCTGTCGTTGCTGCTGACCATGGACCGGGCGCCGGTGACGGTCGATGCCGCCACCGTCGACGACAATGCGCTGATCGCGACGTTGCAGGCGCAACTGATCGAAAACGCGCCATGGCTGGCGATGCAGGCGCTGGCCGAGCTGATCGGCATCGCGGTGTTGCTGACGTTGCTGCTCGACCCGGCGCGACCGACCGTGGGCGAAGCGTTGCGCAGCGTGGTCCGCCGTCTGCCGGTGCTGGTCGCGGCGACGTTGCTGGTCAATGCCGCGAAGTTCGGCGGGCTGCTGCTGCTGATCCTGCCCGCGCTGTATGTGATCGGTCGTGTGTTCGTGGTGATACCGGTGCTGGTCGCCGAGCCGCAGCGCCGCTTCGGCGATGCGATGACGCGCGCGCTGACGCTGACCAAGGGGTATGTGCTGCAACTGGTCTCGCTGTCGGCGATGCTGTATTTCGGCGGCCAGCTGATCGCGCTGCTGCTGACCAGCACCGCCAGCGCCGTGTCGCGCAGCGGGGGCAATCCGGTGACGATGGCGATGCTCGCCACCGCCATCGCCTTTGTCGGGGCGGCGATGTCGACCGCCTTCGCGCTGGTCCGCGCGACGGTCTATCGACGGCTGGCGAGCAGGGGATAATGCGGCGCGGCGTCGGCGGGCAGAATGCCGATGCTGCGCGGATCGACGAAGGTCTCGATCGTCCGCTGATACGGCACGAAACCCGACCGCCGATAGAAACCGAGCGCACCGGGATGGTCGAGCGTGCAGGTATGCACCCACACCCGCCGCACGTCCTTGCCCCATGCCAGCGCCAGGGCATGCGCCATCAGCCAGCGGCCATGCCCCTGTCCCGCCAGTTCGGGGATCAGCCCGACATAGGACAGCTCGCATTCGCCCGCCTTGCGATCGTCGAGTTCGAGCATCCCGACCTCGATCCCCGCCCGGTCGACCACCGCCCAGATGCGGACCGCATCGTCGTGGATGATCGCCGCCAGCGTGTCGTCGGCCATCACCAGCCGCGAGAACCACAGCCACGGCCCGCCGATCCGGCGGAACAGCGCGCGATAGCGCTCGATCCCCGGCCGCTCCCAACGCACCAGCCGCAGCGGCGATGCCGGCAGCGGCGCCGGACGCGGCCGTTCGCGCATTTCGAGCGAAGTGACGATCGTCGCGACCTCGTCCGGCTTGACCGGGATCAGCCCCACCGCCTCAGCTCCACGTCGCCAGCGGCGGCAGGCTCATCAGGATCGCATCGATATTGCCGCCGGTCTTCAGCCCGAACAGCGTCCCCCGGTCATAGACCAGGTTGAATTCGGCATAGCGCCCGCGCCATTCGAGCTGCCGCGCGCGATCGGCATCGTCATACGGCATCGCCATCCGCCGCCGGACGAGCTGCGGATAGATCGACAGGAATGCCTCGCCCACGTCGCGGGTGAAGGCGAAGTCGCCTTCCCAGTCGTTCGACAGATGGTCGTAGAAGATGCCGCCGACGCCGCGGTGCACGCCGCGATGGGGGATGTAGAAATAATCGTCGGCCCATTGCTTGAACCGCGGATAATGCGCCGGATCATGCGCGTCGCACGCCGCCTGCAGCGCGGCATGGAAATCGGCGGTATCCTCGGCATAGGGGATAGGCGGGTTCAGGTCCGCGCCGCCGCCGAACCAGCGCTTGGTGGTGACGAGGAAGCGGGTGTTCATATGCACCGCCGGCACGTGCGGATTGGCCATGTGCGCGACGAGGCTGATGCCGGTCGCGAAGAAGCGCGGGTCCTCGGCTGCGCCATGAATCGACTTGGCGAACTCGCCCTCGAACGTGCCGCCGACCGTCGAGACATTGACCCCGACCTTCTCGAACACCTTGCCCTTCATCACCCCGCGCACGCCGCCGCCGCCGGGTGCGCCCGACGGATCGATGCGGTCCCATGGCGTGTAGGCGAAGGCCGCGTCCGATCCGGCCTCGCGCTCGATCGCCTCGAACGACGCGCAGATGCGGTCGCGCAGCGATTCGAACCAGGTGCGGGCGGTTTGTTGCTGGTGATCGAGCGGTTGCATCGCTGCGCTTTGCCGGGCGGGGCGGGCGGGAGCAAGAGGACGGAATGTCTCAATAGGTTGCAACCCGTAGACGACGAGGCGGATCAAGCCTGGGAACCGGTGTCATAATTGCCGAAAAGGTGGCTGGGGTTGAGCGCACGCGCGCCACAATGTCCGCATGTCGAACGTATGCGTCATATGTCGGAACGGTCTTTTGCTCACAGCGCTTGCTGCGTTGCGGGCGAATATCACGCAAATCCGCCATTCCGGTCGAGCAAAAACCGGTCGACGCGACCGGCCAAGGGGGGTAGGACGGTTGCAACCAATGCGAACTGCCGGACCCGTCGGTAGCGTGACTGCACTGATACCGGTTACCTAATGGAGAGAGCCATGTTCGACCGCACCTATTACGCGACGCACCCCGACATGATGGAATGCGTATCGAACGAGGAACTGCGCGACCGGTACCTGATCGACGGCCTGTTCCGCGAAGGCGAATGCGTCCTCAACTACACCCATGCCGACCGGTTCGTGATTGGCGGCGTCGCGGTGGGCGATGCCCCGGTCAAGCTGCCCGCGCAGACCGAACCCAAATCGGCCGAGGGGCATCCGTTCCTCGAACGCCGCGAAATGGCGGTGGTTAATGTCGGCGAAGCCGAAGGCACGCTGACCGTCGATGGCGAGACGTTCACGCTCGGCAACAAGGACTGCGTCTATGTAACGATGGGCGCGACCGACGTCGAATTCGGTGGCAAGGGCGCGCGCTTCTACATCGCGTCGTGCCCGGCGCATAAGGGGTTCACCACCCGCAAGCTCGGCATCGCCGACGCCAATGCGCTCGACCGCGGCAGCCTCGAGGAATCGAACGAGCGCACCATCTATCAGCTGGTCATCCCCGGCGTGTGCGATTCGGCGCAGTTGGTCATGGGCCTGACCGTGCTCAAGCCCGGTAGCGTGTGGAACACCATGCCACCGCACATCCATGAACGCCGCAGCGAAATCTATTTCTACTTCGAACTGCCGACCGAGAACGACAAGGTGTTCCATTACATGGGCGAGGGCGAAGCGATGCGCCACATCGTCATGGGCAACGAGGAAGCCGTCATCTCGCCGCCCTGGTCGGTGCATATGGGGTCGGGCACGCGTGCCTATGCCTTCATCTGGGCGATGGCGGGTGAGAACCAGGACTATACCGATATGAAGGTGCTCGACATCTGCCAGCTGGCGTGAGTCTGCCGTATCCCCGCGCAGGCGGGGATCCAGAGCCGCGGACCTGAACGCTCGTAGCCCTGGGTCCCCGCCTGCGCGGAGATACGCGTTGCGAAGGACCGGGCGCCGCGTGATAGCCCAAATCCCGCCGGTGCGGGAACCGAGGAGTTACCATGAATCCCTTCGATCTTTCGGGCCGGGTCGCGGCCGTCACCGGCGCCAATACCGGCATCGGACAGGCGATCGCACTGGCGCTGGCCGCTGCCGGCGCCGATGTCGCGCTGATCGGGCGCACCCCTGCCACCGACACTGCCGATCGGACGCGGGCCATGGGTCGCCGGGCGGAGATCGTTTCCGCCGATCTGTCGACCATCGCCCCGGTCGAAGGGGTCGTGCAGCAGGTCGTCGATACGCTTGGCGGGCTCGACATTCTGGTCAACAATGCCGGTATCATCCGCCGCGCCGACAGCCTCGACTTTACCGAGGAAGACTGGGACGCGGTCATCGACACCAACCTCAAATCGGTGTTCTTCCTGTGCCAGTCCGCCGGGCGCCACATGGTGGCGCAGGGGCGGGGGAAGATCATCAACATCGCCTCGATGCTGACCTTCCAGGGCGGCGTCCGCGTGCCGAGCTATACCGCGTCCAAGTCCGGCATCGGCGGCCTCACCAAGCTGCTGGCCAATGAATGGGCGGCGAAGGGCGTGAACGTCAATGCGATCGCGCCGGGCTATATCGCCACCAACAACACGGCCGCGTTGCAGGCCGATGAGACCCGCAACCGCCAGATTCTCGAACGCATTCCCGCCGGGCGCTGGGGTGCGGCCGATGATCTGGGCGGGGCGGCGGTATTCCTTGCGTCTTCGGCGTCGGATTATGTTAACGGCCATGTCCTAGCGGTTGATGGAGGATGGCTGGCACGATGATCCTGTGTTTCGGGGAATTGCTGTTGCGGTTGAGCGCCCCCGGGCGTGAGCTGTTGATGCAGAGCCACCGGTTCGACGTGCATGTCGGCGGGGCGGAGGCGAATGTCGCGGTCGGTCTCGCCAATCTCGGCCATGCCGCCGCCTGTGTCAGCGCGGTGCCCGACAATGCGCTCGGTCACGGCGCCGTCGCGGCGATCCGCGCACAGGGGGTCGATTGTTCGCGTGTCGTCCGGCGTGACGGGCGGATGGGGATGTATTTCCTCAGCGTCGGCGCCGGTTTGCGCGCCTCGGACATCGTCTATGACCGCGTCGGCTCCAGCTTCGCGACCGCGCCGGCCGATAGCTGGGACTGGGACCGGCTACTCGACGGCTGTACCCGGCTGCACCTGTCGGGGATCACCCCGGCGCTTGGGCCCGACAGCGCCAATGCCGCGATCGCCGCTGCCGAAGCGGCGCGGGCGAAGGGGCTGACCATCTCGTTCGACGGCAATTACCGTGCCCGCCTGTGGGAAGCATGGGACAGCGACCCGCGCAGCGTGCTGACCAAATTGGTGAGCCTTGCCGACCTGTTGTTCGGCAACCACCGCGACGTGTCGCTGCTGCTCGGCCGCGACTTTTCGGGCGATGGCGAGGATCGCCGGCGCGAGGCGGCGGAGGCGGCGTTTACGGCCTTCCCGAACCTGAAGCACATCGCTTCGACCGCGCGCCATGTCGACGATGCCGACCATCACCGGCTGTCGGCGCGGATCGATACGCCGTCGGCTTCGGTCCAGACCAACGAGATTACCATCTCCGGCATCGTCGATCGGATCGGCGGTGGCGACGCCTTTGCCAGCGGCGTGCTCCACGGGCTGATGTCGGGCAGGAGCGAGGAAGTCGCCGCGCATTGGGGACTGGCGGTCGCCGCGCTCAAACATTCGCTTCCCGGCGATTTTAGCCTGTTTCATCAATCCGATATCGATGCGTTTCTTGCCGGCGGACTGGACGTCCGCCGCTGATCCGATCATAGCTGTCGGCCAAGGGGGGCGCGGCTGCGGAACGGCGGTCCGCGGACCACGTTACTTGGGCGATGCGAGGCGACGTGGATCAGGACGGGGGCAGCAGCGAAACGGCGCGGCGCGACGATCGGCGCATCGCGCTCGAAATCGCCGGCAATGACAGCGGTACCGATCCGTTCGTCGCCGCGGTCCGCGCGACGCGGATGCCGATGCTCATCACCAATCCGCGGCTGCCCGACAATCCGGTGGTGTTCGTCAACGACGCCTTCTGCCGGCTGACCGGTTACGACCGCAACTGGATCATCGGTCGCAACTGCCGTTTCCTGCAGGGCGAGGATACCGACGCCGCTACAGTGGCGCAGATCCGCGAGGCGGTGGCGGGGGAGCGGTCGATCGAGATCGACATCCGCAACTATCACCGTGACGGCACGCCCTTCTGGAACCGGCTGCTGCTGGCGCCGGTCCCCGATGCCGATGGCAAGCTCGCCTATTTCTTCGCCAGCCAGCTCGACGTCACCGCCGAGCGCGACCGGGTTGACGGCCTCGAATCGAGCAACGCCGCGCTGCTCGCCGAACTCGCCGGCCGCTTCCGCGAACAGGAGGAACGCGAGCGCGAGATGCTGTTCGCGCTGGAGGCGGGGCGCTTCGGTACCTGGGCGTTCGACCGCGTCAACCGCCAGGTGAGCATGTCGGCGATCTGCCGCACCAATTTCGGTTTCGACGCCGATTATCCCCCATCGCCCGCCGAAATCTCGGCGATCCTCCACCCCGACGATCGCGCGGCGGCGATGGCCGCGATCGAGGCTAGCCTTGCCGGCGAACCGCTCGAGATCGAGGTCCGCGTCTGCGTGCCCGGCGGCGAGACGCGCTGGATCGCCAGCCGGGGCCAGCCGACCCGCGATGCACAGGGCGAGATCACCCGCCTGACCGGCGTGTCGATCGACGTCACCGTCTACAAGCGGCTGGAGGGCATGCGCGCGGCGATGGCCGAGCTGAACGAGATGCTGCGCCTGCTCGACGACCCGGTCGAAATGACCACCGCCGCGTCGCGCATCATCGGCGAGGCGCTCGGCGTCGACCGTGTCGGCTATGGCGTGGTCGACCGCAAGGCGGAGACGATCACCATCGAACGCGACTGGAACGCACCCGGCGTGACCACCATCGCCGGCGTGCTGCAATTCCGCGACTATGGCAGCTATATCGACGACCTGAAGCGCGGCGAGACGGCGGTGGTCGCCGACGCCCGGACCGATCCGCGCACGCTCGACACCGCGGCGCAACTCGAATCGATCAACGCCCGCGCCTTCATCAACATGCCGCTCACCGAACTGGGCGGGCTGGTCGCGCTGCTGTACGTCAACCATGGCGAGCCGCGCGCGTGGCGCGACGACGAGATCGCCTTCGTCCGCGAAGTCGCCGAGCGCACCCGCGCCGCGACCGAACGCCGCCGCGCCGAACGCGAACTGGCGGCACTCGCCTCCTCGCTGGAGGAACAGGTCGTCGACCGGACCAAGGCGCTGGTCACCGCCCAGGATGCGCTGCGCCAAAGCCAGAAGATGGAGGCGATCGGCCAGCTGACCGGCGGCGTCGCGCATGATTTTAACAATCTGCTGACGATCGTCCGCTCCTCGGTCGATCTGCTGCGCCAGCCCTCGCTGGTCCCCGAACGCCGCGAACGCTATCTCGCCGCGATCAGCGATACCGTCGACCGTGCCGCCAAGCTGACCGGGCAGCTGCTCGCCTTCGCCCGCCGCTCCGCGCTCCAGCCCGAGACGTTCGACGCCAATCTCGCCGTCGAAGCGCTCGGCGACATCGTGCGCACGCTGGCGGGCTCGCGGGTCGATGTGACGATACATGCCAGCGGCGAACCCGCCTTCATTCATGCCGATCCGAACCAGTTCGACACCGCCATGGTCAATATGGCCGCCAATGCGCGCGACGCGATGCAGGGCGAGGGCGCGCTGACGCTGTCGGTCGCGTGTATCGACGGCATCTCCGCCGGCCCGACCACACCCGCCGTGCCCGGATCGTTCGTCGCGGTGACCATTGCCGATACCGGCAGCGGCATCGACGAGGAAACGCTCGGCCGCATCTTCGAACCCTTCTTCACGACCAAGGAACTGGGCAAGGGCACCGGGCTCGGCCTCAGCCAGGTGTTCGGCTTCGCCAAGCAATCGGGCGGCGAGGTCCGTGCACGCAGCGTGCCCGGCAACACCGAATTCATCCTCTACTTGCCACGCGCCGCCGCCCCCAGCGGCGACGTAGTAACCGCGCGCAGCGATGCCGAACCCAGCTGCGGCGACGGGCTGCGCGTCCTGGTGGTCGAGGATAACGAAGCGGTCGGCACCACCACCACCCATGCGCTGGAGGCGCAGGGCTTCGTCACCGTCCACGCACCCGATGGACAGGCCGCGCTCGATCGGTTGGCCGCCGACCCCGATGGGTTCGATGTCGTGTTTTCGGACGTGATGATGCCCGGCATCGGCGGCATGGAACTGGCCGCGCGCGTCCGCGATAGCCACCCACAGCTACCGGTGCTGCTGACCAGCGGCTATAGCGACGTGATCGTCCGTCACGGCACCATGGGGTTCGACCTGCTGCACAAACCCTATACCATCGGTCAGCTGGTCACCGCGCTGCGCCGGACCGCGGGACGTTGACCCCGCCACCGGTCGGCATGCCGCGCGGCTTCGTCGCGCTCTACACGCTCGCCTATTGCGGGTTGTTCGTCGCGTTCATGCCGTTCGTGTCGATCCTGTTGCAGGTGAAGGTCGCTGCGATCGATCCCGCCAATCGCGTCACCCTGTTGGGACAGGCGGTGCTGGGCGGCGCGCTGGTCGCCAGCATCGCCAATATCGCCGCCGGCTGGTTGAGCGACCTGCGCTGGCGGCGTAGCGGCAGCCGGCGCGGGCCGATCGCGCTCGGGCTGGTGCTCATCGCCTTCGCCTTCGCCGCCGTCCATGCCGCCACCACCGCTACCGCGCTGCTGGTCGCGATCGCTTTGTGGCAGGTCGCGCTCAACCTGATGTTCGCGCCGATGGTCGCGGTGATGGCCGACGAAGTCCCCGACGGCGCGAAGGGGCGGGTGTCGGGCCTGCTCGGCATCTCGCACCCGATCGGCGTGTTGTCGGCCGCGGCGGTGACCGCGCCGCTCTTCACCACCGAAGCCGCCCGGTTCGCGGCGAACGTCGCGCTGGCGGCGGTGATGATCGTGCCGTTCCTGCTGTTCGTTCGCGAACGCGGTGCCGGCGGCGCAAGCCATCCGGGGGCGCCGGCAACGACCGCGCTAGCCCGCCGCGACCTGATCCGCGCGTGGGTCGCACGGCTGGCGATGCAGGTCGCGGGCAACGGCCTGACTGCCTATGCCTTTTTCCATTTCTCCGATCGCTGGCGGGGGCAGGGGGATGCGGCAGGACCGGTTGCTCAGGCGATGGCGGTCGTGACCGGCGTGGTCGTCGTCGCCACGATCCTCGCCGGGCGCTGGTCGGACCGGGTCGGCGGGCGCAAGCCGTTTCTGGGCGGCGCGACCCTGTTGGTCGTCACCGGCCTGATCGGCATGGCGCTGGCCCCCGGCTTTTTGGGGGCGGCGATCGGCTATGGCGTGACGCAGACCGGGCTGTCGGTGTTCCTCGCGCTGCATTCGGCGCTGGCGATGCAGTTGCTGCCGTCGCCCGCTACGCGCGGCCGCGATCTGGCGATCCTGAACCTCACCAACACGCTCCCCGCCTGTGTGCCGCCCCTGCTCGCGGCCTTGGTCCCGGCCGGGGCGGGCCTGAGCGCGGTATTTGTCGCGTTGGCGCTGGTCGCCGCCGCCGGCGGGCTGACCGCGCTCACCATTCGCTCGGAGCGCTAGGCCCCCTCGCGCGTTGGCTGCACTTCCAATCTAGGGGAGCGCCAGATGATCCGCCTGTTCCATGTCAGCGACGTCCATTTCGGCGCGGAGGACAAGGCGGCGATCGCGTGGTTCGGCGAAGCGGTGAAGCGCGAACAGCCCGATGCGATCATCATGACCGGCGACCTCACGATGCGCGCCCGCTCCGCCGAATTCGAAGCGGCGGCGGAGTGGCTCGAAAGCCTCGGCCGCCCGGTCACGGTCGAGGTCGGCAACCACGACCTGCCGCTCTACAATCTCTTTGCCCGCTTCGTCCGGCCCTACAAACGCTACAAGCGGCTCGAACGCATGATCGAACGCCCGCTCGAGATCGACGGCGTCGCGATCGTCCCGCTCAAGACCACCGCCCGCTTCCAGTTCCGCTGGGACTGGTCGAAGGGCTATGTCGGGCCGAAGGCGCTGGCGCGCACGCTGAAGCTGATCGACCGGGTGCCGAAGGGTGACCTGATCTTCATCGCCGCCCACCATCCGCTGGTCGATGTCGGCACCAAATCGAGCGGCGAGACCGATGGCGGCGAAGCGGCACTCGACGCGGTCGTCGCCGCCGGCGCGCATGCGGTGCTGTCGGGTCACGTCCACGACCCGTTCGACCTGCCCTATCGCTCGCCCCGCGGCATGTTGCGCATGGTCGGCGCCGGCACCCTGTCGACCCGCACCCGCCGCGACCCGCCGTCGTTCAACGAAATCCGCATCGAGGGTCGCGCGTTCGAAACGATCGCGCGCAAGATGGGTGTGCCGGACGAACCGGTAACGCTCGGCGGGTAGGGGAGGGCACTCACCGTCGCCCCGGACCTCATCCGGAGGTCCGCTTCCTCTGCGCCTCGAGTTCGATTCACCTGCCTGCAACCGTCGCCCCAGCAAAGGCTGGGGCATCCGGCTCCTGTCCCGTGCAGGGCCCGTGAGATGACAGCCTTCGCGGAGCCCTTGCGAAACGTTTTTCCGTACCCCGGCGAAGGCCGGGCCCCATTTCGGGGACGTTCGTACGTTATGGAGCAGCCTTGCCAACTGGACCCCAGCCTTCGCCGGGGTACGATAGCGTTCGGATTGAAGGCTTGAATTTCAGGAGGGGCCGTCTTCGCTGGGAGGACGTGACCGGTCAGCGTTACAGGATCAGCCTCCGCAACGAGACGCCAGCCCAAATCGATACCGCTGCGGAAGGCCCTTACGCCGTGTCCCCGCGCAGGCGGGGACCCAGGGCCACAGCCGCAACCGTTCGTTTAGCTTGGCCCTGGACCCCCGCCTGCGCGGGGGTACGGAGCGGGCCGGCGCGACATTGCAAATTTCGTCGAGCGCTGGGTCAACCCAGACCCGGCAATCTCGCCGGCCCTCAAACCCCTACGCCAATCGCCGCCCGATCAACGTCCCCTTGGTCCCGCGATTGACCAGTTCGAACCGGAAGTTCGGCCACCGCCGCCGCCAGCGCTGCGCGACCACGCGCTCGCCCGGCCTTGCGCCGTCGTCGAGCATCACCACGCCGCCCACCGGCAACCGGTCGAACAAGGTTTCGGCCGCGCCACGGACATAGGGATGGATCGTCCAGGGCGGCCCGTCGATCAGCAGCAGGTCGACCTGATCGGGCAGCGCATCGATATCATACCACACACCCGGCCAGTCGCCCGGCGCCTCGACCAGCGGCGCCGCGCGCAGATCGGCGGCGATGCCATGCTCGGCCAGCCATTCGCGGGTCGCATCGACGAAGCCAGCATGCTGGTCGAAGCTGATGAGCTGTCCGCCGCCATGCTTCGCCAGCGCCGCGCCGGTCACCAGGCTCGACGCGCCGGTGCCTAGTTCGACGACGGTGCGCGGGCGGCTGGCGGCGATCTGTTCGACGATCAGCGACAGATAGCCGGTATCCGCCTTCCAGCTGCCCAGATTGGGGAGCGCATCGGCGGCAAGGCCCAGTTCGGCCATCAACCGCGCCTTGTCGGTGCGCTTGCCGCCCGACAGGCTGCGCAGCAACCACGGCCACTGGATCGCACCGAAGGCGATGGTGAACAGCTTGTCGGACAGGCTGCGACGCAGTTCGTCGGGCCACAGGTCCGAATCGGCAAGTGGCAGCAACGATGTTTTGGCACGCGAGGTCATGGCGTCTCTTGGATTCCGGCTCCGCCAGCGTGCGGACGGGCACTCGCTATACGGTTACGAACCAAACGAAAAGGGCGGCCCGATACCGGACCGCCCCAAAGCGCGTACTGTTGACCGCAAAGGCGGAACCTTTTCTCCGCCCCGGCGTGACCGGCGTCGCCATAAACGGCGACGGCCCGCTTTCCCATTCGGGCCCGCACAGCATCTGCTGGTCGGGTGTCCGAATGGAAAAGCGGGCCGTTTCCACGAAGCACGCCCGTCGGGCCGTGCTTCGCGAGTAACCTTAGCGCTTCGAGAACTGGAAGCTGCGGCGGGCCTTCGCCTTGCCGTACTTCTTGCGCTCGACCGCGCGGCTGTCGCGGGTCAGGAACCCGGCGGCCTTGACCGGCGCGCGCAGGATCGGCTCGTACCGGGTCAGCGCCTGGCTGATGCCATGCTTGACCGCGCCGGCCTGACCCGACAGACCACCGCCCTTGACGGTGCAGATCACGTCATACTGACCGGTACGGTCGGCGACGCCGAACGGCTGGTTGATGACGAGACGCAGCGTCGGACGCGCGAAATACACTTCCTGATCGCGACCGTTGATCGTGATCTTGCCCGAACCCGGCTTCAGCCACACGCGGGCGACGGCGTCCTTGCGACGGCCGGTCGCATAGGCGCGGCCATAGGCGTCGATTTCCTGCGCACGCAGCGGCATGGTCGGCGCGGCCGGAGCAGGGGCGGGGGCGTCGGTGCCAACTTCGGCGGCCGGAGCGGCCTGCTGCGTAGCGGCGGGGGCCTGCTGGCCGGTCAGGTTCGCGAGGTCGGAAAGGGACTGGCGGTTGTCGGACATTATGCGCCCACCTTGTTCTTGCGGTTCATGCCCGCGATGTCGAGAACCTCGGGGTTCTGCGCGCCGTGCGGATGTTCGGTGCCCTTGAAGATGCGCAGGTTGCGCATCTGCTCACGGCCCAGGGGCCCACGCGGGATCATCCGCTCGACGGCCTTTTCGAGGACGCGCTCGGGGAAACGACCTTCGAGGACCTTCTCGGCGGTGACCGCCTTGATGCCGCCGGCATAGCCGGTGTGCTTGTAATAGGTCTTCGTCTTCGCCTTGTTCGAGGTGAAGCGGATCTTGTCGGCATTGATGACGACGACGTTGTCACCGCAATCAACGTGCGGGGTGAACGACGTCTTGTGCTTGCCGCGCAGCACGTTGGCGATGATCGTCGCCGCGCGACCGACCACCAGGCCGTCGGCATCGACGATATGCCACTTCTTCTCCACCTCGTGCGGCTTGGCCGACTTGGTGGTCTTCATGAGCGCCTTCATGGGCGTTGGACCTTTCGGAAGTTAACCGCAGCCGCCCCGAACCGGAGCAGTGCGAACGCCGGCCAATTGCCCAAACTACGCCCGGAAGTCAAGCAAACAGCGGCTTTGCTGACGGGTATCCAGATACCCTATAGACGCCGCCCGGTCGCATGCGCCGCCCAGGTGGTCGCGACGACCAGCATCGCGCCCACGAACTGGTGCAGCGCCGCCACCTCGATCCGCACTCCCGTCATGACCGTCGCGATGCCCAGCAGGATCTGGATGCCGAACGCGATATGTACAACCTTCGCCACCTTCGGGTGCCCGGAGCGCTTCGCCGCGCGCGCCAGCAGGATCAGCGCGGCAACCGTCACCCACGCCCACCAGCGGTGGATGAAGTGCACGACATAGGGGTCGTTGACGATCGCATCCAACGGGTTGCGCGCCGCCCATTCGTCCGCCGGAAAGAACCGCCCGTTCATCAGCGGCCATTGATCGGTGACCAGTCCGGCGTTCAGTCCCGCAACCCACGCCCCGAACAGCAGCTGGACGAACAGCACCAACCCCGCGATCGCGCCGATCGCCGTCATCCGCGCCGGTCGCGCATAGCGATCCGCCGCCAGCTCGCGCAGGTCAAGCGCGGTCCACACCGTCCCCGCCAGGATCAACAGCGCATTGAGCAGGTGTACCGACAGCCGGATATGCGAAACATCGGTCCTGACCGACAGCCCCGAGGCGACCATCCACCAGCCGATCGCGCCTTGCAGGCCACCTAGCGCCAGCAGCGCCAGCAACCGCCCCTTATATCCGGTCGGGATTGCACCCCGGATCCAGAACCATGCCAGCGGCAGCGCAAAGGCAAGGCCGATGATCCGGCCCAGCAGCCGGTGAACATATTCCCAGAAGAAGATGCCCTTGAACTGCGCCAGCGTCATGCCCTGGTTCAGCAGCTGATATTCCGGAATGCGCCGGTAATTGGCGAATTCCGCCTCCCACTGCGCGGCGTTCAGCGGCGGGATCGTGCCTGACAGCGGCTTCCATTCGGTGATCGACAGCCCGGATTCGGTCAGCCGGGTGATCCCCCCGACCACGACCATCGCCACGATCAGCGCGGCGACCCACCACAGCCAGCGGGCGATTGCACCCGGCCGGGCGCGCGAGGGAAGGGGAGGAGCGAGCATGTCCCGGCATCTAGCGATCGTACCCGTCGCACGAAAGGGGCGCGTTTCGCTTTACCCCTCGGGACTTGCCGCTACGGTGCCGCCATGCCGAAAGCCTGCCCATGACGATCGAAGCGCTGATCGCCCGCTACGGCCTTGCCGCGTTGCTGTTGGGCGCGGGCGTCGAGGGCGAGACGGTCGTCATCCTCGGCGGGATCATGGTCCAGCGCGGGGTGTTGCCCTATGTCGGTGCGATCCTTGCCGCCGCGATCGGATCGTTCATCGCCGACCAACTCTTCTTCGCCGCCGGCCGGCGCTTCCGCGATCATCCGCGCGTGGTGCGCTGGCGCGAAAAACCGGCCTTCGCCCGCGCCTTGTCCACGTTCGAACGGCATCCGACGCTGTTCGTCTTCGCCTTCCGCTTCCTCTATGGATTGCGCACCGTCAGCCCCGTCGCGATCGGCACCACCCGCCTGCCGCTAGCGCGCTTCGCGCTGCTCAACGGGTCGGCGGCGCTGCTATGGGCGACGATCTTTGTCTCAATCGGCTATTGGTTCGGTCATGGTCTGAGCGAACTGATCGGCCGCTGGCTGCCGTCGTGGCAGGTGCTCGCTGGCGGCGGCATCGCGCTGGCGATATTGGGCGGCCTGACCTGGTGGTGGCGTCGGCGTTAGTCGCCCTTGCGCCCGATCCGCTCGACCCGCGCAACCACCTCGTCACAAACCGCCGGCGACACGAATTTGGCGATCGACCCGCCATACATCGCGATCTCCTTGACCAGCCGCGACGCGATCGGTTGCAGCGATACGTCGGCCATTAGGAAGACCGTCTCGATCCGGTCGTTCAGCTGCTGGTTCATGCCCGCCATCTGATATTCATATTCGAAGTCGGCGACGGCGCGCAGGCCCCGCACGATGACGCTTGCCCCCTGCCGCTCGGCAAAGGTCATCAGCAGCGCATCGAACGCGACCACTCGAATATCGCCCGCGACCCCGGCCACTTCGCGCTCGACCATGGCGAGGCGTTCGTCGAGCGAGAACATCGGCGATTTCGAAGGGTTGGTCGTCACCCCGATGACCAGCCGGTCGACCAGCTTCGCGCCGCGGCGGATGATATCCATATGCCCGCGGGTGATAGGGTCGAAGGTGCCGGGATAGACGCCGATCCTCACCGATCGCGCTCCAGCACATATCGGGCGATGGCGCGCAGCAGGTCGGCTTCGTGACCGAAGTCGCGCAGATGTTCGATCGACTGCTCGACCAGCAACCGCGCCTGTTCGCGGGCGCGGTCGAGGCCGAGCAGCGACAGGAACGTTTCCTTGCCCGCCTCGCCGTCCTTGCGCAGCGCCTTGCCGACCGCCGCCTCGTCGCCCTCGACGTCGAGAATGTCATCGGCGATCTGGAAGGCGAGGCCGATGTCGCGCGCGAAGCCCCGCAGCGAGGTGCGTTGATCGGCGGGCAGCCGGCCAAGGATCGCCCCGGCCTCGACCGAACAGGCGATCAGCGCGCCGGTCTTCATCGCCTGCAACCGGGTGACGGTATTGAGGTCGAAGCTGGTTTCCTCCGCTTCGAGGTCCATCGCCTGTCCACCGGCCATGCCCGACGGCCCCGATGCGTGCGCGAGGTCGGCGATCAGTTCGATCCGCACATGGCTGTCGGGATGCGTCGCCTCATGCGCGAGGATTTCGAACGCCAGCGCATGCAGGCAATCGCCGGCAAGGATCGCGGTGGCTTCGTCATACGCCTTGTGGACGGTCGGCTTGCCGCGACGCATGTCGTCATCGTCCATCGCTGGCAGGTCGTCGTGGATCAGGCTGTAGACATGGATGCACTCGATCGCGAGCGCGGCGCGGGCGGCACGAGTCCGCTGAACGTTGAACAGCCGCGCGGTTGCGAAGACCAGCAACGGCCGCAGCCTTTTGCCGCCGCCGATCGCGGCATGGCGCATCGCCCTGTACAGGTTCGCGCGCGGATCGCCGGGGACCGGCAGCAGCGCATCGAACTGACGATCCATCTCGGCCGAGATTTCGCGAAGGGCGGCGTTCAGCGACACCGGCGGCGCGATCGTCGCCATTATTGCGCGTCGAACGGCTGGGTCGAGGCGCGCCCTTCGGCATCGACCCGGATCGCCTCGATCCGTGCCTGCGCCGCATCGAGCCGGGCAGCACATTGCGCGCGCAGCAGGTCGCCGCGGGCATAGAGGTCGATCGCGGTCTGCAGGTCTTCCTGACCCGTCTCCAACCGGCTTACGATCCCCTCGAGTTCGCGGAGCGCATCTTCGAAGGACAGGGCGGAAACATCGCGTTCGTCGGACATGAGCGACGCTATGGGGCAGGGGGCAGGGCGATTGCAACTGCCGACCGGCAGCTTGCCGAGATTGCGACAGGTTATGCTTCGCTACCGGCCGGCCCGGATGTGGACGACGCTACCGCTACAGATACGCGCCAATCGCATCCCATGCCGGCTGTTTCACCGCCACCCCCACCGTATGCAGCGGGCTGCTCGAGGGTAGCACCAGCGTCTCGACACCGCTCACCAACGCGCGTCCGGCCTTCCAAGCCGTACCGCCATTGAACGCCACCAGCCGCAACGCGGGCAGCGTCGCGATGAGCGCCGCCACGTCGTTCGCTGTCGCATCGCGGATCGCGGCGTCGCTGCTGCCGGGGCGGGTCGCGCTTGCCACTACGTCCCACAGGCCGATGCCAGCTTTCTGAAGCGCGGCCAGTCGCGCGTCATAGGGCAGGGCAGGCAGGTCGATCCCGACGACCGGCGACAGCAATCGCCAGAACTGGTTCTGCGGATGCGCATAATAACGCCCCGCCGCCAGCGAGGCATCGCCCGGCAGGCTGCCGAGGATCAGCACCCGTGTCGATACGTCGACCACCGGCGGGAACGACGCCTTGCGCGTCACACTGCCTGTCCCGCCGCCCATCCGCTCGACCACGCCCATTGGAAGTTATAGCCGCCCAGCCAGCCGGTCACGTCGACCGCCTCGCCGATCACGTAGAGGCCCGGCAGATGTTTCGCCGCCATCGTCTTCTGGTTCAGCCCATCGGTCGCGACGCCGCCGACGGTCACTTCCGCCTTGGCGAAGCCTTCGGTACCGTTGGGATGGAATTGCCAGCCTGACAGCCGCCGTTCGATATCGCCCAGTACCGCGTCGCGCGCATTGCCGAGTTCGCCCGTCACTTCGAACTTCGCCGCCAGCGCCTCGGCCAGCCGGTCGGGCAGCGCCGCTCCCAGCGCCGATCGCAGCCCGGCGCGGGGACGCGCGCGCTTGGTCGCGAGCAGCCAGCCGGGGGGCTGGTCGGGGACGAAATCGATCGTGACAGCCTCGCGGTGTCGCCAATAGGAGGATGCCTGCAGGATCGCCGGCCCCGACAGCCCGCGATGGGTGAACAGCGCCGCCTCGCGGAACTTCGCCTTGCCCGCGCCTGCCACGACCTCGGTCGCGACACCCGACAATTCGCGGAACAGCGCATCCTCGGGCGGCAGCGTCAGCGGTACCAGTGCCGGGCGCGGCTCGACCAGCTTCAGCCCGAAGCGCTTGGCGAGATCATAGGCGAACCCGGTTGCGCCCAGCTTCGGGATCGACGGCCCGCCGGTCGCGACGACCAACGACGGCGCAGTGGCGCTGCGCTCGCCCTGCACGACGGTGAACATGCCATCGGCATGGCGCACGTCGCGGATCGGCTGGCCCAGCGCGATTTCCGCGGCCGTCGCCTCTTCCAACAGCATCGCCACGATCTGCCGCGCCGATCCGTCGCAGAACAACTGCCCCAGCGTCTTCTCATGCCACACGATACCGTAGCGATCGACCAGCGCGACAAAATCCTGCGCGGTATAGCGCCCCAGCGCCGACCGCGCGAATTGCGGGTTCGCCGAGACATAGCGGTCCCAACTCGCCCCGACATTGGTGAAATTGCACCGTCCGCCACCCGAAATGACGATCTTGCGACCCGGATCGGGCGCATGGTCGACGACCAGCACCCGCCGCCCGCGCTGCGCGGCGATCCCGGCGCAGAACAGGCCGGCGCCGCCCGCGCCGAGGATGATGACGTCATGGCTGGTCATCGCCCGCCCTTCGCATGGCCGAAGGGCGAGGTGAAGGGGTCAGCCCCGTACTACGACCTTCACCAACTGCCCTGGCACCAGCCGCGCATTGTCCTCCAGCCCGTTCAGCGTCAGGAACCGGTCGCGCTGGAAATCGGGATAGGCCATCTGCCGGCTGAGCGAATCGATGGTGTCGTTGGCCTTCACCGTGACGATGCGGATGCGCTTGCCGACGATCGCATTCGCCTCGGCCTGGCTGAGCGTGCCGAAGCTGTCGAGCAGCGATTCGAACGGGCCGATGCCGCGTCCGGCGGGCGTGACGATCTGGAAATAATAGATGGCCGAGGGGTAGCGATAGGCGACGATCGTCACATCCACCGCCTGATTGTTGGCGGTGGCGCGCGTCGTCGCGATCGCGGCTTCGGTGCCGTTGATCCGCGTCAATTGCGGCTCGACCGCGGTCCGCGCCCCCAGCGACGCCAGCCGCTGCTGCACGAAGCTCGCCGGATCGCCGGCCGGCCCCATGCGGAACTCCGCCTGCCCGCCTTGCCCGGCGATCGTCACCGCGTCTGTCCCGTTCTGCAACGCATAGCCGCTGGGCGCGGTGAAGCGGATGCGAAGTGCCGGATGCTTGAAGGTCGTGCCGTCGATCACCCCCTGCGCGGGATCGTCGTCATAGCGAAGGCCATCCAGCATCCGCAAATAGGTCACGTCCTGTGCCGGTTGGGTCGTCGCGCGACCGGCCTGCTGCGCCAGCGCCCGCGCCCGACGGACGCGGTCGGCGCCATTGGGGTGGGTGCTCATCCATGTCGGCACGGTGTTGCCGCCCCGCCCGCTGGTCTGCGCCGCCAACGCCTGCGCTTCGTTCAACTGCACCAGCGCATCGGCCATGCCCGACGGCGCATAGCCAGCAGCCGTCGCATAACGCACCCCGAACTGATCGGCCTGATATTCCTGATTACGGCTGTACGACAGGGTATAGAGCTGCGACCCGACGCCTGCGATCCGCCCGACCAGATCGCTGCCGGTCACTGCGCCCAGCAGCGTCGCGCCCAACGTTCCTAACGTCGATCGGGTGCTGCGCGAATTGCTGTGCCTTGCGGCGACATGGCCGACTTCATGCCCCATGACCGCCGCCAGTTCCGCCTCGCTGTTCATCAGCGCCAGCAGCTGCCGGGTGATATAGACATAGCCGCCGGGGATGGCGAAGGCGTTCTCGACCGGCGAGTTCAGCAGTGTCACCGTGAAGTCGCCGCTCGCGTTCGACAGGCCCGACTGCACCGCCACCCGCTTGCCGACGCGCTCGACATAGGCCGACTGCGGCCCCGAATATTTGCCGCCATATTGCGCCAGCAACTGCGGATTGGCCTGCGCGCCTTGTGCGCGGTCGCTCTGCGAGATCGATCGCGTCTGCGCCGTCGCCGGTGCCGCGATCGTCGCAGCGCACAGCATTGCCGCGGTCCAGATCCGTGTCGTCATCTTCAGCAGTCCCCGTTCAGTCTCGTTCCGAATACGTTGCGATACGACAACGGTTCCGTCCTTCAGCTGAACAAGTCGCCCTGCGGCCCGGCCGGCGGGCGGAAGAGGTCGCAGCGCAGCGGGGCATGGCCACCGGTCAGCCCATGGCGGCGACAGGCGATGGCGAAGCGTGTCGCTAGCAACTGCCCCCACACGCCTTGCCCGCGCATCCGCGAATGGAAGTCCGGATCATTGTCGCGCCCGCCGCGCAGCGACCGGACGATCGCCATCACCTTGCCCGCCCGATCGGGGAAATGGGTGTCGAGCCACGCCCGAAATAGCGGCGCGACCTCGTGCGGCAACCGTACCGGCAGGAAATACGCCCCGGTCGCGCCTGCCTCGGCCGCTCGTTCGATCAGATGCTCGACCTCGTGATCGGTGATGGCGGGAATGACCGGCGATATCGAGACATGGGTGGGGACGCCCGCCGAAGTCAGCTTCGCCACCGCCGCCAGCCGTTTCAGCGGATGCGGCGCACGCGGCTCCAGCGTCCGGGCGACGACCGGGTCGAGCGACGTCACCGACAGTGTGACGCTGACCAAACCCTTTGCCGCCATGGGAGCCAGCAGGTCGATATCGCGCACCACCCGGTCCGACTTGGTCGTGATCGTCAGCGGGTGATTCGTCTCCGCGAGCACCGCGATGCAGTCACGCGTGATCCGCCATTCGCGCTCGATTGGTTGATAGGGATCGGTATTCGTCCCCATCGCGATCGGCCGCGCGACATAGCTGGGCTTGGCCAGTTCGCTCCGCAGCAACGCCGCCGCTTCGGGCTTGGCGAACAGCTTCGTCTCGAAATCCAGCCCCGGCGACAGGTCGTGATAGGCATGGCTCGGCCGCGCGAAACAGTAGATGCAGCCATGCTCGCAGCCCCGATACGGATTGATGCTCCGGTCGAACGGCATGTCCGGCGAGCTGTTGCGCGCGATGATCGTGCGCGGCTGTTCGATCGTCACCGTCGTGCGCAGCACCGGTGCCGCGCCGTCCACCGTCTCGCGCCAGTCGAGCCAGTCGCCGTCCGCATCCCGCACCGGCAGCGCGAAGCGGGTGCTCGCCGGATTATCGGTCGCTCCACGGGCAGGACGGTTGCGCATTGCGCGATGCTACCGGCTTCGTTAGAACGAAGCAAGAACACGAACGGGAGGACGGACATGGCGCGCCTGAACTATCTCGAACTGCCGGTCGCGGCGACCGGGCCGGCGGCGGACTTCTATGCGAAGGTCATGGGGTGGCGCTTCACCGACTATGGCCCGGATTATGCCGCGACGACGACCGGCGATACCGATGTCGGGCTGGATGCCGATACGGCGCTCACGGTCCTGCTCCCGGTCATCCAGGTCGATGATCTCGAAGCGACGCTGGCCGCGGTCGAAGCCGCCGGCGGGACTGTCGTCGAACCGATCTTCGCCTTTCCCGGTGGTCGGCGATTCCATTTTCGGGACCCCGACGGCCATGTGCTCGCGGCGATGGTCCCCGAATGACGTTGCACCCGCCGCCGCCGTCACATTAGGCTGTGCGGGGGTGATTACGGGGAAGGGAAATGATCGGTGCGCTATTGTGGGCGGCGGCGGCGTTGGCTGCGCCCGACGACGCGATGCTCGACCTGCGGCAGCCGGGTAATGTCGTCACCGCGTTGCAACGCGCGGGCTACAAGGGCGAACTGAAGCTGAACAAGGGCGGCGAACCCTATATCCAGAGCAACGCCAACGGGGAGCCGTTCACGATCGAATTCTACGAATGTGACGGGCTGAAGGACTGCAAGTCGTTTCAGTTCAATGCGTGGTACAAGAAGGAACTGGTCTTCAGTCCGGAGATCACCAACGAATGGAACGCCAAGAAGCGTTTCCTGAAGGTCGCGGTCGACAGCGATGGCGACATGCTGCAATTCATGGACGCGACGGTCGTCGGCGGCATGTCGCAGGCGCAGTTCGCTGAACTGCTCGACTGGTATCAGGCGATGGACGGCGCGTTCACGAAATTCCTGCAGGAAAAGCGCGACGCGGCGAAAGCCAAGCCCGCCAAGCAGTAACCAGCGGTCGCTTCGGCTATTGCTCCAGCAGCCGCGGCATCAGCTCGACGAAATTACAGGGTCGGTGACGGCTGTCGAGCTGTTCGGCAAGGATGCCGTCCCACCCGTCCTTCACCGCGCCGGTCGATCCGGGGAGCGCGAAGATATAGGTGCCGCGCGCGACACCGGCGGTGGCGCGCGACTGGATCGTCGACGTGCCGATCTTGGCATAGCTTTGCCAGCGGAACAGTTCGCCGAAACCGGGGATCAGCTTGGTCGCCACCCGTTCGACCGCCTCGGGCGTCACGTCGCGGCCGGTAACCCCGGTACCGCCGGTGGTGATGATACAGTCGATCGCCGGATCGTCGATCCACTGGTCCAGTTGCGCGACGATCGTGTCGATATCGTCGCGCACGATCGCGCGGGCGGCGAGGATATGGCCCGCCCCCTCGACCCGCGCGACCAGCGTGTCGCCCGAACGATCGTCGGCGAAGCCGCGCGTGTCCGATACGGTCAGCACCGCGATGCGGACGGGCACGAACGCCCGGGATTCGTCAATTGGCATCGGCGACGCGCGTCCGGCCGGTCTTGCTCACCCGCACGGCGGCGGCACCCGGTAGCCCCGGGAATTTCGGCCACATGCCCTGCGCCAGCGCGGCGCGGCTGGCCGATGGCTTGCCCGCCTGCTTCTCGTACATCCAGTAATTGCGCAGCACGGTCATGACGTAACCGCGCGTCTCCCAATAGGGGATCGATTCGATGTAGAGCAGCGGATCGCCGCCGTCCTTCAACTGCACGTTCCACGCCTCGACCGGGGTCGGCCCGGCATTGTACGCAGCGATGACCTTGGGCAGCAGCCCGCCGGTGAACGGCCGGTCGCGCAACTGTTCCAGATAGCTTTGCCCGACCGCCATATTGACCTGCGGCTTCGACAGCGCCGATTTTTCGAGTTGCAGGCCATGCGCCCGCGCATAGTCGGTCAGTGCGCCGGGCCGGATCTGCATCAGCCCGGTCGCTCCCGCCGGGCTGACGACAGCAGCATCGAAGCGCGATTCCTGCAGCGTGTGCGCGAACACCAGCGCCTTGTCGACGCGCCACCCGCCTTCCGGCGTCCAGTCGGGGGCGGGATAGCGCGCCTCGACCAGCGGACGCGCGCCCTGCGGCCCGTTATGCGACAGCCACAATTGCGTCGCGGGCAGGTTCAGGCTGCCGCACAGCCGGGTCAGCGCCGCATAGTCGCTTGCTCCCCCGATCCGCGCCTGATGGCGCAGCAGCTTGTCGGCCAGCGCGCCTTCGCCGATTTCGGTCAGCGCGGCGGCGACCTTTACGTTCGATCGCCGCTCCAGCGCGCGCCAGTCGTCGGTCGCGGGCGCGCGGCCATTGGCATCGGCCCCGTCGATTAAACCCAGCGCCTGCCGCGCCAGCAACCCGTAATAGGTCTCGCCATATTGCGCCGCGGTCTGCAACCGCCCCTGAACCAGGTCGGGCCGGCCGCAGGCGATGTCGGCGCGCGTCGCCCAATACAGCCCGGCCGACCGCAATTCGGTATCGCCCGCACGCTGCGCCACGCTGGCGAAGGCGGTCTGCGCCGCGGCGCAATCCTGCTGCCGCCACGCCGCCAGCCCCTGTGTCCAGTCGGCCTGGGCCGCCCAGTCGCCCGAACCGCGCTGCGCCACTGCCGCCAGCCGCCGGGCATTGGCATCGTCGCCCGCCACGAAATAGATCCACGCGACCCGCCCGCGCATCTCGGTCAGCGCTTCCGGCGTCAGCTCGGCTTCGCGCGGGGCGATCAGTGCTTCGGCGGCGGCACCGTCATCGGCCTTCACGTACGGCTTCATCGCCTCGAGCAGCTGCGCCGCGGCGGCGTCGCTCCGCGCAGCCTTGGCGCGCAGCCGCACCGGCGCGGCATCGAACCACACCAGCTTCTGCGGCGTCGGCAGTTCGGGTACCGCGTCCGCCCCGCGCAGCCTGGCGAGGCGGGCGAGGTCGGGCGCCTGCGGCAAATCGGGCGCTTCGGCCAGCAGCGCCAGCAGCTGCGGCAGCTCCACCTTCGGCGATCCCTTGGCAGTAAACAGTTCGGCGCGCGCCACCGCATGCAGCGGCCCCGGCTTCATCGCATCGAGCCGCAATTGCGCATCCGCCCAGCGTCCGCCCCGAATCGCTGCGAACACCTGCGTATAGGCATCGCGGTCCTCGGCCGACAATTGCGGCGGCACCCGCGCCTCGACCGGTGTCCGCGCAACGCTTCCCAGCGTCGGCGCCTCGCCGGCAAGCGCGGGGAGGGCGGGCAACATCAGCGCCGCGAACACGATGGGGGTCAGCTTCACGTGATCGTTTCCCTGGTAAGCAACTGCAAGTGCCGCCAGCTTTCCGCCTTGGCCAAGGGCCGCTCCAACAGGAAGCGCGGGTGGAAGGTGGCGATGGCGGGGCAGTCTATGCCATCATGGTGAAGGGTCCGTAAACCACCGCGTTGCCCGTCGGGCCCCAGCAGTGCCCGGCATGGTTCCGCCCCGAACAACAATAGCTTGGCGGGGGCGACCAGCGTCACCAGCCGCCGCGCCAGATCGTCGAGCGTCGCCTGTGCATCGTCCGGTACCCGCCCGGTCAGCGGCCGCGCCTGCGCAACCCCGGCGATCGTCACCGCGTCCCGGTCCAGCCCGATCGCTGCCAGCATCCGGTCGAGCAGCACGCCGACCGGCCCGGTCATCCACCCTGCTTCCGCCGAATCATCGGCCTCGGGCAGGTCGGTCAGAATCATCAATGCCGGATTTTTTGTCGCCGCGACCGCCAGGCGTTCGGCATTCCATCCGGCCTCAGGCACCGCATCGCTCATCCGCCACGCCACGAACGCATCGAGCGTGTCCGGCGGCAGGTCGGCGACCGGCGTCGACGCTACGGCAGCGGGCGCCCGCGTCGGTGCGGGCGTCGCGAACCAGTCGCGCAGTTCGTCCTCGACCAGCGTGTCGACTCCGGCATCCTGCCACCATTCGAGCGCGCTGGCTGCGGCTTCGTGCCACTGGATATGCTGGTCCGCCCCCATGCCGCCTTTAACGCTCTCCTTGACCTCCCCGTCAATCTGCCCAAATCGTGGGGGAGGACAGGGCGTTGCCGTAGCGCGACGAGGTTGGCCGTACGCGGCGCCCGCGATGAGGATGGAAGATGAGCGAACGGGAATCGATGCCCTATGACGTCGTGATCGTCGGCGCGGGGCCTGCCGGCCTGTCCGCGGCGATCCGGCTGAAGCAGATGGCGGGCGAGACGGGCGAGGAGATCGCCGTCTGCGTCCTCGAAAAGGGGTCGGAGGTCGGCGCCCATATCCTGTCGGGTGCGGTGTTCGATCCGCGCGCGATGGACGAATTGCTGCCCGACTGGCGTGAGCAGGGCTGCCCGATGGCCGAAGTGCCGGTGACCGAGAATCATCACTGGCTGTTGTCCGAAACCGACAGCAGCGAGGTATCGCACCGCATCCTGCCGCCCTTCATGCAGAACAAGGGCACCTATACCGGCTCGCTCGGCAATATGTGCCGGTGGCTGGCCGAACAGGCCGAGGGGCTGGGCGTAGAAATCTTCCCCGGCTTCGCCGCAGCCGAGATCCTCTATCACGAGGACGGCTCGGTAAAGGGCGTCGCGACCGGCGACATGGGCGTGGCGCGCGACGGCACGCACAAGCCCGACTGGCAGCCCGGCCTCGAACTCCACGCCAAATACACCTTCTTTGCCGAAGGGGTGCGCGGGCACCTGTCGAAGCAGATCATCCGCACCTTCGATCTGGCGCGCGACAGCCAACCGCAGGTCTATGGTCTGGGTATCAAGGAATTGTGGGACATTCCGGCCGAAAACCATGCCCCCGGCCGGGTGATCCATACGCAGGGCTGGCCGCTCAGCGAGACGCGTGGGTCCAATGGCGGCGGCTTCCTGTATCATCAGGCAAATGGCCAGGTGGCGTTGGGCTTCGTCACCTGGCTCAACTATTCGAACCCCTATCTCTCGCCCTTCAACGAGATGCAGCGGTGGAAGACCCATCCGGCGATCGCCGCGATCCTGAAGGGCGGCAAGCGCGTGTCCTATGGCGCGCGCGCGATCAACGATGGCGGGTGGCAGTCGGTGCCGAAGCTGACCTTCCCCGGCGGCGCGCTGGTCGGCTGTTCGGCGGGTTTCCTGAACGTCCCGCGGATCAAGGGCATCCACACCGCGATGAAGTCGGGCATGATGGCCGCCGAAGCTGCCTTCACTGCGGTGCGCGACGGGCGGCAGGGCGACGAGCTGACCGCCTACACCGCCGCTTATGAAGCGAGCTGGGTGTACGAGGAGCTGCGCAAGGTTCGCAACGTCGTGCCTTTGGTCAAGAAATTCGGCGATTTCGTCGGGTCGGGCGTGGCGAATGCGACGATGTGGGCCGAGCATTGGGGGCTGCGCATGCCCTTCACCATGGGTCACCACCCCGATCACGAAAGCCTGTGGCGCAAGGATCAGGTCCAGCCGATCGCCTATCCCAAACCCGACGGCGTGCTGAGCTTCGATCGCCTCTCCTCGGTGTTCCTATCGAACACCAATCACGAAGAGGATCAGCCGGTCCATCTGACGCTGAAGGACCCCGACGTCCCGGTCGCATACGACCTGCCGCTCTATGACGAACCCGCGCAACGTTATTGCCCGGCGGGCGTATATGAGATTGTGGGGCAGGAGGTGGGCGAACCCAAATTCGTCATCAACGCGCAGAACTGCGTCCACTGCAAGACGTGCGACATCAAGGACCCGACGCAGAACATCAACTGGGTCGTGCCGGAAGGCGGCGGAGGGCCGAATTATCCGAACATGTAGTCTCGGCATCCTCGCGGCGGCGCTGGTGGCGTCGCCTGCCCTTGCCGCCGACACCCCGCTCGCCGCCTATATGCGGGCGCGTGCCGCCGATGCCGATGGCCGGGCGACGATCGCGGCGCAGGGCTATGCACAGGCGCTGGCCGCCCAGCCGACCGATCCGGTCATCGCCGTGCGTGCGCTGCGCGAGGCACTGGCGAGTGGCGACCTGACGCTCGCCCGCCGGGCGGGGGCGGTGCTGCGTGCCGCCGATGTGGCGCCGCCCGATCTCGATATCCTTGCGTTCGCCGACGCCGTCGACCGGCGCGACGCTGCCGGACAACGCGCGGCACTCGCCCGGCTGGCGGGATCTCCGCTGGGCTTCCTTGCGCCGTTGCTCGCCATATGGGTCGATCAGCCCGCACCTACGGTGGCCGGCGACGGCGGTGCGATCCCCCGCCGCTACGCTGCCGAAAATCAGGCGCTGCGCCTGCTCGCGACCGGACAGGTGACCGAGGGGGTTGCCGCGGTCCGTGCGCTGCTGACCACCGGCGGCAACGATGCCGATCTCCGCCTCAACGCCGCGCAACTGCTGGCGCGGGCGGGGCAGGGCGATACCGCCCGCGCGCTGTTGGCCGGCGACGACCCGGTCCTGTCGCGCAGCGCCGCGACGCTCGGCCGGGGCAGCAAGGGCGATGCCCGCTTCGGCATCTCGCGCCTGTTGACGCGCATGTCCGGCGACCTGTCTGCCGAGGGAACCGAACCGCTGGCGATCATGCTCAGCCGCTCGGCGCTGCTGCTCGATCCGAACTATAGCCGCGCCCGCCTTGCGCTCGCCGATGCGCTCGCCCGCAGCGATGCTACTGCCGAGGCGCAGACGGCACTCGCCGCGATCCCCGCCGACGATCCCTTCGCGCCCAGCGCCGCCGCGCTCGCCATCGTCATCCAGCAGCGCGCCGGCAATCTAGACGCCGCACTGGCCCTTGCCGCGAAACAGGCCGGGCGGGCCGATGCCACCACCGCCGGCCTGCGCCGCTACGCCGACCTGCTGCTCGAAACCGGTCGTGCGCAGGAAGCCGCCGCCGTCTATGCCCGCGCCATGGCCCGGCCGGGTGCGGCGAACGACTGGTCGCTCTACCTGCAACGCGGCGCCGCGCTTGACCGGGCGGGCGACTGGGCGGCGGCGCTTCCAATGCTGCGCCGCGCGGTCGAACTGGCACCGCAGGAACCCGCCGCGCTCAACTATCTCGGCTATGCGCAGGTCGATCGCGGCGAGAATATCGTCGAGGCGACGCGGATGCTCGAACGCGCCCATGCGCTGGCCCCCAAGGACCCGGCAATCGCCGATTCGCTCGGCTGGGCCCGGTTCCGCGCCGGCGACGTGACCGCCGCGCTGCCGCTCATCGAGGGGGCGGCGCGGGCTGCGCCCGACGATGTCGAGATCAACGAGCATCTCGGCGACGCCTATTGGCGCGCCGGTCGCCGGGTCGAAGCCCGCTATGCGTGGCGCGCGGCATCGGTCGAGGCCGAGGTTGCCGACGCCGCGCGACTGGCGAGCAAGCTTGCGAACGGACCCGCTTCGTCGCAACGCTGATTCGATGATCGTCGAACCCGCCCCCGCCAAGCTCAACCTCGCGCTCCACGTCCGCGCGCGGCGCGCCGATGGCTATCACGAACTCGAAACGCTGTTCGCCTTCGTCACCCACGGCGACACGGTGACGCTGACCCCGGCCGATCGCGACGGCTTTGCCATCACCGGTCCGTTCGCGGCGGGTTTGGGCGGGGAGGGCGACAATCTAGTCACCCGCGCCCGCGATGCCTTTCGCGCCGGCTTCGGCCCCGGCCATCCCGTTGCCTTCGTCCTTGACAAGCATCTCCCGGTCGCGTCGGGCATCGGCGGTGGATCGGCCGATGCCGCCGCGGCCCTGCGCGGGCTGGCCCGGTTGCAGGGCATCGGGCTCGATGATCCGACGCTGATGGCGATCGCCGACCGGCTCGGTTCCGACGTACCCGCCTGCTTGGTCGGACGCACCATGATGGGGCGAGGGCGCGGCGAACGACTGACCCCGATCGACGCGCCGAAATTGCCGGTGCTGCTGGTAAATCCCGGCGTCGCCGTATCGACCGCGCAGGTCTTTGCCGGCTGGGACCGCATCGATCGCGGCCCGATCGGCGATGGCGAAGCGCTGTCGATCGCGCAGGCAGGCCGCAACGACCTCGAACCGCCCGCGCGCGCACTCGCCCCCGCGATCGACGATGTCCTCGCCATGCTCCAAATCCTTCCGGGCGTACGGCTCGCCCGCATGTCGGGATCGGGTGCGACCTGTTTCGCCTTGTTCGACGACCCCGCCGCCCGCACCGCAGCCGCTGCTGCCATTCGCGCGGCGCAGCCTGACTGGTGGTGCCTCGAAACGGCACTCGCGTGACGATGTTTTGTGTCGAAGCGGGGCAGGGCGCACCGCTTCCCCTCCGCAAACCGGCTGGCATGAAGCTTGTAACGGGACGGGCGCGGATCACACGCCAGGAGCGGATCGTCCGTGGGCGGTCTCTCCGGACGCCGCCCACTTTTTCCCGATGATCGAGCTGACCCGCGACGGGCACGTCGCCACCCTCTGGCTGGCGCGTGGGGGCAGAAGGAACGCACTGTCGACCGGCCATTGGCGCGACCTCGCCGCTGCCGTCGCCCACCTCGTCGCGTCCGATGCCCGTGCCGTCCTGCTCGCCTCGCGCGAGCCCGGCGTCTTTTCCGCCGGCGCTGACATCGCCGAATTCGGCGAACTGCAACGCACTCCCGCCCGCGCCACCGCCTTTCGCGAAGCCCTGTCCGCCGCGATCGAGGGCGTCGCCGCGCTGCCGATGCCGGTCATGGCCGTCGTCGATGGCGGTTGTTTCGGAGCGGCGGTCGCGCTGATCCTCGCCTGCGACATCACGATTGCCGGCGACGGCGCCCGTTTCGCCGTTCCGCCCGCCCGGCTCGGCATCCTCTACCCGCCCGCCGACGTCGCCCGCCTGACCGCCGCCATCGGCCGCGGCCATGCCGCCCGGCTACTCTTCACCGGCGACGCCATTGCCGCCGACGAAGCGCAAGCGATCGGTCTGATCCACCATCGTGCCCCCGCAGCCTTGCCTTTCGCTCAGGCGCTCGCCGCCCGCATCGCCGCCAACGCCCCGCAAGCCGTGCGCGGCCTCAAGCGCATCCTGAACGCCGAACCCGGTGGCGAGGCACGGTTCGACGCCGCCTTTGCCGGTCCCGAACTGTGCGAAGGGCTCGCCGCCTTCCAGTCCCGCCGCCCGCCGGAGTTTCCATGACCGACCATCTTCCCGGCCGCGACACCTCGTTGCTGCTGCTCTGCGATCATGCCTCGGCGTTCGTGCCGCCCGACATCGCCATCGCGCCCGAATTGCTGGCGCTGCACATCGGTGTCGATATCGGCGCCGGCCCGCTCACCCACGCACTGTCCGCGCGGCTCGACGCGCCCGCGATCCTCGGCACCGTGTCACGACTGGTGATCGATCTCCACCGGCAGAGCGATCATCCTGGCCTGATCCCGACCATATCGGACGGCCATGCCATCCCCGCCAATATCGATGCCGACCGCACCGATCGCATCGCCCGCTTCCACGCACCCTATCACCGCTGGGTCCGCGACCAGGTCCGCCGCGCTCGCCCGCGCCTGATCGTCGCGATCCACAGCTTCACTCCACAACTCGAAACCGGCGGCGACCCGCGTCCATGGGAAGCCGGCATCCTCTACGGCCGCGACGACCGCGCCGCGCGCATCGCCATCGACTATCTCCGTGCGCAAGGCATCCCGACAGGCGATCAGGAGCCGTATTCCGGCCGCTTGCTTAACGCGACCTTGGATCGCCACGCCGATGGGCAGGGCATTCCGTCGCTATCGGTCGAAATCCGCAACGACCTGATCGCCGATCCCGCCGGAGTCGACCATTGGTGCAGCATCCTGACCAACATGATCGACGCTGTGCGCAACGGACTTGCGCTGAACGCTACTCCCGCGCAATAGGCTGTCGCATGACCCAGCAATTCGACAAGTCGCGGCTGCCCAGCCGCCATGTTTCCGTCGGCCCCGAACGTGCGCCGCATCGCAGCTATTATTACGCGATGGGGATTGCCGAAGAGGATATCGCTAAGCCGTTCGTCGCGCTCGCCTCCGCTGGCAATGACAGCGCGCCGTGCAACACGACGCTCGATTTCCAGGCCGATGCCGCGCGCGAAGGCGTGGTGGCGGGCGGCGGCATGCCGCGCCGGTTCAACACCATCACCGTCACCGACGGCATCGCCATGGGCCATCAGGGAATGAAATCCTCGCTGGTCAGCCGCGAAGTCATCGCCGATTCGGTCGAATTGTCGGTGCGCGGCCATTGCTATGACGCGCTGGTCGGCTTTGCCGGCTGTGACAAATCGCTGCCCGGCATGATGATGGCGATGCTGCGCCTCAACGTGCCGTCGATCTTCGTCTATGGCGGATCGATCCTGCCGGGTCGGTTCGAAGACCGCGACGTCACCGTCGTGGACGTGTTCGAAGCGGTCGGTCGCTACGCCGCCGGCACCTGCCCGCTGCACGACCTGACCGCGCTCGAAAAAGTCGCCTGTCCCGGTCATGGCGCCTGTGGTGGCCAGTTCACCGCCAACACCATGGCGTGCGTCGGGGAAGCGATCGGCCTGTCGCTGCCCAATTCGAACATGGTGCCTGCGCCCTATCGCAGCCGCGAGGAGATCGCGATCGCGGCCGGCAAACAGGTCATGGAGTTGGTCCGCTTGAACCTGCGCCCGCGCGACATCGCGACCCGCGCCGCGTTCATCAACGCCGCGCGCGTTGTGGCGGCGACCGGCGGCTCTACCAACGCCGCGCTGCACCTGCCGGCGATGGCGTCGGAGGCCGGCATAGATTTCGATCTCTTTGACGTTGCCGAGGCTTTCAAATCAACGCCTTACGTCGCCGACCTCAAGCCCGGTGGCAAATATGTCGCCAAGGATATGTACGAGGCCGGCGGCGTCTACATGCTGATGAAGACGATGCTTGCCAACGATCTGCTCGACGGCAGCTGCATGACCGTCACCGGCAAGACGCTCGGCGAGAATATCGATGAGGTGACGTGGAACCCGGATCAGAAGGTGATCTACGACGTCAAGACGCCGTTGTCGCCGACCGGCGGTGTCGTCGGCCTGCGCGGTACGCTCGCCCCCGATGGCGCGATCGTGAAGGTCGCCGGCATGAAGCGGCTGCAATTCACGGGAACCGCACGGGTTTTCGATTGCGAGGAAGACGCCTTCGCCGCGGTCGAGGCGCGCAACATCACTGAAGGGTCGGTCGTCGTCATCCGCTATGAAGGGCCGAAGGGCGGTCCGGGCATGCGCGAAATGCTCTCGACCACCGCCGCGCTCTACGGCCTCGGTATGGGCGAAAGCGTCGCGCTCATCACCGACGGCCGTTTTTCGGGCGCGACCCGCGGCTTCTGCATCGGCCATGTCGGTCCCGAAGCAGCCGAAGGCGGCCCGATCGCGCTGGTCGAGGACGGCGATATCATCACCATCGATGCCGAGGCCGGCACCATCGACCTCGACGTTCCCGCCGACATACTCGCCGACCGCCGCGCGAAGTGGCAGCCGCGGGTCAACGACTATCAGGCAGGCGCGCTGTGGCGTTACTCGACCACCGTCGGCCCGGCGTTCCAGGGCGCAGTGACCCATCCCGGCGCCAAGGCCGAGCGTCACGTCTACGCCGATATCTGATCGTGCTATCGACCGGTATCTGCGCCGACGCGGGGATACCGGTCGACCGGCTTATGCTATCGATCGCCGATGATCGACAAACGCCTTCTCCTGATCCCTGCGCTGCTGCTCGCCGCTTGCGACCGGCGACCCGACCCGGATGTCCTCGCCAAGGTCGAGGCCGGACAGCGCACCGCCGCCGCCGATGCCGATGCCGGCCGGATCGACTGCGCGACCGGTAGCGCCCCGGTCGCCGCCGACTGCACGATCGAGCGTACCGTCGACGGCACCGATACCATCCTGACGCTGCGCCAGCCTGATGGCGGCTTCCATCGGCTGCGGATTACCCGCGACGGGCGCGGCGTCGTCGCCGCGGACGGCGCGGAAACGGCGAAGGTCACTGTAATCGGCAACGACCGGATCGAGGTCGCGGTCGGCGATGCGCGCTATCGCCTGCCCGCCACGGTCGGCCCCGTCGCGCGATGACCCTTTTTCCCGCCGACGCTCCGATACTGCGCGCCGCCGAGATGCGCGCGGCGGAATCGGCCGCCTTTGAGTCCGGCGTGTCGCAGGAAGCGCTGATGGAGCGGGCCGGCACCGCCGTCGCGCAACAGGTCCAGCGTATCGCCTTCGGCCGGCCGATTCTTATCCTTGCAGGACCCGGTAACAATGGCGGCGATGCCTTTGTTGCAGCAAGGCTTTTGCGGCAATGGGGCAATGACATCACCGTCGCCGCTCTTCCCGGCAACGCCGATGGCGCCGCCGCGCGAATGCGCACGGCATGGACCGGGGCGGTTCAGTCGCTCGACGCAGCCGAACCACGTCCGATCCTCGTCGACGGCCTGTTCGGCACGGGGGTCACCCGCCCGCTCGACCCCGGTGTCGCCGATCGCCTTGCCGCATTGTCTTCCCACGCCTTCGTCGTCGCGATCGACCTGCCGAGCGGGGTCGACACCGATGCCGAACGATCCTTTGCCGGCGCCGGCCGTGCCGATCTGACCGTAGCACTGGGCGCGCTCAAATCCGCCCATGTCACCGGACCCGACGCCGGACGCATGGGCCATGTCGTCCTCGCCGACCTCGCCATCGCGCTGCCCGCGACCACCCGCACGATCCTGCGCCCGACGATCGCCGCACCCGCCCGCGACGCGCACAAATACAGCCGCGGCTTGATCGCGGTACTCGGCGGCGCAATGCCGGGCGCGGCGAGGCTCGCCGCCCGCGCGGCACTGTCGGCCGGCGCCGGCTATGTCGTGCTGACCGGCGACGAAGCGGGGCAGGGCGGCCCCGACGCACTGGTCCGCCGCACCGATCCGCAGGTGTTGCTAGACGACGATCGCCTGGCGGCGATACTCGTTGGTCCCGGTCTCGGCCGCGACGACAACGCCCGCACCCTGCTCGACATGGCACTCGCCGGCACCTCGCCGCTGGTCATCGACGGCGACGCCCTGTCGCTGCTCGGGCAGGCCGGCCCCGAACGCATCGCCGCCCGGACCGCGCCGACCTGGCTGACCCCGCATGAGGGCGAGTTCGCCCGCATGTTCGGTGACAGGCATGGCAACAAGATCGACCGCACCCGCGAAGCTGCGCTACAGGCGCGCGCGACCATCGTTCATAAAGGCCCCGATACCGTGATCGCTTGCCCGCAAGGCACCGCCATCGTCTCCACCCACGGCCCATCCTGGCTGTCGACCGCCGGGACCGGCGACGTGCTCGCCGGCACGCTCGCCGCACGTCTGCGTCCCGGCGGCACTGGCGCTGCCGAACAGGCGGTGTGGCTCCACGGCCGCGCCGCGCGGCTCGCCGGGCCGGCCTTCGTCGCCGATGCGCTGATCGACCATCTCGGACAGGCGATCGCCGAATGTCGCTGATCGACGACGATGTGATCGTCCGCGTCGCGGCGCGGGGCGAGGGAGTGACCGCCGACGGTGTCCACGTTCCCTTCGCCGCACCCGGCGACCGACTGCTCGGCGATGGATCGATCGAGCCTGGACCGCATCACGCCGAACCGCCCTGCCGGCACTTCCCAAGCTGTGGCGGGTGTCAGCTGCAACACCTTGATATAAGATCGGAAAGCGATTTCGTCGCCGACCGCGTCGCCGGGGCACTGGCCTCGCAATCGCTGACCGCGACCATCCGTCCGGCAATCCTGTCCGCACCCAAGACCCGCCGCCGCGCTACGCTTCATGCCGACCGCCGCGGCAAGCAGGTGACGCTCGGCTTCACCGAGGCCGGCAGCCACCGCATCGTCGACGTCCGCGAATGCCATGTCTTGCTACCCGAACTGTTCGACGCAATCGCGCCGCTGCGCCGCCTGCTTGGTCTCGCGCTGAAGGACCGCACGCGCGCCGACGTGCACCTCGCCCGCGTCGATCAGGGCGTCGACGTGCTCATTATCGGCAAGGTGGCAGAAGGGCTTGCCGCCGCCGAAGCGCTGACAATCTTCGCACAAGAGCAGGGGCTCGCCCGGTTGTCGATCGACGACGGCATGGGGCCGGAGGCGCGATGGGAACCCGAACCCGTCACCGTGACGCTGGGCGGCGTGGCCGTCCCGTTCCCGCCGGGCAGCTTCTTGCAAGCGACCGGCGACGGCGTGGCGGCGCTGATCGCCGCGGTCGACGAAGCTGTCGTCGGGGCCGCCATCGTCGCCGACCTGTTCGCCGGTCTCGGCACCTTCACCCTGTCGCGCGGGTCCAATACCCGAACCTATGCCGGAGAGGCGGGGCGCGAGGCGATCATGGCGTTGAAACTCGCTGCCGCGCGCGCTGGCCGACCGGTTGTCGCCGACCATCGCGACCTGTTCCGCCGCCCGCTGACCCCAGCCGAAATAGACCGGTTCGACGCCGTCATCCTCGACCCGCCCCGTGCGGGGGCACGCGAACAGGCAGCGGCACTGGCCGAGGCGAACGTGCCCGTCATCGCCTATGTTTCCTGCAATCCCAGCAGCTTCGCGCGCGATGCGAAGACATTGGTTCAGGCCGGCTACCGGCTAGATTGGGTGCAGCCGGTCGGCCAATTCCGCTGGTCGACCCATGTTGAACTGGTCGCGCGACTGGTCCGCTAACTTTCCTACTCGCCCGGATCTGCCATCCATGACCGGCGGCGGGGACAGGACCAAACCGGGCATGGCGCGAACCGCGCACGAGTGTGAACTTCGTGAACTTTGACCTGTCAGCCCGGGTAATCGGCGCCGACGAAATACAGCCCGTCGGGCGGTGCGTTCAGCCATAGCGCGGCCCGGTCGCGTGCGGCGAGGATGTCGGCAAGGTCGTCGGGCGTCCGCTTGCCCTGTCCGACCATCGCCAGACAGCCGACCATCGACCGCACCTGATGATGCAGGAACGACCGGGCGGCGGCATGGATCGCGATCCGGTCGCCATCGCGCTCGACCGCCAGCCGGTCGAGCGTTCGCAGCGGGCTGTCCGCCTGACAATGTGCCGACCGGAATGTCGTGAAGTCGTGCCGCCCGACCAGCCGCGCCGCCCCCTCGGCCATCGCCCTCGCATCCAGCTTCTGCGGTACCCGCCACGCCAGCCCCTGTTCGAACGTCAATGGCGCGCGCCGACAGACGATGCGATAGACATAAGCCCGTCGCACGCACGAGAAGCGCGCATGCCAGTCGTCGGCGACGACCTGGCAATCGAGGATCGCCACCGGATCGGGCCGCAACCGCGCGTTCAGCGCCTCCATCAGCCGGAACGGCGCGAACTCCTTGGCGACATCGACATGCGCGCGCATCGCGGTGGCATGGACCCCGGCATCGGTCCGGCCGGCGGCATGGACGGCGGCGGTCTCGCCGGTTACCTCCAGCAGCGCGCGCTCGATCGACCCCTGCACGCTCGCCCCTTCGGACTGGCGCTGCCACCCGACGAACGGCCGTCCGTCATATTCGACCGTCAATGCGAAGCGGGTCATGCCAGCCGCGTACCCTCGGGGATCGCGAAGCCACGCAGCAATTCGGCGGGGGTCATCGCCCCCCGCCCGGCGCGCTGGACCAGCGTCGGCCGCAACGCCCCCTTGGCAGAGGCGATGGTCAGCATATCGTCAATCACGGTGCCCGGCGCACCGGCCCCGTCGACTACCTCCGCCGCCAGCACCCGCACCCGCTCGCCGTTCAGCTCGAAGAAGGCGCCGGGTGCCGGGTTGAACGCCCGCACCTGCCGCTCGGCATCGACCGCGCTGCCCTCGAAGCGCAACCGCGCCTCGCTCTTGTCGATCTTCGCGGCATGGGTCACGCCCTCGCTCGCCTGTTCGACCGGCGGATAGACATCGGGATCGGCCAGCACGTCGAGCATCAACCGCGCCCCCATCGCGCTCAGTTCCTTGGCCAGTTCGCCCGCGGTCTTGGCCCCTACCGGCGTCCGTCCTTCCAGCCGCACCGGCCCGGTATCCATCCCCGCCGCCATCTGCATGATGCCGACCCCGGTTTCCATGTCGCCGGCAAGGATTGCCCGTTGGATCGGCGCCGCCCCCCGCCAGCGCGGCAACAGCGAGCCATGGACGTTCAGGCATCCCAGCCGCGGCGCATCCAGCACCACCCGCGGCAGCAACAGGCCGTAGGCGGCAACTACCGCCACATCGGCATCCAGCGCTGCGAACTCGGCTTGCACCGTCGGATCGCGCAACGTTTCCGGCGTCCGCACCGCGATCCCCAACGATTCGGCCAACCGGTGGACGGGGGAGGGGGTCAGCGCCTTGCCCCGCCCGGCCCGGCGCGGTGGCTGGCTGTATGCCGCGACGACGTCATGCCCGGCATCGACCAGCGCTTGAAAGATCGGCACCGCAAAATCGGGCGTGCCCATGAAGATGATCCGCATGCCGCTCTCTCGACACCGTGGCGTCCGCGCGCGCAACCCCCTATCTTGGGTGGGATGGCCTCTCCCGAAATCGATGCGCTGACGCAGGCGCTCTCCCGCCTTCCCGGTCTCGGCCCCCGCTCGGCCAGGCGTGCGGTGCTGCATCTGGTTAAGAAGCGCGAGACGGCGCTCGATCCGCTGCTGGTCGCGCTCGACCGGGTGGCGCGCAACCTCGCCACCTGTTCGACCTGCGGCAATGTCGACACCACCGATCCGTGTGCCATCTGCACCGACCCACGCCGCGACGATCGTTCGCTGTGCGTGGTCGAGGAGGTCGCCGACCTGTGGGCGCTCGACCGCGCGCGACTATTCCCCGGTCGCTTCCATGTGCTCGGCGGTCGGCTGTCGGCGTTGGAGGGGGTGCGCCCTGACGACCTCGCCATCGATTCGTTGGTCGGCCGCGTTGCGGCGGGCGGCATCGACGAGGTCGTGCTGGCGATGAACGCCACGCTGGAGGGGCAGACCACCGCCCATTACATCGCCGAACGGATCGAGAAATTCCCCGTCCGCCTGACCCAGCTTGCCCATGGCCTGCCGGTCGGCGGCGAGCTCGACTATCTTGACGAGGGGACGCTCGCACAGGCGCTCCGCGCGCGACGCCCGGTCGCTTGACCGCCGGAAATATGCTACCTAGCTAGCCGCTATGGCCATTCTCCCGATCATCGAAATTCCCGATCCCCGCCTCCGCCTCGTGTCCGAACCCGTAGAGGGCGTGACCGACGAGGTGCGGACGCTAATCGCCGACATGTTCGAGACGATGTACGACGCCCCCGGCATCGGCCTCGCCGCGATCCAGGTCGCGGTGCCCAAGCGCGTTCTGGTGATCGACCTGCAGGACGAGGAAGACGAAGAGGGCAAGCCGGTCAAGGCGCCGCATGCCTTCGTCAATCCGGTGATCGAGGAAGTGTCGGACGAGCTGTCGACCTATCAGGAAGGTTGCCTGTCGATCCCCGAACAATATGCCGATGTCGTCCGCCCCGCGCGCTGCCGCGTCACCTGGCTCGACGAGCAGGGCGAGAAGCATGACGAATGGCTCGACGGGCTGATGGCGACCTGCCTCCAGCACGAGATGGACCATCTGAACGGCGTGCTGTTCATCGACCATCTGTCGCGGCTGAAGCGCGACATGGTCATCAAGAAGCTGAACAAGGCGCGCAAGGCGGCGTAAGCGACGAACCGAACCCCCTCCGCCTTGTCCGGTGGGCGGGGCGGGGGTAAGTTCCGGGTCCGTTCCACCCGGAGTATCGCATGGACCCGCTTGTCATCGTCATCGTCGCCGCCGTTCTGCTTGCGGGGTTGGCGATCGGCTGGCTGATGGGCAGCCGGCAGGTCCAGTCGCTTCGCGAGGAACGCGACAAGCGCGAGGGTGATTTCAAACAGGCGATCGCCGATCTCGCTCTCGCCAGCGAACGCGCGAAGGAAGTGCCGACGCTGCGCGAGGAACTGGCCGAAATCCGCGCCGATCGCGACGCGCTGCTGCTCGACCATGCCGCGCTGAAAGCCAATGCCGCGGCGTTCGAGGAACGGCTGACCGAGTTCAAGGACGCACGCGAAGCGATGGCCTCGCAATTCCGCGAAACCGCGCAGATCATGCTCGACGGCGCACAGAAATCCTTCCTGCAACGCGCGCAGGAACGCTTCGCGCAGGCCGGCGACACCAACGAGATGAAGTTGAAGGCGCTGCTCGCCCCGGTCGAGGCGACGCTGAAACGCTACGAAGCCAGCATCGGAAAGGTCGAGAGCGAGCGGCAGGAAGCCTATGGCACGCTCAAAGGCCTGATGGACGCGATGCGCATCGGCCAGGAATCGGTGAAGAGCGAGGCGGCCAAGCTGGTCAACGCGCTGCGCTCCGCCCCCAAGGCGCGGGGCCGCTGGGGCGAGCAGCAGCTGCGCAACGTGCTCGAAACCTGCGGCCTTGCCGAACATACCGATTTCCAGATGGAGGTATCGGTCGATCACGACGGCGGGCGGCTGCGCCCCGATGCGATCGTCAAGGTGCCCGGCGGCAAGAGCCTCGTCATTGATGCAAAGGTCTCGCTCAATGCCTATCAGGACGCGCATGGTGCGGTCGACGAGATCGAGCGGGCGGCGTTCATGACCGCGCACGTCGCGTCGATGAAGAATCACGTAAATGCGCTCGGCGCCAAGAGCTATCAGTCGCAGTTCGAGGATACGCCCGACTATGTCGTGATGTTCGTGCCGGGCGAGCATTTCCTTGCCGCCGCGCTCGAACATGCGCCTGACCTGTGGGACTATGCCTTTGACCGCCGCGTGCTGATCGCGACGCCGACCAACCTGATCGCCATCGCCCGTACTGTCGCGGCGGTGTGGCGGCAGGAGAAGCTGGCCGGCGAAGCGCGGCAGATCGGGCAGCTGGGCCGTGAACTCCATGCCCGCCTCGCCAAGATGGGCGAGCATGTCGCCAAGCTCGGCAAGAATTTGGAAGGCGCCAACACCGCCTACAACGCCTTCGTCGGTAGCCTGGAATCGCAGGTGATGACCTCGGCCAAGCGGTTCGAGACGCTGAATATTGATACTGCCGGCAAGTCGATCGAACCGCTGCCGGTCGTCGAACAATCCCCGCGTCCGCTGACCAAGCTCGCCGTCGCCATCGCGCAAGCCGAGGAAGCCGGCGAGGAGCGCACGGAGGAAACGGCGGTGGAATAGAAACTCAGGCCGGTCGCGGCGGCGTTTCGCCATTATCGCCGAGCACCAGCCCCATCGTCACTGCGACGATCCGCGCCGCGATCATCGCGCATAGCCGGTGCGGATCGTCGCGCGCCGGCACATATTCCGCCAGCACCAGCCCGACGATCTCGCCTTTCTCGGCCAGCGCGGTCAGCAGCAGCACGACCTCCTCATAGCGCAACCCTCCCGGCGTCGGCATCGCCACCGCCGGGAACACTGCCGGGTCGATCCCGTCGCAATCGATCGACACCAGATAGCGCCCACCCGCCGGCACCGCATCGATCGCGGCATCGATCCCGCCGCGGATCAGGTCATAAGCGGTGACGACCCGGCTTCCCCAGTTCCGCGCATCGTCGATCTGCCATGCGCCGCCGCTGCCGAGACCCCGCACGCCGACTTGCACCATGCCGGTCACATGCGGCATCTCTGCCAGCCGCCGCATCGGCGATCCATAGCCCAGCGTCTGCCCACGGATATCATCGCCCCAATCGACATGCGCATCGATCTGCACGACGGTCAGCGGACCGTGATCGGCAAAGGCCGCCGCAAACGGAATCGGCACCGAATCGTCGCCGCCAAGCAGGATCGGCACCGCGCCCGCCGCCAGCACCGCGCGCGTCGTCGCCTCGATCCGCTCGCGATTGCCCGTGGCATCCTCGGGTCGGGTATCGACATCGCCCAGATCGACGACGCCGCGCGCGCCGTTCGGATCGGGGAAGGGTGTGAACCCCAGATCGAAATCGATCTGCGACAATTGCCGCGCGAACCCCAGCGACGCCGCGCGTACAGCAGCGGGTGCATCGGCCGAATGGCTGGGCTCGCCATCGTCATAGGGCGTCGCCTCGCTCGCCCCGAACAGCGCGATGCTTGGCCGCCCCAGCGTATCGAGTTCGGCGGCGGGCAGGGCGGCGAAGGTCGGGCGGGTCATCCCCGCTGAATGCGCCGCACCGTCAAAGGTTCAGGGGCGGTGCTGCCCCAGCACGGTGTACGCCATGACCGCTGTCGCCACTGCCGCGTTCAGGCTGTCGGCCTTGCCCAGCATCGGGATCTTGACCAGCAGGTCGCATTCCGCCGCCATATGCTCGGGCATTCCCTGCGCCTCGTTCCCGGTCAGCAGGAAGGTCGGATCAGGATAGGTCGCCGCGCGATAATCGTGCGTCGTGTCGAGACTCAGCCCGACCAGCGTCCCTGGGCCGCTGCGCAACCACGTCTTGAACGTCGCCCAGTCGGCGCGCGCCACGGCGACGGTGAAGATCGCCCCCATGCTCGCCCGCACCGCCTCGACCGAAAACGGATCGACGCAGTCGTCGATCAGGATCAGCCCGCCGGCACCGGTCGCATCGGCGGTACGCAGGATCGTGCCCAAATTACCCGGATCGCGCAGACGTTCGGCGACCAGCCACAGCGACGCGTTGCGCCGATGGATGGCCGTAAGCTCGGTGGAAAACTCGTCATAGACGCCGACCACCGACCCCGGATTGTCCTTTCCCGACAGTTTGGAAAGGATGTCGACCGTCGTGGCAATGGCGATGCCGCCCGAAGCCTCGGTCTCCTCGATCAGCGTTTCCAGCAGCGGATGCGGCGCATCGCTCGCGAAATAGAGTTCGGCGGGCAGCCATCCAGCCTCGCGCGCTTCGGTCAGGATGCGCAGTCCCTCGGCCAGAAAGCGGCGTTGATCGCGACGATGGCGCTTCTCGCGCAGGTTGCGCGCGGCCTTCACCATGGGGTTCGAATAGGCGGTAATCTCGCGAGGCATGCGACGCCCTAGCGAACCTCGCCGTCCGCGTCGATCGAATCGAGAATGCGCGTGCCCGCCATGAACACCGCGATCGGGCACACCGCGAACATCAGCTTGCCCGCGATCCCCGGGTACATCTGCATGTAGTGGAACCCGCGTTCCACCGCCCCGACGGCAAGGCCGTAGATGACGAGGAACGCCTCGAACTTTGATTTGATCGTGAACAGGTTCTTGAGCCGGGTCAGCATGGTTCCAAATTACGCAATTTACGTACCATCGGCAGTTTTCCGGGAGTTTCGGACCATGCGACGTGGTTAACTGTCAATTAACCCGACAAGGTCGAGCGCCTCTAGCAGCGCGCGCCGCGCCGCGACGATCCGATCGATCAGTGCCGGATCGCCGATCTCCGCCGGTTCGATCCGTTCGGGCCAATGCGCCTCGACCACCGCTGCGATCCGATCGAGCTTCGCATTATCGACCAAAAAGCGCGGATCGATCGTCGCCGGATCGGCGACGACGCGCAGCCGCAGACAGGCGGGGCCTCCGCCATTGGCCATCGATTCGCGGACGTCGACCACCTCCAGCCGCCGGATCGGACCGTTGCCGGCGACCAGTTCCTGCAACCACGTCCACACCGACTCCGTTTCCCGCGCCTCGGCCGGAAGGATCAGCGCCATCCCGCCATCGGGCAAGGTCACCAGCTGCGCATTGAACAGATAGGAGGCGATCGCATCGGCCAAGCTGACCCGATCCGTCGGCACCTCGACGATCTCGACCGACGGCATCGCCGCGCGCAGGTCGGCGAAGAAGCCGTCGCGGTCGTGGAACGCCTGTTCATGCGCGAACAGCACGCGCTCGTTGGCGACCGCGACGACGTCATTATGGAACGCCCCGGCCGCGATCGCTGCGTCCGACTGCCGGACGAACAGCGTCCGCGCAGGATCAAGGCCGTGTGTCCGCGCCACCGCTTCGCACGCCTCGCGATGTTGGCGCGCGGGGAAGGGACCACCGCTCACGCCATAGACGAACACCTCAATCCCCGCCGTGCCATGCGTCTCGCACAGCCGCATATGGTTCGCCGCCCCTTCGTCGCCGAACGGCGCGGGCACCGGGCCGTGCACGGCAAAGGCCTGGTCGGCAAAGGCTAGCTCCACCTGCTTCAGCGTCGCCGGCCATTCATGACTGCGATGCGGCATCGTTACCAGATTGGCGACGGTCAGGTGGCAGCGTCCGTCTGCGGTATCGGGGGCCGGCGACACGGTCGCGGCATTGGCCGCCCACATCGCCGATGCCGACAGCGCCTGCGCCTGCAGATGCGGGGCAGCGCTCGCATAATCGGTCGCCAGTCGCGTCAGCCAGCGCGCGTCCGGCCGTGGATGCGGTAACAGGATCCCCTGCGTCAGTCCCAGCGCGAGGTTCGCGCGCATCTTGGCGATGCCCTGCAACGCCGCCATGCGCGGGCGCGATACCTCGCCGGCATTGCGCGTCGCCGCCAGATTGCCATGGCTCAGCCCGGCATAATTATGGCTGGGACCGATGATTCCGTCGAAATTGATTTCCCGAACCATCGTCACCGCCCCACATGACACAGCGTGTCGCCGACTTCGACGCCCAGCGCGCGCGCCGCCTCCGCGTCGATCGCGATACCGTCGTCGCGCACCGTCACCTCGCCCAGACAGGCGCGGAAATCGGACAGCCGCCCGGTCGACAGCAGCGACGCCTTGCCACCGCCATTGTCAATGGCCACGACCTTCCCCTCGCGCCGGTCGCGGATCGTCATGATCTGGTCGGTACGCGCGGTCATCGTCGGCCCGCCATCGAAGATGTCGACGTAATTCTCATACGCAAAGCCTTCATTCTCCAGCATCCGCATCGCCGCGCGGCCGGTAGGATGGGGCAGGCCGATGACCGCCCGCGCCGCCTCGGGCAGCATCGCGATATAGACCGGGTGGCGCGGCATCAGGTCGGCGATGAACTGGTTGCCATGGATCGCATTGAACTGGTCGGCATCCTGGAACGTCATGCCGAAGAAGCGCCCGGCAACTCCGTCCCAGAAGGGCGATCCGCCCGCCTCGTCGATGATCCCGCGTAATTCGGCCAGCACCCGGTCGGCAAAGCGCCCGCGATGCCGCCCGATGAACAGATAGCGCGACCGGGCAAGCAGCAGCCCCAGCCCACCGGCGCGCTCACCGGGATGCAGGAACAGTCCGCCGACCTCGCTCGCCCCCTCCAGATCGTTGACCAGATTGAGGATATCGGCGCGGAACGTCCGCCCCAGCGCCTCGCTATGCTTGGTCAGCGTCGCGACGCGATAGGAATAGAAGGGCCAGCGCTGCCCGACCTTGGTGAACACCTGACACGTGCCGCGTACCTCGCCGGTGTCGATATTCTCGAGCACCAGCACGAATATCTCGTCGCGCGGGGCATCCTCCTCGTGGCTGAAGGCGATGGCGCTGCGCTCCAGCCGGGTCATCAGCGCATTGCGGTCGGGCGGCAGGTTGGTGAACCCGCCCCCGGTCAGCTTCGCCATTTCATAGAGATATTTCAGGTCCTCTTCGCGTGCTGCGCGGATACGAAACGTCACAATCCCCCCTGTGCCACGATACGCGATATGGCGACCGCCGACAGCGCGGCGCGTTCGGCCAAGCTGTCGACGATCATATATTCGTCCGCCGAATGGATCGCGCCGCCGCGCACCCCCATCGTGTCGATCACCGGTACGCCCTGCGCGGCGATGTTGTTGCCGTCGCACACCCCGCCGGTGTCGCGCCAGCCGATCGGGATCGACAGGTCGTGCCCGACCGCCTGCACCAGCGCGAACAGCTTCGCCGCCCCGGCATCGATCGGCTTGGGCGGCCGGTTGAAACTGCCATGTACCATCACGCCCACGTTATGGGCGGCGGCGGCCATCGCCGTCGCCGCATCGATCTGCGACCGGGCGCGCGCGATTTCATCGGCGCCATGCGGCCGGAAATTGACGCGCAGCACCGCATGGTCCGGCACGACATTGTTCGGCCCGCCGCCCTCGATCCGTGCCGGATTGACCGCCAGCCGCGGCCCCTTCACCGCATTGAGCCGAAGCGCGATATCGGCGGCGGCAACGATGGCGTTGCGCCCGTCCTCCGGATTTCGCCCGGCATGCGCGCTGCGCCCGCTGACCACGATCGAGAAATTGCCGGTCCCGCCGCGCGCGCCGGCGAGCGTCCCGTCGGGCAGCGCAGGTTCATAGGTGAAGGCCGCGACCTTGCTCGCCGCCAACTGCTCGATCAGCCGGGCGGAGGCGAACGACCCGGTCTCTTCGTCGGAATTGATGACCACGTCATAGCCGAAGCGGTCGCCGATCCCCGCCGCCTCGACCGCCTTCAGCGCGGCGAGCATCACCGACAAACCGCCCTTCATATCGGCGGCACCGGGACCGTTCAGCGCGCCGTCGGGCAGGTATCGCGCGGTCTGGAACGCATTTTCCGCGCCGTACACCGTGTCCATATGCCCGGTGAACAGCATCCGCACCGGCGCTTCGGGCCGTACGCGCAGCAGCAGGTGGCGGCCATGATCGATCGCGCGCACCTTGCCGTCGCTGTCGACCGTCTCGACCGGATCGGGATCGACCAGTTCGATCGTGCCGGGCAGCGCGGCGAAATCGTCGGCCAGCAACCCGGCCATCACCGCCAGCCCGGACAGGTTGCGCGTGCCGCTATTGACCGCGACCCATCGCTCGACCTGTACCTGCATCGCCGCGGCGTCGATCGTATCGATCAAAGCGGCGTCTTCATACGTCCCATCCATGCCCCGGTGTAACCGGGATCGGTCGCTTCAGAAAGCATAGACCAAAGATGCACGCCCTGTGGTGTCGGTGTTGACGCGCCCAACCGGCGGTCGGCTTTCATACTGGATGTTGTACGACAGCCGCGCCGATAGCGGTCCCAGCAGCTTGGCATCGACCGCGGTCAGGCTGGTCACCGTGCTGTTTGCCGCCTGGACATAGGCTGACGTATCCTGCCGGAGCGTCAGCGCGGGCGTCATTCGCCAGTCGAAATCGACCGACCCGCGCGCCGCCAGATTGCGCTCCACGTCGCCGGTCGTGAATGAGGTGTGCCGAAATGCCGGCCCCAGTTCGAGGTCGAGCGTTACCGGCCCGCGCGCAATCGCGGTATAACCCGCCCCGCTCGATGCTGAATAACGATCGTAATAGCCGAAGAACTTATCGGATTCATACTGGGCAGCGCCATAGATATACAGCCGGTCGTCGACCTTGTAGTTGGGCTCGAACGCACCGAGATAATGTTCGCGCGACGGAATGCCGTTATTTTCCTGATAATCCGCCTGTAATTTCAGCTTGTGGCGCCAGCGATATCCCTCGCGCGACAGATCGAGCACGGCGGTGATGCCGAGATTGTCCGAATTGCCGCTGTTCACCCAGCCGCCGATTTCGGCTCGCCCCTTGACCAGTGCCCCGAACGATGCGGTGCGCAGGCGCTTCTCGGTCTTCTCGGTCCGCTCGAACGTGTAGTGCGATGCGAGGTCGGCGATCTTCTGCGCATGTTTGGGCGCAGCCTTGCGGGCATAGCGGACGATCGTGGCGACGTCGTTGTCGTTGCCCGACGCCATCGCCTCTTCCAGCATCGTCCGGATTTCGATCGGCAGATCGGGCTCGGGCGGCGGTTCCGCGAAATACAGGCCGAGCGGCAGGAGGAGCGCGGGATTGGGCATCGCCGCCCGCTATAGCCGATCGCCTGACGTCAGGCTGAACCGTTCATCGCGGCTTTGGCGCGGTTCACCGATGCAGATGCTCGGCAAACGCGGCCAGAACCTGTTCGTATAAGGTCTTCTTGAACGGCACGATCATCGTCGGCAGATCGGCCGGATCGGCCCAGCGCCAGGCGCGGAATTCGGGTTCTGGCGTGGCGATGTCGATATCGCCATCCTTGCCTTCGAACGCGAACAGGAACCAGCGCTGCCGCTGCCCGCGCCATTTCCCCTTCCAGATCCGGCCGATCATGTCGTCGGGCAGGTCGTAGAGAAATTCCCCGGGTGCCTCGGCGATCAACCGCACCTTGTCGGACAGCACCCCGGTCTCTTCACGCAGCTCGCGGACGGCGGCGTCGAGCGCTTCTTCGCCCTCGTCGATCCCACCCTGCGGCATCTGCCACGCCTCCAGCGTCGAATCGAGCCGCTGTCCGACGAACACCTGACCGTCGCGGTTCATCAGCATGACGCCGGCACAGGGGCGATAGGGGAGGGTCGTCTTGTCCATCCCCGCTTCCTATCCGGCCCCCGCGGCTTTTGCGAGGACCAACGGCATCTTATCTTGGCGGCGTGATCCCCGTCATTCACCATCCGCACTATGTCGCCGAAAGCCCGCCGGGCAGCCGCTATCGCTGGGGCAAGAACGGTCTCGTCCGTGATCTGCTGCTGGACATGGGACCGGCGATCGACTGGCACGAACCCGAACCGATGCCGCGTGGCTGGATCGAGGCGGTGCACGACGACAGCTATGTCGCCGAGGTGATCGAAGCGCGGGTTCCGCCCGCCAAGGAACGCCGCATCGGTTTCGCGGTCACCCCGCCCATGGCACTGCGCGCTGTCGCGGTGCCCGGCGGTACCTATGCCGCCGCACGTGTCGCGATGGAGCGCGGCTATGCCGCCAACACCGCCGGCGGCAGCCACCATGCGCTGGCCGATACCGGTGCCGGCTATTGCGTGTTCAACGACCTCGCCATCGCCGCCAACCGGCTGGTCGACGAGGGAACGTGCGATCGGGTGCTGGTGGTCGATGTCGACGTCCATCAGGGCGACGGCACCGCATCTTTGCTCGCCGGACGCACCGGCCTCGCCACCTACTCGATCCATGCCGAAAAGAACTTCCCGGCGCGAAAGGCCCGCTCGACGCTCGACATCGGCTTGGCCGACGGGGTCGGCGACGACGAATATCTATCGACGCTGGCCGCGACGCTGGTCCCCCTGATCGACAGTTTTGCGCCGTCGCTGCTGCTGTATCAGGCAGGGGTCGATCCCTTCGCCGACGACCGGCTGGGGCGGCTGTCGCTGACCCAGGCGGGGCTGAACGAACGCGACCGCTGGATCGGACAACTGGCGCGAACGCGCGGTCTTCCGATCGCCAGTGCCTTGGGCGGCGGTTACGGCGACCTGCTCGAGGTCGCGCAGCGCCACGTCCAGTCGATCGTCGCAGTGGCGGAGGGAACCGGGATCGTCGCGCGGGCGTAACGCCTGTTACATGACCGACCCCGTCCTTCTCTGGCTCCGCCAGGACCTCCGCCTGCGCGACCAGCCCGCGCTCGTCGCCGCTGTCGAGGCCGGGGCGATAATCCCGGTCTATATCCTTGACGACAAGAGCCCCGGCGACTGGGCGATCGGCGGTGCCCAGCGCTGGTGGCTGCACCACAGCCTGTCCGCCCTGGACGAATCGCTCCGGGCAAAGGGATCGCGCCTGATCCTGCGCAAGGGCGAGGCCGTCGCCGAACTCCGCAAGCTGATGGACGAAACTGGCGCACCACACATCCACGCCATGCGCCATTACGAGCCGTGGTGGGTAAAGGCGCAGGACGCGCTCGGCGACGATCTGACGCTGCACGACGGCAACCACCTCCGCCCGCCCGAATGCGTCCGCACCGGCTCTGGCGGAATGTTCAAAATCTATTCGTCCTTCTGGAAGGCGCTGAACCAGATGCTGCCCCCGGACGAACCGGTGGCAATGCCGCGCACCATCCGCGCGCCCGCCAAATGGCCGAAGTCCGACCATCTCGCCGACTGGGACCTGCTGCCCACCAAACCCGACTGGTCGACCGCCTTCGGCAAAGCTTGGCAACCGGGCGAGGACGGCGCGTTGAAGGCGCTCAAATCCTTCGCCAGCCGGCTCGACGACTATGCCGAGGCGCGCAACCAGCCCTCGATCGACGGTAGCTCGAACCTGTCGCCGCACCTCCACCATGGCGAGATTTCGCCGCGACAGGTGTGGGCGGCGCTCGACGGATCGGGCGACAGCCTGACCACCTATCGCAAGGAACTGGCGTGGCGCGATTTCTCGAGCGGCGTGATCCTGTCGATGCCAGACTATGCCGACACCAATGGCCGCCCGCGTTATGACAAGCTGAAATGGCGCAGCGGTGCAGCGGCGAACCGCGATCTGAAGGCGTGGCAACAGGGCCGCACCGGCTATCCGATTGTCGATGCCGGCATGCGACAGCTGTGGCAGATCGGCTGGATGCACAATCGCGTGCGGATGATCGCCGCGTCCTTCGTCATCAAGCACCTGCTGATCGACTGGCGTGAGGGCGAGCGCTGGTATTGGGACTGTCTGGTCGATGCAGATTTCGGCAACAATGCCGTCAACTGGCAATGGGTCGCCGGCACCGGAGTTGATTCGAACATGTTCGGGCGGATCATGGCGCCGCTGACCCAGTCCGAGAAATTCGACGCTGTCGACTATATCCGTCGCTGGGTGCCCGAACTGGCGCACCTGTCGGACGCGGCGATCCACGACCCCGATGCCGCCGGATGCCGGCCGGACGACTATCCCGAAAAGATCATCGAGCACCGTGAGGCGCGCGAACGCGCGTTGGCGGCGGCGCGCGGTATCTGATCCCCCTTGTCGCCGGACGCGCGCCGTGCATGTAGGCGCGCGATGCCGTCCGACCCCTTTCGCTTCCTGTCCCCCCTGTTCCGCCGTGCCTTGGCCCGGATCGACGCCGGCCTGACCGCCGGCGCAATCGATGCGACCTTGCCCGACGGCAGCACCCGCCGGGTCGGCGGCCATGCGCCGGGGCCGGTCGCGGTCGTCGTCCTCCACCGCTGGCGCGCGATGTGGCGGCTGGCGCGTGGCGGATCAGCCGGCTGGTACGAGGCGTGGGCCGATGGCGACTGGTCCAGCCCCGATCCGGTGCCGCTGTTCGACCTGTTCATGCGCAACGCCGAAACGCTCGGCACCGCGGCGCGCGCGGGCGGGGTGTCGCGCCTGCTGCGTCGGCTGGGCCATCTGAAACGCCGCAACGACCGCCCCGGCGCACGTGCCAACATCGCGGCGCATTACGACCTCGGCAACGACTTCTACCGCGAATGGCTCGACCCGACGCTGACCTATTCCAGCGCGATCTTCGACGGCGCGACCGGCCTGGTCGAGGCGCAGCACAACAAGCTGACCGCGATCCTCGATCGCACCGCCACCCGCCCCGGTGACCGCATCCTTGAAATCGGCTGCGGCTGGGGCTCGTTCGCCCGCACCGCCGCGGCGGCCGGGCGGCGGGTCGACGCGATCACTCTGTCGACCGAGCAGCAGCGCCATGTCGATGCGATGGCGCTGCCCGGCGTCACCGTGTCGCTGACCGATTATCGCGACGTCACTGGCACCTACGACGCCATCGCCAGCATCGAGATGGTCGAGGCGGTAGGCCGCGAATATTGGCCCGCCTATCTCGACACCATTGCCGCGCGCCTGAAACTCGGTGGCCGTGCAGCGATCCAGTATATCGCCATCGCCGAACCGCTGTTCGATGCCTATGCCGGCAACGTCGATTTCATCCAGGCGCATGTCTTCCCCGGCGGGATGCTGTTGTCCGAACCCCGCTTCCGCGCGCTCGCCGAGGCACGGGGCCTCGCATGGCGCGATGTCCGCCGCTTCGGCCTCGACTATGCCGAGACGCTGCGGCTGTGGCGGCTGGCGTTCGACCGGGCCCGCGCCGAAGGCCGCCTGCCGATGATCGACGACCGCTTCGCCGATCTGTGGCGCTACTATCTGATGTATTGCGAGGGCGGCTTTCGCGGTGGCGGCATCACCGTCGCCCAAGTGACGCTGGTCAGGCAGTAGCGCGCCGCGTCACCCGCACAATTGCCGCCCCTTCGGATCGCGCAGCGCCGTCGCTTCCGATCCGCTGTCGCTCAACCGGTCGACCTCGAACCCGGCAAGCGACGCGCGCCTAGTGCACAGCCGCTTGCACGCCGCCGGCAATGCGCCCGGCAGTCGCACATGATCGCCGTCGAACGCTGCCTCGAACGTGCAGCCATCGCCCAAGTCGACGCGCAACGCCTCGCCGTCGCGCGTAAACCGTCCGCGTCCGCTGCACCCGATATCGTCGCCATAATCGACGAACATCCCGATCCGTTCGCCGGTGATGCACAACCGGTCGCCTGCGCGGGCATATAGCCCGTCCGCCGTCGCCGTCGCCGGATCGCGCACCACGGCGCGCGCGATTGCCGCCTGTTCCAGCGTGGTTTTGCTTTCGGGCGTCGCCGACGGCGAACATCCCGTTAGCACCAGCGCCGCCGCGATCCAGACCCTCACGCCGCGGGCACCAGCCGATCGCCCTCGATCCGTCGAAAGAAACAACTGTTCGCGCCGGTATGGCATGCCGGACCCGCCGGGTCGCACCGCAACCACACCGCATCCTGATCGCAATCGATCCGCGCTTCCACGACGCGCAGCACGTTACCCGACGTCTCACCCTTCTTCCAAAGGCGCCCGCGACTCCGCGACCAGAAGGTCGCCTCGCGCGTCTCCAGCGTCAGGCGCAACGCTTCGTCGTTCATGAAGGCGACCATCAACGGCTCGCCGCTGGCGGCATCTACGGCGATGGCGGTCAACAGCCCATCGGCATCGAATTTTGGGTTCAGCACCAGTCCGGTATCGCGATTTTCCATCGCCGCAACTCCTATCGTCGAACCTGGTTCCGCCGCAATCGACGATCAAAGGGCGACAAATCGATTCCATCTACCTATATGGCAGCCGCGTGACACGCTTATCCCCGGAAGGGCCTATGTTCACCACCCATCCATTCGACGACGACAAGCTGCGCGAGGAGTGCGGCATTTTCGGTGTATCCGGCGCGGACGGCGCTGCAGCGCTGGTGGCCCTCGGCCTCCACGCCCTCCAGCATCGCGGGCAGGAAGCGGCCGGCATCTGCAGCTGGGATGGGGCGATGTTCCATACCCAGCGCGCACAGGGCCATGTCGCGGGCAATTTCGATCGCCCCGACGTGATCGAATCGCTGCCCGGCGCCACCGCCTGCGGCCATGTCCGCTATTCGACCACCGGCGAAACGTCGAACCGCAACATCCAGCCGCTGTACGCCGAACTGGCATCGGGCGGGTTCGCGGTGGCGCATAACGGCAATCTTTCGAATGCGATGCGGCTGCGCAAGGATCTGGTCCGCACCGGTTCGATCTTCCAGTCGACCAGCGATACCGAAGTCATCATCCACCTGGTCGCCACGTCCAACTACCGGACGCTGCTCGACCGGTTCATCGATGCGCTGAAGCAGGTCGAGGGCGCCTATTCGCTGATCTGCATGACGCCCGAGGGGATGATCGCCTGCCGCGACCCTCTCGGTATCCGGCCGCTGGTGATGGGCAAGCTCGGCGACGACGCCTATATCTTCGCCTCCGAAACCGTTGCGCTCGACGTGGTCGGCGCCGAGTTCGTCCGCGAGGTCGAACCCGGCGAACTGGTCATCGTCAAGAACGGTGAACTGCGCTCGATTCGCCCGTTCGCGCCGCTATCCCCCCGTCCCTGCATCTTCGAATGGGTCTATTTCTCGCGCCCCGATTCGATCAGCGACGACCGCTCGATCTATTCGGTGCGCAAGGCGATCGGTGCCGAACTGGCACAGGAAAACCCGGTCGAGGCCGATCTGGTCATCCCGGTCCCCGATTCGGGGGTCCCCGCCGCGATCGGTTATGCGCAGGCGTCGGGCATCCCGTTCGAACTCGGCATCATCCGCTCGCACTATGTCGGCCGAACCTTCATCCAGCCGGGCGACAAGGTCCGCCATCTCGGCGTGAAGCTGAAGCACAATGCCAATCGCAAGCTGATCGAGGGCAAGCGCATCGTCCTGATCGACGATTCGATCGTGCGCGGCACGACCAGCCTGAAGATCGTGCAGATGATGCGCGATGCCGGCGCGGCCGAAGTGCATATGCGCATCGCCTCGCCGCCGACCCGGCACAGCTGCTTCTACGGCGTCGACACGCCCGAACGCGCCAAACTGCTCGCCGCCAAATTCGATCTCGGCGGCATGACCGACTATATCCAGGCGGACAGCCTTGCCTTCGTTTCGATCGACGGGCTGTACCGGGCGCTCGGCGAAGCATCGCGCACCTCGGTCCGTCCGAAATATTGCGACGCCTGCTTCACCGGCGACTATCCGACCCCGCTGACCGATCAGGACGAAACCAGCTCGGTCGATCAACTCGCGGTGCTGGCCGAACGCGTCGGATGAGCGATCGTCTGAAGGGGCAGCTGGCCTTCGTCACCGGTGCCAGCCGCGGCATTGGTGCCGCCACCGCCATCGCGCTCGCGGCGGAGGGCGCTCACATCATCCTGACCGCGCGCACCACCGGCGGGCTGGAGGAGGTCGAGGACGCGATCTACGCAGCCGGCGGGTCGGCGACGATCGCGCCGGTCGACCTCTATGACCGCACCGCCATCCCGCAACTGGTGTCGGCGATCGCCGAACGCTGGCGTGCGCTCGACATGTTGGTGCTCAACGCCGGCGCACTCGGGACGCTGGGGCCGGTGCCGTCGTTCGATCTCAAGGAATTCGACAAGGTGATGGCGCTAAACGTCACCGCCAATGCCGCGCTGATCGCCGCCTTCTCGCCGATGCTGCGGCTGGCACGGTCGGGCAGGGTGGTCGGCGTCACTTCCTCAGTCGGCGCCGCCCCGCGCGCCTATTGGGGCATGTACGGCGCATCGAAGGCGGCGTTCGACAACATCATTGCCAGCTACGGGCTCGAAATGGCGAACATCTCGCCGGTCCGCACCGCGATCGTCGATCCCGGCGCCACCCGGACCAAGATGCGCGAGCGCGCCTATCCCGGCGAGGACCCGCAGAGCGTGAAGCCACCCGAACGCGTCGCCGATGCGATCGTCCGGCTGATGGCCGACGGCTTCGACAGTAGCACCCGTATCCGCGTCGACTGACGAAGGTTCCGGACCCCGGCAAAAACAAATAGTTGGTTCCTGTCGGGGCCGGCTCCCGCCTCGCTCGTTGTCCGGCGGCTGCGCGTGCAGCTTGCCGTTCGAGGAGCTTTTGCATGGCCCTGAAATTCGCCGGAACGATGAACGCGATCAATCGCGGACTGGACGAAACCAAACCCGCCAAGGGCGCGACGATGATCGAGGATTGGGAAGCGGCGCTGGCCGATACCGACGTGCCGGGGGCCAAGGGCATCCTGCGCGACCTCGCCTCGTTGCGCAAGCAATTGGAAAAGGACGCACCTGATAGCGACCGCGTCCACGACCTGCTTCACCGCTTGGGCGCTGCGACAACGAAGATCGCCGACAAGGCCGACAAGCAGCAGGACAAGCTGCGTGCGCTTGGCGAAGCGCTGAGCGAAGCGGGCGAGGAAACCCCCGACGAGGAAGAAGACACCGAAGCCGCCGCCGCTCCGAAGCGGGCGCGCAAGAAGGCTTGAAGGAAGGGCGGCGGGGTGTCACGAATGCCCCGCCACCGCGCCGATTGCGCTTTCCTACACGTCTTTAAACCGCCACCCTCGTCACCCCGGTTTGATCCGGCGTCCTGCCTCGCTTCCAGCGCTTGTTGGAAGGCAGGACACCGGCGCAAGCTCGGGATGACAGAATGCAATCAGGAAACGCCACGGCGCACGAAACGCCGCGAGTGTGAACTTAGTGAACTTTGGCCGCTTACGGCTGCACGGTCGGGGTCCATGGCCGCTCGCGAAACCACTTGGTGATGACGTATTTGGTCCCCTCGACCACTGCCATCCCCTCGTGCAGCGTCGACAGGTTGGGGCTGCCATCGGCGTTCATGTTGTTCCACGCGACCAGCATCCCCGGCCGCGGGTTGAAGCGGACGCCGGCGACCGGAAACCACGTCGCGCCGCCCTGTTCGACCTCGTTCAGATAGACCATCGCCGTCCAGGTCCGCTGCCCGCCCTGTACCGCCATCGGCGCCCAATAATGTTCGTTCTCGTTGAAATAATCGGCATGCGCGCGGAATTGCTGCCCCGGGGCATAGCGCTGTCCCTGCATCGTCTCGCCATATTCGGGTGGGATGCCCAAGAGATGCGCGATCCGCTCGTCGATCGGCTGCAGATCGGGGTGCCAGCGGTCGAGGTCACAGCTGTCCGATGTCCGGAAATTGGGGTCGTTGCTGCTGGTCAGCAGCGTGGATTTGCGCCGCCCGGCATCGATCGTCGCCATCAGCAGCTCGCATTCATCCTCCGACAGGAAGTCGGGGAGTGCGAACAGCACCGCCGCCTCGGTCTTGGCGCGGCGGATGCCGGGGATCGCGGCAAGCTTCGCCTCGACCGTCCGGCCCCATTCGGCACGGACGGGGGAGGGGCTACCAGGGGCTTTGCGGATCGGCGTGTTCATGGGCAGGGGTTCAATCAGATCGCGGTGGCGAGGGGAAGGGGTCAGTAATCCGCCGGCGTCTCCATCAACTCGATCAGCACCCCGCCCATGTCGCGCGGATGGACGAACACGATGGGCGTCCCATGCGCCCCGATCCGCGGCGTCCCCAACACGCGCGCGCCCTTGGCGGTCAGGTCGGCGATCGCGGCATGGATATCCGACACCTCGAAACACAGGTGATGCTGTCCGCCCGCCGGGTTTTTCGCTAGGAAGCCCGCTATCGGCGAGGAATCGTCATACGGCTCGATCAATTCGATCTGCGTATTGGGCGCATCGATGAAGCACACCTTCACACCCTGTTCGACCAGATCGAAAGGCTCGCCAATGGCGTCCGCGCCGAGCAGGTCGCGATACATCGCAATCGAAGCTGCGATCGAAGGCGTAGCGACCCCGACATGATTGAGACGGCCGAGGCTCACAACTCCTCCCCGGCACGGGGAGGGGGACCAGCGAAGCTGGTGGAGGGGAAGTGCCCAACACTGCAACCGTGGTGGATCGGAAAGGTCCCCTCCACCACCTGCGCTGGTCCCCCTCCCCGCAAGGCGGGGACGATGTCAAAGCGGGATATTGTCATGCTTCTTCCACGGGTTATCCAGCTTCTTGTTCCGTAACTTCCGCAACCCCAGCGCCACCCGCCGCCGGGTGGAATGCGGCAGGATCACCTCATCGATGAACCCCTTGCTGGCCGCTACGAACGGGTTGGCGAAGCGCGCCTCATATTCCGCCGTCCGCGCCGCGACCTCTTCCGGGTCCTTCGACCGGAAGATGATCTCCACCGCGCCCTTCGCCCCCATCACCGCGATCTCGGCGGTCGGCCACGCATAGTTCAGGTCGCCGCGCAGATGCTTCGACGCCATCACGTCATAGGCGCCGCCATAGGCTTTCCGCGTAATGACCGTGATCTTAGGCACCGTCGCCTCGGCATAGGCGAACAGCAGCTTCGCGCCATGCTTGATGATGCCCGAATGCTCCTGTCCGACGCCTGGAAGGAAGCCCGGCACGTCGACGAAGGTCACGATCGGTATCTCGAACGCATCGCAGAAGCGGACGAACCGCGCCGCCTTCTTCGACGAATTGATGTCGAGACACCCGGCCAGCACCATCGGCTGGTTGGCGACGATGCCGACGGTCCGCCCCTCGATCCGGCCGAAGCCGATCAGGATGTTCGCGGCATGCCCCGGTTGCAGTTCGAAGAATTCGCCGTCATCGACCGTCCGCACGATCAACTCGTGCATGTCATAGGGCTGGTTGGCGCTCGGTGGGATCAGCGTGTCGAGACTGTCCTCGATCCGGTCCCACGGATCGTCGCTCGGCCGCAGCGGCACGCCGCTGCGGTTGTTGGCGGGCAGGAAATCGACGAAATCACGCGCCGCCAGCAATGCCTCGATATCATTCTCGAACGCGCAATCGGCGACCGACGACTTGGTGGTATGCGTCACCGCGCCGCCCAGTTCCTCTTGGCTGACCACCTCGTTCGTCACCGTCTTGACCACGTCGGGCCCGGTCACGAACATGTAGCTCGAATCCTTCACCATGAAGATGAAGTCGGTCATGGCCGGCGAATACACCGCACCGCCCGCGCACGGCCCCATGATGAGCGACAGCTGCGGCACCACGCCGGACGCCAGAACGTTGCGCTGGAACACCTCGGCATAGCCGCCGAGCGAGGCGACGCCTTCTTGGATGCGGGCGCCGCCCGAATCGTTCAGCCCGATGACCGGAGCGCCGACCTTCATCGCCATGTCCATGATCTTGCAAATCTTCTGCGCATGGCGTTCCGACAGCGAACCGCCGAACACGGTGAAGTCCTGGCTGAAGACATAGACCAGCCGCCCGTTGACCGTCCCCGACCCGGTCACCACCCCGTCGCCCGGAATCACCTGCTCCGGCATCCCGAAATCGACGCAGTTATGTTCGACATACATGTCGAGTTCCTCGAACGATCCTTCGTCGAGGAACACGTCGATCCGTTCGCGCGCGGTCAGCTTGCCCTTGGCATGTTGCGCGGCGACGCGCTTCTCGCCGCCCCCGGCCCGCGCTGCCGTGCGCCGTTTCTCCAACGCTTCGAGTGCTTCGAGCATCGTCTCTCCTTGGCCCCTTAATGGGCGTTTCGCCCCTTGTGCCAGCGGGACGCGGTCGAGCGCAACATTCTTGCGTCGCCCAACACATGCGGTCTGCCCGTACGGGGTTGGCGGACGCGACCGAACCTCCCTACAAGGCCGGTGCCATGACCCGGTTCACCGTCAACAATCTGCCGCAGGAATATCGGCTCGATCCCGAAACGCCGCTGCTCTGGGCGCTGCGCGACGTGTCGAACCTGACCGGCACCAAATATGGCTGCGGCACTGGCCATTGCGGCGCCTGTACCGTCGATATCGACGGCCGGGCGGTGAAGTCGTGTCAGGTCACGATCGGCAGTATCGAGGGCACGTTCGTCACGACGATCGAGGGGCTGGCCCGCGACCGCAGCCACCCGGTCCAGGCCGCATTCCTCGCCGCGCAAGTCGTGCAGTGCGGTTACTGCATCCCCGGCTTCGTCATGGCGACCGCCGCGTTGCTGCGCGCGAACCGTGACCCGGACGAGGCGACGATCGCGGCGGCGCTGACCAACTTGTGCCGCTGCGGCATCTATCCCCGGCTGGTCGATGCGGTGCGACAGGCCGCTGCCGCTGCGCGCGGCGATGCGACGCTGGCACCCCCGCCGCGCCCCGGCATCGATCCGGCGGAGGCGGCGCGCGAGACGCCGGCGCTGACCCCACCCAAACCATAGGCGCTTATTCTTTCAATCGGCTGTCATCGCCATTCAGCCACGGTTGATCGCATCCGTCGTAAGCAGGCACCATCGAAGCCGGCGACATCCGGCGGTGGAGGGAAGCCGAGATGAAGAACCGTTTCCTGCTGGCGTTGCTGAGCGTGACCGCGCTGGTCCCGAGCGCGGCGATGGCGCAGCCCGAGCGCGAGGGGCGGGGGCCCCGCATGCGCGAACGCATCGAGCGTGGACCGGGCGGCGAAACACCACAGGCCCGCGCCGAATTCCGCAACGATATCCGCGTCGAAGCTCCGGCGCCGCGCCCCGAACAGCGCCGTGAGACACCGCGTTTCGAACCGCGCGGCGACCGGCCGGAGCGTGGTCCCGGCTTCGAACGGCGCGATCCGCCGCGCGACGGGCAGGGGCAGATCGATCGCGACGCGATCCGCCGCGAATGGCAGCGGGGCCAGGGCGAACAACGCGACCAGCGCGAGGATCGCGGCTGGCAGCGCGCGCCGCAGCCGGGTCAACCCGATCGCGGCTGGCAGCGTCCGCCCCAGAGCGACGTCCCCGACCGCTTCGAACGCCGCGACCCGCCGCGGGATGCGCAAGGGCAGATCGACCGCGAGGCGCTGCGCCGCGACTGGCCGCGCCGCGACGGTCGCGGTGTTCAGGAACGCGACCGCCGCGAACAATGGCGGCGCGAACAGCTTCGCCGCGATCAGTGGGACGGCGACGGCTGGGCCCGGCGCGACCGCGACTGGAACCGCAATGGCTGGGACCGCGGCAATTGGGAGCGCGACCGCTGGGGCAACAACGGCCAGTGGGACCGCGGCTGGCGGCGCGACGACCGCTATGACTGGAACCGGTATCGCGAACGCAACCGCAGCCTGTACCGCCTCCCGCGCTATTACGCGCCGCAGGGCTGGGGCTATGGCTATCGCCGCTTCGGTGTGGGCGTCCGGCTGAATTCGTTCCTGTTCGGGTCGAACTACTGGATCAACGACCCCTTCTATTATCGCCTGCCTGAGGCATGGGGACCGTATCGCTGGGTGCGCTATTACAACGACGCGCTGCTCGTCGACATCCGCTCGGGCCAGGTCGTCGACGTCGAATACGACATCTTTTGGTAAGCGGTCCGTGGCGGGGTGTTCCTCGCCACGGTTCGTTTGCGCTGGCAATCGCGGCGGCCTTTCCGCAAAACCGTATCAAATGATACGGGAGAGCGATTCGATGGCAGGCGATATCCGGGTGGCGCGCGACGGCGACGTGCTGCGCATCACTCTCGACCGGCCGGAGCGGCTGAACGCCGCCCCGCCGGCGATGTTCGATGCGATCCGGGGTGCACTCACCGGCCTTGGCGATGCGCGGGCGGTGCTGCTGACCGGCGAAGGACGTGCCTTTTGCTCGGGCGCGGATGTGGCGGCGGTGCAGGCGGCGGGCGACGCTCCCGCCGCGACTCATCACGCGCTAATCCACCATTACAACCCCTGCCTGCAGGCGATCGCCGACCTGCCGGTCCCAATCGTCAGCGCGGTGCGCGGCGCGGCGGCCGGCATCGGATGCAGCCTCGCGCTCGCCGCCGATTTCTGCATCGCATCCGACGACGCCTATTTCCTGCAAGCCTTCGTCAATATCGGCCTCGTCCCCGATGGCGGGGCGAGCTGGATGCTGCCGCGCCTGATCGGCCGGGCACGGGCGGCGCGGATGATGCTGCTCGGCGAACGGGTGCCGGCGGCGACCGCGCTCGACTGGGGCATGATCCATGCGGTCGCCGCGCCCGACGCGCTCGACGACGAAGCGATGGCGCTCGCCGGCCGGCTCGCGGCGGGACCGACCGTCGCGCTTGGGCTGACCCGGCGCAACCTCGCTTTTGCGCTCGACCACGACTATCCCGCCGCCATGGTCCGCGAGGCGGAGGCGCAGCGCAGCGCCGCCGCCACCGCCGATGCGCGCGAAGGAACCGCCGCCTTCCTCGCCAAGCGCACCCCCCGGTTCGAGGGGCGCTGACATGACCCGCCTCGACTTGTCCCCCCGCCGGGCGCTAGGGACGTACCCATGACCGGCCCAACGATCGCAGACTGGCAGAAGCTCGCCGCGCGTGAGGTGAAGGACGCCGATCTTACCTGGCACACGCCGGAGGGGATCGCAGTCAAGCCGCTCTACACCGCCGCCGACGCGCCCGATCCGGGCCTGCCCGGTTTCGCGCCGTTCACCCGCGGGGTGAAGGCGTCGATGTATGCCGGCCGGCCATGGACCATCCGCCAATATGCCGGTTTCTCGACCGCCGAGGAATCGAACGCCTTCTACCGCCGCAACCTGGCAGCGGGGCAGAAGGGGCTGTCGGTCGCCTTCGACCTCGCCACCCACCGCGGATACGACAGCGACCATCCGCGTGTGGCGGGTGACGTGGGCAAGGCCGGGGTCGCGATCGACACGATCGACGACATGAAGATCCTGTTCGACGGGATTCCGCTCGACACCATGTCGGTCAGCATGACGATGAACGGCGCGGTGCTGCCCTGCCTCGCCTTCTACATCGTCGCGGCCGAGGAACAAGGCGTCGGTCCGGAGAAGCTGTCGGGCACGATCCAGAACGACATTCTGAAGGAGTTCATGGTCCGCAACACGTACATCTATCCGCCCGAACCATCGATGCGGATCGTGTCGGACATCATCGCCTACACCGCCGAGCATATGCCGCGCTTCAACAGCATCTCGATCAGCGGCTATCACATGCACGAGGCGGGGGCGACGGCGGTGCAGGAACTGGCATTCACGCTGGCCGACGGCATGGCCTATGTCCGCGCGGCGATGGCGCGCGGGCTGGATATCGATGCGTTCGCCGGTCGGTTGTCCTTCTTCTTCGGCATCGGCATGAACTTCTTCATGGAGATCGCCAAGCTGCGCGCCGCGCGCATGCTGTGGAGCCGGATCATCGCCGATTTCGGCGGCAACAGCCGCAGCCAGATGCTGCGCACGCACTGCCAGACCAGCGGCGTGTCGCTGACCGAACAGGACCCGTACAACAACGTCATTCGCACGACCGTAGAGGCAATGGCCGCCACCTTCGGCGGGACTCAGTCGCTCCACACGAACAGCCTGGACGAAGCCGTCGCACTGCCGACCGATTTTTCCGCCCGGATCGCGCGCAACACCCAGCTGATCCTTCAGGAAGAAACCGGCATGACCCATGTCGTCGATCCGCTGGGCGGCAGCTATTATGTCGAGGCGCTGACGAAGGAACTCGCCGACAAGGCATGGGCGCTGATCGAGGAGGTCGACGCGGCGGGCGGCATGATCGATGCCGTGAACAAGGGCCTGCCCAAGGAGCATATCGAACGCGCCGCCGCCGCCCGGCAGGCCCGCGTCGACCGCGCCGAGGACGTGATCGTCGGCGTCAACAAATACCGTCTGGCCGAGGAAACGCCGATCGACATCCTCTCGATCGATAATGCCAAGGTCCGCGCCGACCAGATCCGCCGCATCGAACACGTCCGCGCCACCCGCGACGAAGCGGCTACCCAGGCGGCTCTAAGCGCGCTGCGCGACGGGGCGGCGGGGAACGCCAACCTCCTCGCGCTATGCGTCGCCGCTGCTCGCGCGCGCGCGACGCTCGGCGAAATGTCGGCGGCGATGGAGGTCGCCTTCGGTCGCCACGCCGTCTCGGTCACGCCGGTCAAGGGCATTTACGGGCCCGCCCATGCCGATGACAGCGGCTGGCTGCGCGCCGGCGAAGGCGTGGCGGCGGTCGAGCGGCGGCTGGGCCGCAAGCCTCGCATCCTCGTCGCCAAGATGGGGCAGGACGGTCACGACCGCGGCGCCAATGTCGTCGCCAGCGCCTTTGCCGATCTGGGGTTCGAGGTCGTGTCCGGCCCGCTGTTCCAGACGCCGCAGGAAACCGCCGATCTGGCGATTGCGGAAGCGGTCGACGTCGTCGGCGCCTCCAGCCTCGCGGCCGGGCACAACACACTGATCCCCGAACTGATCGAGCGCTTGGCGGTGGCGGGTCGCGCCGATATCCGCGTCATTGCCGGCGGAGTCATCCCGCCACAGGATTATGCGCTGCTCCGCGAAGCCGGTGTGGCGGCGATTTTCGGACCGGGCACCAATCTGGTCCATGCAGCGGCGGAGGTGCTGAAACTGCTCGGCCACAACCTCCCGCCGGTTGGAGAAACTGTCGAATGAATGTGATTGCGTCCGTACCTGCCAACGTCACCCGTACCCCCGCGCAGGCGGGGGGCCAGAGCGGCGAGCGCGACGCCCTTGGCTCTGGGCCCCCGCCTCCGCGGGGGTGCGCCGAACAAGTTCGGCACAACTGGACCCGCGCGGAAATCGCCGAACTCTTCGACCTGCCCTTCGACGAACTGATGTTCCGCGCCCAGACCGTCCACCGCGCGCACCATGCGGTCGGGCAGGTGCAACTGTGCACGCTGCTCTCGATCAAGACCGGCGGCTGCCCCGAGGATTGCGGTTATTGCTCGCAATCGGCCAGCGCCGATACGCAGCTGAAGGCCGAAAAGCTGATGGACGTCGACGCGGTCCTTGCCAGCGCGGCGGAGGCCAAGGCCGCGGGATCGCAGCGTTTCTGCATGGGTGCGGCATGGCGCAACCCCAAGGACCGCGACATGGACAAGATCGTCGCGATGGTCGAGGGCGTGCGCGACATGGGCATGGAGACCTGCATGACGCTGGGCATGCTGACCCCCGAACAGGCGCAGCGGCTGGGGCAGGCGGGCCTCGACTATTACAACCACAACATCGATACCTCGCCCGAAAACTACGCCAACGTCATTACGACGCGGACCTTCGACCACCGGCTCGACACGTTGGCGCATGTGCGCGAGGCGGGGATCAACGTCTGTTGCGGCGGGATCGTCGGCATGGGCGAGACCCGCGCCGACCGCGTCGGCTTCGTCCACGCCCTCGCCACCCTGCCGCGCCACCCCGAAAGCGTGCCGGTCAATGCGCTGGTCCCGGTCAAGGGCACCGTGCTCGGCAACATGCTGGCCGACACGCCACTCGCGAAACTAGATGATATCGAGTTCGTCCGCACCGTGGCCGTCGCGCGCATTACCATGCCGATGAGCATGGTGCGCCTCTCGGCCGGGCGCGAGAGCATGTCGGATGCGACGCAGGCGCTGTGCTTCATGGCCGGGGCCAATTCGATCTTTACCGGCGACCGCCTGCTGACCGCGGGCAATGCTGGCGACGATGCCGATGCGGCACTGCTGGCGAAACTAGGTATGACGCCGATGGTCGCCGAGGAACCGATGCGCAAGGCGTCATGCTGCTGACCCTGTAAACAGGGCGGATTTGGGAGAGCGATTTGTTCAAGAAGATTCTGGTCGCGAACTGGGGCGAGATCGCCTGCCGCGTGATGCGCACCGCCAAGCGGATGGGCATCGCGACGGTCGCGGTCTATTCCGATGCCGATGCGCGCGCGCCGCATGTGATGATGGCCGATGAGAGCGTACGGCTGGGGCCGGCGCCCGCCGCGCAAAGCTATCTCGTCCCCGAACTGATCCTCGCCGCTGCCCAGGCGACCGGCGCGGACTGTATCCATCCCGGCTATGGCTTCCTGTCGGAGCGCGAGAGTTTCGCCCGCGCCTGTGCCGATGCCGGCATCACTTTCGTCGGCCCGCCGCCGAACGCCATCGCCGCGATGGGCGACAAGATCGAATCGAAGAAGCTGGCCCAGACTGCCGGCGTCAACGTCGTCCCCGGCTTTCTGGGCGAGATTGCCGATACTGAGCAGGCGGTCCGCATCGCCACCGACATCGGCTATCCGGTGATGATGAAGGCTTCGGCCGGCGGCGGCGGCAAGGGCATGCGTCTCGCCTGGTCCGAACAGGATGTCCGCGAAGGCTTCGAGGCGACCAAGCGCGAAGGCCTTGCGAGCTTCGGCGACGACCGAGTGTTCATCGAAAAATTCATCGAAAGCCCGCGCCATATCGAAATTCAGGTGCTGGGCGACCAGCATGGCAACATCGTCTATCTCGGCGAGCGCGAATGCTCGATCCAGCGCCGCCACCAGAAGGTCGTCGAGGAGGCGCCGTCGCCCTTCGTCACGCCCGCGATGCGCAAGGCGATGGGGGAGCAAGCGGTCGCCCTCGCCCGCGCGGTCGGCTATTATTCGGCCGGTACTGTCGAACTGATCGTCTCGGGCGCCGATACCACCGGCGAGAGTTTCTATTTCCTCGAAATGAACACCCGGCTGCAGGTCGAACATCCGGTGACCGAGGAGATCACCGGCCTCGATCTGGTCGAACAGATGCTCCGCGTCGCATCCGGCGAGAAGCTCGCCTTCACGCAAGACGAGGTGAAGCTGACCGGCTGGGCGATCGAAAATCGCGTCTATGCCGAAGACCCCTATCGCGGCTTCCTGCCGAGTACCGGGCGACTGACCCGCTACAATCCTCCCCGGCACGGGGAGGGGGATTATGCGAAGCATGGTGGAGGGGGGGCTCCCCGAACGACGTCGCCCGATACCGCGACACCCCGCACCCGAGTCGACGACGGCGTCGTCGAGGGCGGCGAGGTCAGCATGTTCTACGACCCGATGATCGCCAAGCTCGTCACCTGGGCATCGACCCGCGAAGCCGCGATCGATGCGCAGGTGGCCGCGCTCGACCGCTTCGAACTCGCCGGAGTCGGCAACAATATCGACTTCCTGTCGGCGATCATGCAGCATCCCCGGTTCCGCGACGGTGCGTTGACCACCGGCTTCATCGCCGAGGAATATCCCGAAGGCTTCCACGGCGCCCCCGCCGACGAACCGCTGCTCCGCAAGCTCGCCGCGATCGCGGTCGTCGCCGATCTCGGACAGTCGGATCGCGCCGCGAAGATCAACGGGCAACTCGGCACGCGCATCCCTCGCTCGACCGAACGGGTCGTCACCATCGGCGACCATCGCTACGCCATCTCCGTCGACGGCTACGATGGCGGGCTGTTGGTCAATATCGAAGACGACGCGCCGCTTGATGTGGTCATGCACTGGCGCCCGTCGCAGCGGCTCGTGACCGCGCGCATCGACGGCGAGGAACTGACCGCGCGTATCGCCCGCACCATCGGCGGCTGGAAGCTGACCGCCCGCGGCGCCAGCCACATCGTCCGCGTCCTGCCGCCGCATGTCGCGGCGCTGACCCGGTACATGCTCGACAAGGTCCCGCCCGACCTGTCGCGCTTCCTGCTATGCCCGATGCCCGGCCTGCTGACCCGCGTCGAGGTCGCCGAGGGCCAGCGGGTAGAGGCCGGCCAGCCGCTGGCGGTGGTCGAGGCGATGAAGATGGAAAACATCCTGCGCGCCGAACGCCCCGGCACCGTCGTCCGCATCGCCCATGCCCCCGGCGACAGCCTAGCGGTCGACGCCGTCATCATGGAGTTCGAATAAGGGAACGATTTGCCCGCTGGCGGCTTGTCGGCGGGTGATCGTTACTCCTCCGCAACCATGGTGGCATGCCGCCACCATCTATCAGATCTATCCGCGGTCTTTCGCCGATAGCGACGGCGACGGGATCGGCGACCTGCGCGGCATCGCCGACCGGCTCGACCATCTGGTCACGCTCGGCGTCGATGCGCTGTGGATTTCGCCGATCTTCCCGTCGCCGATGGCCGATTTCGGCTATGACGTCGCCGACTATACCGGCATCGATCCGCGCTTCGGCACGCTCGCCGATTTCGATGCGCTGCTCGCAAAGGCGCATGGTCTGGGACTGCGCGTCCTGCTCGATTTCGTGCCGAATCACAGTTCCGACCGGCATCCCTGGTTCGTCGCGAGCCGGTCGTCGCGCGACGATCCGAAGCGCGACTGGTATATCTGGCGCGACCCCGCCCCCGATGGCGGCCCGCCTAACAACTGGATCAGCGACTTCGGCGGCCCCGCCTGGACCTTCGATCCAGCCACCGGGCAATATTATTCGCGCGCCTTCCTGCCCGAACAGCCTGACCTGAACTGGCGCAATCCGGAGGTGCGCGCCGCGATGCTAGGGGCGATGCGCTTCTGGTTCGATCGCGGCGTCGACGGGTTCCGCATTGACGTGCTTTGGCACATGGTCAAGCATGCCGATTTCCCCGAGAATCCGACCAACCCCGATTATTGCGAGGGCATGGGCGAGATGCACCGGGTCCTCCAACTGAACTCGACCGATCAGCCCGAAGTCCACGCCATCGCCGCCGACATGCGCGAACTGGCCGACCGCTATGATGCGGTCCTGGTCGGCGAGATCTACCTGCCGGTGCCCAAGCTGATGACCTATTACGGGTCGGCCGCCGCGCCCGAAGTCCATCTGCCCTTCAACTTCCAGCTGATCGAAGCCGGCTGGAACGCCGCCGAACTGGCCGATCGGATTACCGAGTACGAGGCGGCGCTGCCCGAGGGCGGCTGGCCCAACTGGGTGCTCGGCAACCACGACCGCCCCCGCATCGCGACCCGCGTTGGATCCGCACAGGCGCGGGTGGCGGCGGTGCTGTTGCTGACGCTGCGCGGTACGCCGACCCTGTATCAGGGCGACGAACTTGGCCTCCCCGATGCGCAGGTGCCAGCCGAAAAGGTGCAGGACCCGCGCGAGCTACGCGAACCGGGGCTGGGGCTCGGCCGCGACCCGGTGCGCACCCCGCTGCCCTGGACCGAACAGGACGGTTTCACCACCGGAGATCCTTGGCTGCCGATCGACCCGGCGCATCTGCCACTCAACGTCGCCGCGCAGGCCGACGATCCGCATTCGATGCTGACCCTCTACCGCCGCCTGCTGGCGCTGCGCCGCGCGACCCCTGCGCTCGCGACCGGCGCGATCAGCGATGTCCGAGCGGAGGGCGACGTCCTCACCTACGTCCGCAGCCACGGCACCGATCGCTACCGCATCGCGCTGAACCTCGGCCATGCGCCCGCCGCGATCACCCTTGAACCCGGCACGGTCGTGCTGTCGACCCATGACGCCGCGACCGCCACCACCCTTCGCCCCGACGAAGCCCTGATCCTGAAAGTCGATTGATGCGCATCGCCATGCTCGCCCCCATCGCGTGGCGCACGCCGCCGCGGCACTATGGCCCGTGGGAGCTGGTCACTAGCCTGTTGACCGAGGCGCTGGTCGTGCGTGGCGTCGATGTGACGCTGTTTGCCACGCTCGACAGCCAGACGTCGGGCACGCTCGCCGGCGTCGTCCCCGCACCCTATAGCGAGGACCCGTCGATTGATGCGAAGGTGTGGGAATTTGCCCATCTCGCCCATGTGTTCGAGCGCGCCGGCGAGTTCGACCTGATCCACAACCAGGCCGATTTCCCCGCACACGCCTTTTCCGGTCTGGTCGACACGCCGATGGTCACCACCATCCACGGTTTTTCGTCCGACCGCATCCTGCCGATGTACGCGCCCTATCAGGACCGGGTGCACTATGTCGCGATCAGTGACGCCGATCGCCATCTGTCGCTGCGCTATGCCGCGACGATCCATCACGGCATCCCGCTGGACGACTTTCCTTTCGATCCGACCGGCAGCGACGACCTGCTCTTCTTCGGCCGGATGCACCCCGACAAGGGTGCGGCCGAAGCAGTCGCGGCAGCGCAGGCCAGCGGGCGGCGGCTGCACATGGCCGGCATCGTCCAGGACGATCGCTATTGGCGCGAAGCGGTCGAACCACATGTCGATGGTGAGCGCATCGTCTATCACGGCGCGGTCGGCGGCAAGGCGCGCACCGACCTGCTCGGACGTGCTCGCGCGCTCCTCCACCTGATCGGCTTCGACGAACCCTTCGGCCTGTCGGTGGTCGAGGCTATGGCCTGCGGCACCCCGGTCATCGCCTATAACCGCGGATCGATGCCCGAACTGATCGAACATGGCGTCAACGGATTCCTTGTCGACAATCTGGACGAAGCCATCGCTGCGATCGACCGGGTGGGGGAGATCGACCGCACCGCCTGCCGCGCGCGTGTCGCCGAACGCTTCTCGGTCGAGGCGATGGCCGAACGCTATCATGCGTTATACACTTCGATCCTCGGCGGCTGAAACCGCGCCAAGTTGTTGAGAGTTGACCCTTTCGTAGAGCGAAAGGATCCCGTCATGCCGCGCGGCGACAAGAGCAGCTATACCGACAAACAGAAGCGCAAGGCCGAGCATATCGAACAAGGCTATGAAGAACGCGGCCTGTCGGAGAAGGAAGCCGAACGCCGCGCCTGGGCCACGGTGAACAAGGATTCGGGTGGCGGCAACAAGTCCGGATCGGGCCGCGGCAAGCCCGACAGCCACGGATCGTCGCGGCGCGGCGGTCGCGCTGCGGCCGATCGCCCCGCTTCCGATCGCTCGGCCGCGGCGAAGAAGGGTTGGGAAACGCGTCGGAAGAACGCATCGAAATGACCGAGACGCTGTCCCCCGTCTTGCCCGAACATATCGAACGTGCTGCCGCCAATCTGCTCGAAGCGGCGTGCAAGGCCGACCTGTCGCTCGCCACCGCCGAAAGCTGCACCGGCGGCATGCTCGCGGCGTTGCTGACGGACGTCGAGGGTGCATCGCACGCGTTCGATCGCGGCTTCGTCGTCTATAGCGAGGGCGCAAAGTGCGAATTGCTCGGGGTCGAGCGCAAGATGCTCGACGATTGCGGCGCGGTCAGTCGCGACGTCGCGCTCGCCATGGCGCGCGGCGCGCTGCGCGGGTCGGACGCCAATATCGCGCTATCGGTCACGGGCTTTGCCGGGGCAGGGGCACCCGGCGACGAAGCGGGCCTCGTCCATTTCGCCTGCGCGGTGCGAGACGGGGCGGAGACGACCCGCGAATGCCACTTCGGCGATATCGGCCGCGGCGCGGTGCGCATCGCCGCGCTCGAACAGGCGCTGTCGATGATACGGGCGGCAATCGATCAGGTGTCGTCGCACGCCGCGCCGAGTGCCGCATAGATCGCGTCGAGGTCGACATCGTCGATGCAATAGGGTGGCATGACGTACAGCGTCGACCCTAGCGGCCGCAGCAACAGGCCGCCCTCGCGAAACCGTGCCAGCAATTTGGGCGCGCGATCGGACAGGTAGCCATCGTCGCCGTCCAGTTCGAACGTCGCGATCGTCCCCAATTGCCGGGCATTGGCGACGCGAGGATGCTCCGCCAGCACCGCCAGCCGCGCCGCCTGCCGCGCCGCCAGCGACGCGATCCGCTCCATGACCGGTTCTTCACGCCAGATCGCAAGGTTCGCATTGGCGGCGGCGCATGCGATCGGATTGGCGGTGTAGCTCGACGAATGAAAAAACATCGTCGCCCGGTCCGCTCCGTAATGTGCCTGATAAATCGCTTCGCTCGCTATCGTCACCGCCAGCGGGATCGCTCCGCCGGTCAACCCCTTCGACAGACACATCAGATCGGGCACGACGCCTGCCTGCTCGCACGCGGTCAGCGTGCCGGTCCGTCCCCATCCGGTCATCACTTCATCGGCGATGAATAATACGCCGTAAGCTGCGCAGATGCGCCGCATCTCGGCGAGGACGGTCACCGGATACATGCGCATCCCGCCCGCACCCAGAACCAGCGGCTCGACGATGAACGCCGCCGCGCCCGCCCGACACGCCACCTCCAGCGCATCAAACGTCGCCTGTTCCTGGCCGCCGTCGGGAAAGGGGATCGACCCGACATCGAACAGCAGCGGTGCATAGGCCCGGTTGAACACGCCGCGCGCCCCGACCGACATCGCCCCGATCGTATCGCCATGATAGCCATGGTCCATCACGAGGATACGGTGCCGGTCCTCACCCCGGTTGCGCCAATACCCCAGCGCCATCTTGAGCGCGACCTCGACGCTGGTCGATCCCGAATCGGAAAAGAACACACGGGTCAGCGCGTCGGGTAGCAGCGCGCGCAGCCCCTTCGCCAACGTCTCTGCCGGCTCGTGCGTGTACCCGGCAAAGATGATTTGATCGAGCCGCCCCGCCTGTTCGGCGATGGCGGCGGTGATGCGCGGGTGGTTGTGGCCGTGCGTCGTCACCCACCATGACGAAATCGCATCGACGATCCGCCGCCCGTCCGCCGTCCACAATGCCGCCCCGTCGCCGCGTACGATCTGCGGGATCGGCTCCTGCAAACCATGCTGGGTAAAGGGGTGCCAGACGGGCGACGAACTCACCGGAAATCCTCCAGATCGAAATGCACGGCGAACGCCGCTGCCAGTGTCGCCGGGTCGAGCGGATCGAGCCGGGGCAGGTGGCCGAGCCGCTTCGTACCCCCCAGCCGGACGATCGTCGCCTCGCTGTCGGGAACGCTGTCGCCGATGAACGCCACGCCCAGCAACGGCACGCCGCGCGACCGCAACGCCTCAATCGACAACAGGCTGTGGTTGATCGTGCCGAGCGCGGTCCGCGCCACCAGCACCACCGGGCGCTGCCAGCGCGCGAACAGGTCGCCGAACGTCGTCGTTCCGACGATCGGCACCAGCACGCCGCCGGCACCCTCCACCACCAGCGGCCCGTTCACCTGCGGTAGCGTCAACCGGTCGACATCAATCGTCACCCCATCAATTTCCGCCGCGCGGTGCGGCGAACACGGCGTGGCAAGCGAATATGCTTCGGGCAGGATGCGCTCTGGCTTGATTCCCGCCAGCCGCGCGACCCGCTGGCGATCGGTCCCGTCATCGGTCCCGGCCTGCACCGGTTTCCAATAGGATGCACCGAGTGCTCCGGTCAGCGCGGCGGCGAACACCGTCTTGCCGACATCGGTATCGGTCCCGGTAACGACGATCACGCTCACAACAATTGCTCCAGACGATCGGCCAATCCGTCGATCGCCGCTTCGTCGACGTTCAGCGTCAGCGAGATTCGCAGCCGCGCGGTACCCGCCGGCACCGTCGGCGGGCGAATCCCTCGCACGTCGAACCCCGCCGCCTGCACCTTGGCCGCCAGCGTCATCGCCCGGCCATCGTCGCCGACGATCAGCGGCAGGATCTGCGACCCGCTGACCGTCGCGCCCATCCGCCCCAGCTTCTGACCGGCATAGTCGACCAACGCCGCCAGCCGCACCCGCCGCGCCGGTTCGTCCTGCAATACCCGCAATGCCGCCCGAACCGCTGCCGCCATGACCGGGGAGGGCGCGGTCGAAAAGATGAACCCGCGCGCGCGGTTTACCAAGAAATCGCACACCAGCGCCGGGCCGCACACCAGCGCGCCTTCGCTGCCCAGTGCCTTGCCGCAGGTACGGAGCGTCACGACGTTCGCCCGCCCTTCATAGGCTGCCGCCAGTCCGCGCCCGTCCGGTCCGAACACCCCGGTCGCATGCGCCTCGTCGATCAACAGCATCGCCTCATGCCGGTCAGCGACCACGATCCAGTCGTCGAGCGGCGCGCGGTCCCCGTCCATGCTGTACAGGCTTTCGACGGCGATCCACGGCGATCCGGTCCCGCCCTCGCGTCGCCAGCGCGCGATCGCATCCTCGCTCGCCTGCGGATCATTATGCCCCGCCGCCACCGCCGGCGCGCGCGCCAACCGCATGCCCTCATGCGCGCTCGCATGGATCAGCGTGTCGTGGACGATCAGGTCGCCGCGCTGCGGCAGGGTCGCCAAGAGCGCGGCATTGGCCGCAAAGCCGCTGCCGAACCACAACGCCGCCTCGCTGCCGAAGAAGGCCGCCGCTTCCTGCTCCAGCGCCGCGTGCTCGGCGTGATTGCCACGCAGCAGCCGCGATCCGCCCGACCCGACCGGTACGCCACGCGCTATTGCATCGGTCACCGCATCGCGCAGCACCGACGAACCGCTCAGCGCCAGATAATCGTTCGACGAGAAGTCGCGCCCCGCGATCGGGATCAGTCGCCGCCGCCGGTCGATCGCCGACAACGCTTCGAGATCGGCCGCGATCGGGCGCAGCGCGCGCGCGGCCATCCGGTCCTGATCGATCATCGCCGCTCCCCGCCGGCCTTGTGCCGGGCGCTGCCCATATCCGCGACATCGCCATGGCGCAAATCGCCGCGTCGCGCGTTTGGGGTGAATGCGTCGGTCGTTGCCATCGGTACGGCACGCAGCGGCGCAGGGGGGAAGGGTACATGGCAGAGTCGTTCGAAGAAAACACGCGTGTCGATCGGGCCGGCGCGACCGGCACCGCCGCGACGCCGCCGTCCGATCCGGTCGACGCGGTGGTCGACGCCCCGACCGAGGAACTCCGCCGCGACCGGTTGCTCGCCGCCCTGACGCTGATCGCCGGGGTCGGACTGGTGCTCGCGCTGCCCTTCGCGTTGCAGGCGGGGGCGCGCTTCTTCCTGCCGCTCACCGCCGCGATCGTCATCGCTATCGCACTGGTACCGCTGCTCGAATGGCAGGAACGGCACCGCGTGCCCGCGCCGCTGGCTGCGCTGTTCTGCGTGCTGTTGTTCCTGATCGTCGCCAATGGCGCGTTGGCGTCGATCGTCGTGCCGGCATGGGGCTGGGCGGCGATCCTGCCCGATCGCATCGACCGGGTGCAGGAAAATATCGCACCGCTGATCGACTTCTACGCCAGTCTCGAGAAATTCGTGAACGGCCTCATCACCAACGTCGCCAACGCTCCCGCGCGCCAGACGACCAGCAGCGTCGCCCCGCCGCAGTCGCTGCTTGATGTCGTGACGACCTCCGCACCGTCCGCGTTGCTCGAAATGTTCTTCGCGATCCTGGTGATCTATTTCTTCCTGGCGGGCTGGACCGATCTGCGCCGTGCCGCGATCACCGGGCGCAGCAGCTTCGGCGGGGCGATGGCGACTGCGCGCGTCATCCAGAACGTCGTCGACGACACCTCGGCGTATCTAGGCACCATCACCTTCATCAATCTGATGCTCGGCGTCATCGTCGCGCTGGCCTTGTGGTATATCGGCATGCCGACACCGCTGATGTGGGGCGGGATCGTCGCGCTTCTCAATTATGTCCCCTATCTGGGACCGATCTTCGCCGCGCTGCTGCTCGCGGTCGGCGGGCTGATGACCTTCACCGATATCTGGTGGGCGCTGTTGCCCGCTGCGATCATGGTCGGCGCGCATCTCGTGGAGGCGAACGTCATCACCCCGCTGGTCGTTGGCCACCGGTTGACAATCAATCCGCTCATGATCCTGATAACGCTCAGCTTCTGGGGCTGGGTCTGGGGCACGCCCGGCGCGCTGCTGGCAGTCCCGTTGCTTATCATCATCCAGACGGTGCTGAAAGGCGCCGGCAAACCCGACATCGCCGGCTTCCTGTTCGAACACGGTACGCTCGTGCAGGATGTGCCGGCCGCGCAACGAAATGCACCAAATGGCAATGGAGGCGTTGACAGTCCCGGCACCGCTCCGTAAAGGCCGCCTCCTCGCTAGAGAGCGGGTGTAGCTCAGTTGGTTAGAGCGCCGGCCTGTCACGCCGGAGGTCGCGGGTTCGAGCCCCGTCACTCGCGCCATGGCGCATCGATCGCGATGCGCCCGGCGCCACAGGGCGCCGTTTTCCATCCAGTCACGGTCGATACGGCAGAATGCGCTGCGACGCGGTCTGGAATTGGCACCATTTTCACATCTGATCCGCCATGGTGCCGCCATCGAATCGATGGGGCAGCATGATCGGACGTTGGGGCAGGGCGATTGGATCGACGATGGCACTGGTCTGCGCACCGATACCGGCCGCGATCGCGCAGGTGTCCGCGCCCAGCGTTGACCGTGCGCCGGGCGAGGTTGAGGCGCCGGCCGTCGAACGCCGCGATCCCCTGCTGGTACAGCTTGCCTATACCGGCGATCTGCTGACCGCGGTCGCGGGTGGCGCAAGCCGTGGCAGCCGCTGGATCCACAATGTCAGCGCTATCGCCACCGCCGATCTCGAACAGCTGGCCGGGGTTCCGCGCACCACCGCACTTGTCCACGGCTTCTACAATAACGGCGCCAGCTTCAGCGGTGGGGTCGTCGGCGATGCGCAGGTCGTCTCCAGTATCGAGGCGGGCATGCCGCTATTCCGATTGCTGGAGGCATGGGTCGAACATGGCGGTGTTGACGGCCGCTGGTCGGCGAAATTCGGGCTGTACGACATCAACAGCGAATTCGACGCGCTGCAGACGTCGCTCCTGTTCGTCAACAGTGCGTTCGGCATGGGGTCTGACCTCGGCACCAGTGGGCGCAACGGCCCCTCGACCTTTCCCAGCACCGGCCTAGCGCTTCGCGGTCAGGTCCGTGTCGGCCCTGCGCTCACGCTGCGCGCGGTGGCGGCGGACGGCGTGCCGAACGACCCGGCCTTTCCCCGCCGGCTCAATGTCGGGTTGCACCGCGGTGAGGGCGCGCTACTGATCGGGGAGGGGGATGTCGAACTCGGCACCGTCCGCCTGCTCGCCGGGGCATGGGCCTATACCGCGCGGATCGACGACCGGTATGATGCTGGCATCGCCGCCGCCACTAAGCGCCATGTCGCCAGCAACGGCCTGTATCTGCGTGGCGAGGCACAGTTGATCGGCGACAGCGATCGTGGCGTCCGCGGCTTTGTCCGGCTGGGTACGGCCAGTAGCCGCGCCAACATCTTCGACCGCTTCGTCTCGGGCGGTATCGTCGGCCACGGCCTCGTTCCCGGCCGTCCGGCCGACGACAGCGGCATCGCCATCGCCTGGGCCGGAGCGAGCAGCGCCAGCCGTGACCTTGCCCTCGCCCGCCATGGCGGGCGGCCCGATGCCGAAACCGCGATCGAACTCACCCACCGTGTCGCTGTCACCGACTGGCTCGGCGTACAGCCGCATGTCCAATATGTCCTCGATCCCGGGCTTGACCCGACGCTCGACGACGCGCTCGTCCTCGGCATCCGCCTGACCGCCGCCTTGGCCCGTTGACCGGAAAAACCGCGTGCCCCGAAATACCCGCTTTACAGCAACGATTCGCTACCCTACACGCCGCCTCCTCGCTAGAGAGCGGGTGTAGCTCAGTTGGTTAGAGCGCCGGCCTGTCACGCCGGAGGTCGCGGGTTCGAGCCCCGTCACTCGCGCCATTGCTTGCGAAGCGGTGGCGCTACCGCCAGTGGCCGGTCTCCATCCACCGCAACATTGCTCGCATCGGCAACACCCACAGCCATGCGATCCCGGCGATCAGGTAGAAGCCGAGCTGCAACAGCCAGTGCCAGCCGCCGACCACAGCCGACAGCATCGCCACACCGATCGCCCATAGCGTCAGGAGGACGAGGATCGCCAACACCCCCGCCGGTTTGCGCCATGTCGGCTCGTTCATGTCGCGGCTCCCGGCAAGATCAGTTCGGTTTCGGTAACAATCGCATCCAGCGGCATGTCCCACGCATCGCGCGGCAGTTCGTCGACCTGCTGTACCGACCACGCAATGCCGATGCGAAGTGCCTCCGGCCATGTGGCAAAGGCGCGGTCATAGTGACCCGCGCCCTGGCCCAGCCGGTTGCAGCGTGAATCGAACCCAAGCAACGGAGTCAGGATGATGTCGGGTACCACCGGCGCCGAATTACCCGCCGGCTGCTTCAACCCGAACGGCCCCTCGACCATCCGCCCGCCCGGTGCGGTGTGGAACTGGATCGGCGATTCGCGATCGACGACCACCGGCCATGCCAGCGTCGCCCCGGCATAGATCGCCGCTGCCTCGAAACGGGACGGATCGGCCTCGCTGCCGACCGGCACATAGCTGGCGACGATCATCCCACGCCGCAGCGCGTTCAGGAACAGGCCCGGCGGCACCAAAGGCGGCCGATCGCGCTCGACGAAGCCGCGGCGCAAACGACGCAGCTCGCTACGCAAAGCCGGCTTGTCGATCGTCATGGGCGAAGCATGGGGTGGCGGGACCACCATGGGCCGTTGGCCGCGTTATCCACTGACGCACGGTACGTCAGGTGGGGATCATGTACGTCAGACCAGGATCTGCGCAGGGACAACCCCCATGGATGAAGAAATAGCCTCAGGGATTATGCATGGCTCGCACCGGGCAGTTCCCGCCACCACCTATTTAGCGATCCTGTGGCACTTCCTCAAGGGTCGCGGCAACCGTTTCGAGTCGCTCGGCAATTTGCGTCAGCACCGCCGCCGACAGCCCGGCCGCCGGGTTCTCCTCGCGTTCGGCCAGTTCGTCGGCGACCATCAGCGCGATGTACAGCAGCGTACGTTCCGCTGATCCGCCGGCGGCGCGTTGGGCGGCGCCGGCGTGGCGTTCGAGCATCGCCGCCAGCGCGCGCAGCTTCGGCTCCTCGCCGTCGCGGCAACCGACCTGATATTCGCGTCCCGCGACGTTCAGCGCGATCTGTCCCATTAATCGGTCTCCGTCTCACGCGCGATCACTGAATCCAGCGCCCCGATCGCATCGCCGATCTTCGAACGCAGCGCGGCGTGGCGTGTGGCAAGTGTATGATTTTCGAACGACCACGACTGCGCCGCACGTTCGATCCGCACCAGCGCCCGTTCGATCCGCGCAATGGCGTCGGCGTGGGGGGTGTCGTTCATCGGATAAATCCACGCTTGCTATACATGTTAAACAACCCTTCGTCTGGGCGGTTGACTGTGGGGCGCGACGGTTCCAAAGGCTCGCGCGAACCTTCGGACTCTGGCGCCCAACAGGAGTGCGCGTGACCATATCCCAGCTAGAACTCGCCAACGCCATCCGCGTTTTGTCGATGGATGCGGTCGAGGCCGCTAATTCCGGTCATCCGGGCATGCCGATGGGCATGGCCGATGTCGCCACCGTCCTGTGGTCCAACTATCTTAAATTCGATCCGACCGACCCGAACTGGGCCGATCGCGACCGTTTCGTGCTGTCGGCGGGCCATGGATCGATGCTGATCTATTCGCTGCTCCATCTGACCGGCTATGCCCGCCCGACGATCGACGACATCGCCGCCTTCCGCAAGCTGGGCAGCCCATGCGCCGGCCACCCGGAGAATTTCGAGCTGCCCGGCATCGAATGCACCACCGGCCCGCTCGGGCAGGGCCTGGCGATGGCGGTCGGCATGGCGACCGCCGAACGGCACCTCAACACCGTGTTCGGCGACGATCTGGTCGATCACCGTACCTGGGTGATCGCCGGTGACGGCTGCCTGATGGAAGGCATCAACCACGAAGCGATCGGCCTTGCCGGGCATCTGAAGCTTGGCCGTCTGAACGTGCTGTGGGACGATAACCGCATCACCATCGACGGTTCGACCGACCTGTCGACCAGCGAGGACGTCGCCGCGCGTTATGCCGCGACCGGCTGGCACGTCGTCGCCTGTGACGGCCACGACTTCGCCGATATCGACCGTGCGCTCGCCGAAGCCGCCGCCGATCCGCGCCCATCGCTGGTCCGCTGCCGCACCGTCATCGGCAAGGGCGCGCCGAACAAGGGCGGCAGTCACAAGGTCCATGGTTCGCCGCTTGGCGCCGAGGAAATCCTCGCCACTCGCGCCGCCTTGCTGTGGGAGCATGAGGCCTTCAACCTGCCCGAAGCACTGACCGACGCGTGGAAGGCGGTCGGTGCCCGCGGCGGTGCGGTTCGCGCCGAATGGCAGGATCGCCTCACCGCCCATGCCGACCGCGCCGAATTCGAACGCCGCATGGCCAACAAGCTGCCCGACGGCTGGTCGCTGAAGGGGCACATCGACGGTCTGCTCGCCGAACCGAAGAAGATCGCGACCCGCGTCGCATCGTCGCTGGCGCTCGAAGCGATCAACGCCTCGCTGCCCGAAACGATCGGCGGCTCGGCCGACCTGACCCCGTCGAACAACACCCAGACCAAGGCGCAGGTCGCGCTGACCGCCGAGGATTATTCGGGACGCTACATCCATTACGGCATCCGCGAATTCGGCATGTCGGCGGCGATGAACGGCATGGCGCTGCACGGCGGCGTGCTCGCCTATGGCGGCACCTTCCTCGTCTTCGCCGACTATGCGCGGCCTGCGATCCGCCTGTCGGCGCTACAGAATGCCGGCGTCGTCTATGTCATGACCCACGACTCGATCGGTCTGGGCGAAGACGGCCCGACCCACCAGCCGATCGAGCATGTCATGAGCCTGCGCCTGATCCCCGGCCTCGACGTCTATCGCCCCGCCGATGCGGTCGAGACGGCGGAATGCTGGGAACTGGCGGTACAGCGCCGCGACGGGCCGTCGCTGCTGGCGCTGTCGCGTCAGAACCTGCCGCAGGTCCGCACCGAAGCCGGCGAAAACCGCAGCGCGCGCGGTGCCTATCGCCTGAAGGGTGCCGAGGCGGTGCGCCGCGTCATCCTGCTCGCGACCGGTTCGGAGGTCGAGATCGCGCTCGGCGTCGCCGCGAAGCTGGAGGGGCAGGGGATCGGCGCCGATGTCGTGTCGATGCCGTGCTGGTCGCGCTTCGATGCGCAGGACGCCGCCTATCGCGAGGACGTCCTGCCGCACGCCCGCCCCGACGAGATCCTGCGCGTCTCGATCGAGGCGGGGACGACGATCGGCTGGGAACGCTATACGATGGTCGACGGCCTGCGCTTCGGCATCGACCGGTTCGGGGCGTCGGCCCCGGCGGACAAGCTCTACGAATATTTCGGCCTGACCACCGATGCCATCACCGCGAAGGTGCTGGCGCGGCTCGGACATTGAGGGAGACGCGGATATGACGAAAGTAGCGATCAACGGTTTCGGGCGCATTGGCCGCCTGGTGGCGCGCGCGATCCTCGAACGGCCCGACAGCGGCCTCGAACTGGTCACGATCAACGACCTCGCCGATGCGAAGTCGAACGCATGGCTGTTCAGCCGCGACTCGGTCCATGGCAAATATCCGGGCGACGTGTCGGCCGAGGGTGACGATCTGGTCATCGACGGCAAGCGCATCCGCGTCACCGCCGAACGCGATCCGGCCAACCTGCCGCACAAGGAACTGGGCGTCGAACTGGTCCTCGAATGCACCGGCTTCTTCACCGACCGCACCTCGTGCCAGAAGCATATCGATGCCGGTGCCAAGCGCGTGCTGATCTCCGCCCCGGGCAAGAATGTCGACCTGACCGTCGTCTATGGCGTCAACCACGACAAGCTGGAGGCAGGTCACACGATCGTGTCGAACGCGTCGTGCACCACCAACTGCCTCGCACCGGTCGCCAAGGTGCTGAACGATTCGATCGGGATCGAACGCGGTCTGATGACCACGATCCACGCCTATACCAACGACCAGAAGATCCTCGACCAGATCCACCCCGATCTGCGCCGCGCCCGTGCCGCTGCCATGTCGATGATCCCGACCACCACCGGCGCCGCCCGCGCGGTCGGTGAAGTGCTGCCCGAACTCAAGGGCAAGCTCGACGGTTCGGCGGTCCGCGTGCCCGTGCCGGACGGCAGCCTCGTCGACCTGACCTTCACCCCCAAGCGCGACACCACCAAGGACGAAGTCAATTCGATCCTGAAGGCGGCATCGGAATCGGGTCCGCTGAAGGGCGTGCTGGTCTATTCGGAAGACCCGCTCGTCTCGATCGACATCGTCCACACGCCCGCATCGTCGACCGTCGACAGCCTCGAGACCGCCGTCCTCGACGGCAAGCTGGTCCGCGTCGTGTCGTGGTACGACAACGAATGGGGCTTCTCGAACCGCATGGTCGACACCGCGACCGCGATGGCGAAGCTGGGCTGACCCGATGGCGGGCGGTATCCTGAAGGGCATCGCCCGCCACGCCTTTTCGCGCGGGCCGATCGAGCTGGTGCAGACGGTGCGCGTCACCGTCGAAACCGGCCTCGACGGCGATTTCCGCGGCGCGCTCAAGCCCGGCCGCAACAACCGGCAGGTGTCGCTGATGGAAGTCGGCGACTGGGCGCAGGCGATGCGCGAGGTCGGCCACGACCTGCCATGGTGGGAACGTCGCGCGAACCTGCTGGTCGAGGATTTCGACCTGCCGCAGACGCGTGGGAGCCTCGTGCGCGTCGGTCCGGTGCTGCTCGAAATCACCAAGGAATGCGATCCGTGCAGCCGCATGGAAACCATCGTCGAGGGGCTGCGCGGCGCGCTGATCCCCGACTGGCGCGGCGGCGCGCTGGCGCGGGTGATCGAGGGCGGTCAGATCAGCGTCGGCGATACCATCCAAATTGAAACACCGGCCGTTCATCCTGAGTAGCCGCTGAGCTTGTCGAAGCGGCGTATCGAAGGATCGATGCTTCGATACGAGCCTTCGCCTTCGCTCAGTCTCTACTCAGCATCCACGGCGAAGGAGACGAAGAATGAGCCGCAATTTCAAAACGCTCGACGACATGGGCGACCTCACCGGCAAGCGCGTGCTGGTCCGCGAGGACCTGAACGTACCGATGGCCGATGGCGCCGTCACCGACGACACCCGGCTGCGCGCCACCATCGGCACCGTCACCGACCTTGCCGATCGCGGTGCGATCGTCCTGATCCTCGCCCATTTCGGCCGGCCCAAGGGGCAGCCGAACCCGACCATGTCGCTGGCCCCGGTCACCAAGCCGCTGTCGGACGTGCTCGGCCGCGAGGTTCGCTTCGTCGACTGGACCGGCGCTGCCGAAGCGGTGCGGATGATGCAGCCGGGTGACATCGCCGTGCTAGAGAATACGCGGTTCTTCGCAGGCGAGGAGAAGAACGACCCGCAACTGGTTGAAACCATGGCGGCGCTGGGCGACTATTATGTCAACGACGCCTTCTCCGCCGCGCACCGTGCCCACGCCTCGACCGAGGGGCTGGCGCACAAGCTCCCCGCCTTTGCCGGGCGGCAGATGGAGGCCGAACTCGACGCGCTCGACAAGGCGCTGGGCAATCCGCAGCACCCGGTCGCCGCGGTCGTCGGCGGGGCGAAGGTGTCGTCGAAGCTCGACGTGCTGAAGCATCTGGTCGGGCGGGTCGATCACCTGATCATCGGCGGCGGCATGGCCAACACCTTCCTCGCCGCGCGCGGCGTCAATGTCGGCAAGTCGCTGTGCGAGCATGAACTGACCGGCACGGCGGACGAAATCTTCGCGGCGGCGGAAAAAGCCGGCTGCACCATCCATCTGCCCTATGACGTCGTCGTCGCGACCGAATTCAAGCCGAACCCGGCGACCCGCACCGTCAACGTTCACGAAGTGGCCGCCGACGAAATGATCCTCGACGTCGGCCCCGCCGCGACCGAGGCGCTGGGCGATGTGCTCAAGAACTGCCGGACTCTGGTGTGGAACGGGCCGATGGGCGCCTTCGAAACCCCGCCCTTCGACGTCGCCACCGTCGCACTCGCCCGGACCGCGGCGGCGCTGACCGCCGACGGGTCGCTGATATCGGTCGCGGGCGGCGGCGATACCGTCGCGGCGCTGAACCAGGCGGGCGTCGCGGACCAGTTCAGCTTCGTCTCGACCGCCGGCGGCGCCTTCCTCGAATGGATGGAAGGCAAGGAACTCCCCGGCGTCGCCGCACTGGCCCGCTGATCCGTCCCTGACTGACCACCGTATCCCCGCCTGCGCGGGGGTACGGTGTTTTGCGTACGGCCGATGTCCCGTTCCGCGCCGCGCCCAGCAACAACCCGCTTGATCCCAGCCGCAACCCCCGCTACCCGTTCAACACGTTAAACGGGAGGTGGCTTCGGGTGCTAGGCGTACGACTCGATACCGAGCTTGAGGAGCGACTCGCCAATGTCGCTCGCTCGCAGGGACGCTCCAAGAGCGACATCGCCCGCGATGCCGTGCGCCGTTACGTCGAACTCCACGACGAAGCCTTTCGCGCCGAAGCCCGCCGCCAGTCCGAACGCGCCGCCGCGCGCGACGACGGCGCCGACTGGGCCTTCTTCGATCGTGTCGAGGCGGAGGACGGCCGGTGGAGATAAGGCGCGGCATGATTGTCCTGGTCGAAGGACCCGAGGCACTCGCCAACAAGCGCCGGCCCTTTCTGGTCGTGCAATCCGATCTGTTCAACGAAGCGCACGCCTCGGTCACGCTGATCCCGATGACCAGCCTGACCGGCGGCGAAACGCTGTTCCGCGTGCCGTTCGCGCCGTCCGACACGACCGGCATTTCGGTCGAGAGCGAGGCGCAGGTCGACAAGATCAAGACCCTGCGCCGAAGCCGCATCGTCCGCGTGCTGGGGCAGGCGACTGCAACATCGATGGAGCAGGTGGATCAGGCGCTGCGGCGCTGGCTCGCGCTCTGACTTCTTTTCCGAACCTGAAGGGAACGCCCATGAACACCGCTGACATGACTGCGAAGATTGCCGACGGACAGGGTTTCATCGCCGCGCTCGACCAGAGCGGCGGTTCGACGCCGAAGGCGCTGAAGGGCTATGGCGTCGAGGACGGCGCGTGGTCGACCGATGAGGAAATGTTCGGCCTGATCCACGACATGCGCGCCCGGATCATCACCTCCGACGCCTTCGCCGGCGACAAGGTGATCGGCGCGATCCTGTTCGAACGCACCATGGACGGACAGGCGGGCGGCAAGCCGGTGCCGCAGGCGCTGGCCGACAAGGGCGTCGTCCCGTTCCTGAAGATCGACAAGGGGCTGGAGGACGAAGCGAACGGTGTGCAGTTGATGAAGCCGATCCCCGGCCTCGACGAACTGCTCGCCCGCGCCGCCAAGCTCGGCATCTTCGGTACCAAGGAACGCTCGGTTATCAATCTTGCGAACCCGCAGGGCATCGCCGCGGTCGTCAAGCAGCAGTTCGAGGTCGGGCAGCAGGTCCTCGCCGCCGGGCTGATGCCGATCATCGAACCGGAAGTGAACATCAAGAGCGCCGAGCGGGCTGAGGCCGATCGGATCCTGCTCGACGAGACCCTGAAGGCGCTCGATGCGATGCCGGGCAATGACAAGGTCATGCTGAAGCTGTCGCTGCCGGCCAAGCCCGGCCTGTTCCAGCCGCTGGTCGATCATCCACGCGTGCTGCGCGTCGTCGCGCTGTCGGGCGGGTTCGGCCGCACCGAAGCCTGTGCCGAATTGGCCAAGAACCCCGGCATCATCGCCAGCTTCAGCCGCGCGCTGCTCTCGGACCTGCGCCAGCAGATGACCGATGCCGAGTTCGACAAGGCGCTGGGCGACGCGATCGACGAGATCCACGCCGCCTCGACCCAGAAGGCGCTGGTCGCAGCGTAACGCTTTCCTACACCGTTCGGACGGTGGCAAAAAGGGCATCGGGCGCCAACGCGTCCGGTGCTCTTTTCCATCGTGCCACACTGCTCCAACGTCATCCCCGGCGTCCCGCTTTTTCTTCCCGCAGCAGACGGTCGGCTACTAATAGTCACTTGCAACTTGGCGTGCGAAACGCGTGCGAGTGTGAACTTAGTGAACTTTGACGCCCCGAAACCCTTTCACCCGCTGCGCGGCTGGGGCAGGGAGGCGCCATGACCCTCGACGAAGATCCGCTCGGCCCGCTTTCCCCCGATTTCGCGAAGCAGTTCGTTCGCGACGTGCGCCGCCCGCCATGTCAGCTCTACCTGATCTCGCCGCTCGACGTGGCCGGAACCTTCCCCGATCGCCTTGCCCGCGCGCTCGATGCCGGGCCGGTCGCCGCCTTCCAGTTCCGGGTGAAGGATGTCGACCAGCACGCCGCCGCGCGCTTGGCCGAACCGCTCCAGCGCATCTGTGCCGACCGCGACGTCGCCTTCCTCGTCAACGACAGCATCAGCCTCGCCAAGCGTCTCGGCGCCGATGGTGTCCATCTCGGGCAGGAGGATGGCGATCCGCGCGAGGCGCGCGATGTGCTCGGCCCCAATGTCCAGATCGGCGTGACGGCGCATGACAGCCGCCACCTCGCGATGGAAGCCGGGGAGGCCGGTGCCGATTATGTCGCGTTCGGTGCCTTTTACCCGACGACGACCAAGGAAGTACGCCATGTCCCCGAACCGGTGATCCTGTCGTGGTGGTCGGCGGTGTTCGAACTGCCCTGCGTCGCGATCGGCGGCATCACGCCTACCAACGCTGCCCCGTTGATCGCCGCCGGGGCCGACTTCCTGGCGGTGTCGGGATCGGTCTGGAATGGCGACGAAGCCGCCGCCGTCCGCGCCTTTGCCGAGGTGCTCGGATAGTCGGAAACGTCTTGGCCGGCCGTTCGTTATCCATCCTCAACGAGTTCGAGGAGGGGTCATGAAGCGACTGGCATGGGCGGCGATCCTGTTGGGTGGCGCGGCGTTGGCGCAGGCACCCGCGCCGCAAGGGCTGCCGGCGATCGACCGGAACGTTCTGCATGCGCAGGTGCTGCTCGACCGCCACGGCTTCACCGTCGGCGTCATCGACGGTCGGGACAGCCCGGCCTTTGCCAAGGCACTGCGCGGCTTCCAATCGGCCCGCGACCTGCCGGTCACCGGTAAGCTCGACCCCGCCACCGTCCGCGCGCTCAACCCCAATATGCGCCCGGCCACAGTCACGCTGACCCTGTCGGACCGCGCGCTCGCTGGCCCCTACACCAATCCGATCCCGAAGGAGTATGCCGACCAGGCGAAGCTGACGGTGATCGGCTACCGCTCCCCACTCGAGAAGCTGGCGGAGATGTTCCACACCACGCCCGCGACGCTGGTCGCGCTCAACAGCCGCGAGACGATGCTGAGCCCCGGCACCCGCGTCGTCTTCCCCAACGTCCTGCCTGCGTCGCGCAGCTATGCCGAAACCTGGTCGCCAGAATATCGCCAGACGCTGGCCAACCTGAACGTCGATGCGAATCAGCAGCAGGCCGACCGGGTCGTGGTCGACAAGTCGGAGGGCTGGCTGCGCGCCTATGCCGGCGACCGCATCCTCGCCCAGTTTCCGGCGACGATGGGGTCGTCGCACGATCCGCTGCCGATCGGCAAATGGACGATCCAGGGCGTCGCCCCCAATCCCGACTGGCAGTATAATCCCGCGATCCTGCGCCATGCCGACAAGTCGGACAGCAAGGAGATCGTCCCGCCCGGCCCGAACAATCCGGTCGGCGTCGTCTGGATCGACCTGTCGAAGGAGCATTACGGCATCCATGGCACGCCGGAGCCGGAGAATATTGGCAAGACCGAGAGCAATGGCTGCATCCGGCTGACCAACTGGGACGCGGCGCGCCTGTCGCTGATGGTGAAGCCGGGCACCCCGGCGATCTTCCAGCCATAGGGCAGGGGCGATGAACCGGATCGGCTGGACCTTTCTCGGCCTGTTCGCGGTGATCGGCGCACTGGCGGCCTTGCTGGTCGATTTCGGCGGATCGGCAGCACCACGCCGATCCGCGCAGCAGGTGCGCCCAGCCGAACAGCTTGCGGCGGGCGGACTGGTTATGCCGGTACAGGGCGCGCGCTGGTCCGATATCCGCGATAGCTGGGGCGACAGCCGCGGCGGTGGATCGCGCGGCCATACCGGTACCGACATCATGGCACCGGGGGGCACGCCGGTCGTCGCGGCGGCGGACGGGGTGGTCGAAAAACTGTTCTACAGCGACGGCGGCGGCGGGATCACTGCCTATGTCCGTGCGCCCGACCGCCGGCTATCCTATTATTACGCCCACCTCGCCGCCTACGCGCCGGGCCTGCGCGAAGGGGGCCGGGTGCAGGCGGGCGATCCGATCGGCCTGGTCGGCGACACCGGCAATGCCGGCGCCGGCAACACCCATCTGCATTTCGGGATCGAACGGCTGCTACCCGACGAGGCATGGCATCAGGGGCGGGCGATTGACCCCTATCCGCTGCTTGCCCGCGGCCGGGCGGAGCGGTAAGGGCGCAGCTTCGCTCTTTCCAACAGGTATGGTTCGTCATGAAGATCAGCGGCGTCGACATTCGCCCCGGCAACATCATCGAATATGAAGGCGGCATCTGGCGCGCGGTCAAGATCCAGCATACGCAGCCGGGCAAGGGCGGCGCCTATATGCAGGTCGAGATGAAGAACCTGCGCGACGGCCGCAAGAACAATGTCCGCTTCCGCTCGGCCGAGACCGTCGAGCGCATCCGGCTGGATACCAAGGACTTCCAGTTCCTGTATCCCGAAGGCGACATGCTGGTGTTCATGGACAAGGAAACCTACGACCAGGTGTCGTTGCCCCGCGACCTGCTGGGCGATGCCGCCGCGTTCCTGCAGGACGGCATGGACGTCGTCATGGAACTCTATGAAGACGAAGCGATCAGCGTCCAGCTGCCCGACACGATAGAAGCGACGATCGTCGAGGCCGATGCTGTGGTGAAGGGCCAGACGGCATCGTCGTCGTACAAGCCTGCGGTGCTCGACAACGGCGTCCGCGTGATGGTCCCGCCGCACATCGCCTCGGGCACGCGCATCGTCGTCGACGTGTATGAGCAGACGTATGTGAGGCGGGCTGATTGAGGCGCAGCGGTCGGAGCAAATAGCGATCGCTATTTGCCCTGACCGCAAGCCCGGCCGGCGCGCGGATGCGCGACCGACGACGCGGGCTTTGCCCGCGTCCGCTGCCAAATAGATTCAAGCAGGAACCAGAACCATGTCCGCCCAGTCCGGCCTCATCACCGTCATCGAACGCGCTGTCCGCAAGACCGGCCCGCGCCTGCGCCGCGACTTCGGCGAGGTCCAGCATCTTCAGGTCAGCCGGAAGGGACCCGCTGACTTCGTGTCGATGGCCGACAAGCGAGCCGAGGAAACGCTGGTCGAGGAACTGCGCAAGGCGCGGCCCGACTGGGGCATGCTGCTGGAGGAAGGCGGCGAGGTCGCCGGTGACCCGACCAAGCCACGCTGGATCGTCGATCCGCTCGATGGCACCACCAATTTCCTGCACGGTATCCCGCATTTCGCGATCTCGGTCGCGGTCGAGGAACCGAACGGCGTCGGCGGCAAGCCGGAGATTACGACCGCGATGGTCTATAACCCGATCACCGACGAAGGCTTCTGGGCCGAAAAGGGCCGCGGTGCGTGGTTGCAGGGGCAGCGGCTGCGGGTATCGTCGCGGCGCGACCTGTCAGAAGCGCTGATCGCGACTGGCATTCCCTTTCTCGGCTATGGCAACTTCAGCGAATGGACCCGCATCTTTGGCGCGGTGGCACCTGAGGTCGCGGGCATCCGCCGCTTCGGCGCGGCGGCCCTCGACCTCGCCTATGTCGCGGCGGGCCGGTTCGACGGCTTCTGGGAATCAGGCCTGAAGAAGTGGGACATCGCGGCGGGCATGTTGCTGGTGAAGGAAGCCGGTGGCTTCGTCACCGACTATCGCGGTGCCGACCGAGCCTATGAAAAGGGCGAGGTGCTGGCCAGCAACGAACAGATGCAGACCCGTCTGCACAAGCTGGTCGCGGGCGCGCTGCGCTGATCCGGTAAGGCACTGCCGGGCCGGTCGGGTCCGGCAGCATTGGCGATGCTCCGGCTCCGCGCGACGGTCGCGCGGGGGATCATATTATGGCGCGCGTCGGACCCCTGCGGAATTGAGAGTGATTCTCATCCTGTTCCGCCCTTGATGCACCCGCGCCATCAGCCTAAAGCCGGCTCCATTCATACCGCAACCGCGAGAGACCCTGCCTTGGTCGACCTGTCGCAATATCTGCCGATCCTGATGTTCCTGGGCGTCGCCCTGGTCCTGTCGACGGCGTTCGTCGTGCTGCCGATGGTGGCGTCGCGCTTCACCGGTTCGTACAAGCCGACGCCTGAAAAACTGACCGAATATGAATGCGGCTTCCCCGCGTTCGAGGATTCGCGCAGCCAGTATGACGTCCGCTTTTATCTGGTCGCGATCCTGTTCATCATCTTCGATCTCGAAGCAGCGTTCCTATATCCTTGGGCAGTCTCGGTTTTCGACCTCGGCTGGACCGCGTGGGTGTCGATGATGGTGTTCATCGGCGAACTGGCGCTGGGTCTCGTATATGCTTGGAAGATGGGAGCTCTCGAATGGGAGTAGAACTCACGACGCCGCCGCACGGATTCGGCGCGGGTAACGCCGCCGGCGTGCCGGTACAGGCGCCTGATCAGGGTTTCTTCAACGACCTGAATGGCGAACTGACCGATAAGGGCTTTCTGGTCACCTCGACCGAAGACCTGTTCCAATGGGCGCGGACCGGTTCGCTGTGGTGGATGACGTTCGGCCTCGCCTGCTGTGCGGTCGAAATGATCCACGTCAACATGCCGCGCTACGACATGGAGCGTTTCGGCGCCGCGCCGCGCGCGTCGCCGCGCCAGTCGGACGTGATGATCGTCGCGGGCACGCTCTGCAACAAGATGGCCCCGGCGCTGCGCCGCGTGTACGACCAGATGTCGGAACCGAAATACGTCATCTCGATGGGCAGCTGCGCCAATGGCGGCGGCTATTACCACTATAGCTACAGTGTCGTGCGCGGTTGCGACCGCGTGGTGCCGGTCGACATCTATGTCCCCGGCTGCCCGCCGACCGCCGAAGCGTTGCTCTATGGCGTGATGCAGTTGCAGCGGAAGATCCGCCGTTCGGGGAGCATCGAACGGTGAAGGCGCCTGCACCCCGTTATGCGCCTAATGACGGCGTGATCAACGCCGCCACTGCCGCGCTCGGCGACATGCTGCTACATGCGCAGGATCTGGTCGGCGAAGTCTCGCTGACCATCGACCGTGACCGTCTGGTCACGGCGATGGAGACGCTGCGGGACACGCCGGGGCTGAAGTACGAGATGCTGGCGGAGATCGCCGGCGTTGATTACCCCGAACGGCCCGAGCGGTTCGACGTCGTCTATCACCTGCTGTCGATGACCCGGAACCACCGCATTCGCGTGCGCGTGACGACCGATGAGGAACAGCCGGTGCCGTCGGTGACCGGCATCTGGTACAATGCCGGTTGGCTTGAGCGCGAAGTGTATGACCTCTACGGCGTGCTGTTCTCGGGCAATGCTGATCTGCGGCGTATCCTGACCGATTACGGCTTCCGCGGCCATCCGCTGCGCAAGGACTTCCCGCTGACCGGCTATGTCGAGATGCGCTATTCGGAAGAAGCCAAGCGCGTCGTTTATGAGCCGGTCAAGCTGGCGCAGGACTTCCGGACGTTCGACTTCATGAGTCCGTGGGAGGGCGCCGAGTACGTCTTGCCAGGTGACGAGAAGGCTGCCGAACCCAAGCCGGCTGTCGGACAGGCGCCGGGCGCACAGTCGCCGGTGACCGCCGATCAGGTCGCTCGCGCGCATGACTCGGAAAAGAGGGCCGAGCCGAACGCGCCCGAGGTGAAGACGACCGACCACACCGGACAGACTGGCGCAGGCAAGCCGCATCCCGGCAACCAGCCGCAGGAAAAGCCGGTCGATCCCGACGTGCCCTCGCCTGACGCGACGGCGAAGTCGGCGGAGAACAAGTGATGGCCGATTACGATCCGCTCGAAACCGCGCATCAGGCGCAGGGCACCGACGTCGAAATCCAGAATTACACGATCAACTTCGGTCCGCAGCACCCGGCGGCGCACGGCGTGTTGCGTCTCGTTACCGAGCTGGACGGCGAGATCATCGAACGCATCGATCCGCATGTCGGCCTGCTCCACCGCGGCACCGAGAAGCTGATCGAGTACAAGACGTACGCGCAGGCGCTGCCGTACATGGACCGGCTCGATTACTGCTCGCCGATGTGCATGGAGCACAGCTATGTCCTCGCGGTCGAGAAGCTGCTCGATATCGAGGTCCCGTTGCGCGCCCAGTATCTGCGCGTGTTCTTCGCCGAACTGACCCGCATCATGAACCACATGCTGAACCTGGGTTCGCATGTCATGGACGTGGGCGCGATGACGCCGAACCTGTGGATGTTCGAGCTGCGCGAAGACACGATGAACTTCTACGAACGGGCATCGGGTGCGCGGATGCACGCGAACTTCCTGCGCGTGGGCGGCATCCGGCAGGACGTTCCACTGAAGCTGCTGACCGATATCGCCGAATGGCTCGACACGCGGCTGCCGCGCCTGTTCGGCGATGCGATCAGCCTGGTTGCGGAGAACCGCATCTTCAAGCAGCGCAACGTCGACATTGCGATCGTCAGCCGCGAAGATGCGGTACGCTGGGGCTTTTCGGGTCCTATGATCCGCGGTGCCGGCATTCCGTGGGATATCCGCAAGGCACAGCCCTACGACGCGTATGACCGGGTCGAGTTCGACGTGCCGGTCGGCACGCGCGGCGACTGCTACGACCGGTTCATGGTTCGCGTCGAGGAGGTCTGGCAGTCGGCACGCATTATGAAGCAGTGCCTGGCGGAGATGCCTGAGGGTCCGATCTCGAGCGATGATCGCAAGGTCGTGCCGCCGAAGCGCGGCGAGATGAAGCAGTCGATGGAAGCGCTGATCCATCACTTCAAGCTGTACACCGAGGGCTATCACGTGCCCGCCGGCGAGGTCTATGTCGCGACCGAAAGCCCCAAGGGCGAATTCGGTATCTACATGGTCTCGGATGGCAGCAACAAGCCGTACCGCGTGAAGATCCGTCCGACCGCGTTCAGCCACCTGCAGGCGATGGACTTCATGTCGAAGGGGCACATGCTCGCCGACATCACCGCCATCCTGGGTGCGATGGACATCGTGTTCGGGGAGTGCGACCGTTGAGCCGTCTCAATACCGTGACGGCGATGATGGAGCGCTACAACGCGCGCGACGCCGCGGGCTATGCCGCGTTCTTCGCCGACGATGGCTGTGAAGCGCAGTATCGCGGCGACGTGGTGCGCGACGGACGTGCCGGCGTGGAAAGCGGGATGGCGGCGGTTTTCGCCGAATTCCCGGAGAACCACGCCGAAGTCCTGCAGTCGTTCGAGCTGAGCGAGCGTGTCGTGCTGCACGAACGAGTCCAACGCTCGACCGATGCCGAACCGTTCGACGTGATGACCATCTATTCGTTCAGCGGCGACAAGGTCAGCCGCGTGGAGTTCATTCGCTGATGGCCGACGCCCCCAACATCCCCGACGAAGCGGAGGTCCGCGCGCGCTGGGGCAATTTCACCTGGAACCCCGCCAATGCCGAGAAGGCGCGCGAGATCGTCGCGCGCTATCCCGAGGGGCGGCAGCAGTCGTGCACCATCCCGTTTCTCGATCTCGCCCAGCGGCAGGTCGGGGCCGAGACCCATACCCAGGGCTGGCTGCCGGTGCCGGTAATCGAGTTCATCGCGCGCGAACTGCAAATGCCCTATATGCGGGTGTACGAAGTCGCGACCTTCTACACGATGTTCAACCTCGCGCCGGTCGGTCGCTATCATGTGCAGGTCTGCGGCACGACGCCGTGCATGTTGCGTGGGTCGGACGACGTGTTCGCGGCCTGTAAGAACCGCGGGCTGGCGAAGGGCAAGACGACGCCCGATGGTCTGTTCACGCTCACTGAGGTCGAGTGCATGGGCAATTGCGCCTCGGCACCGATGGTTCAGATCAACGACGACAATTACGAAGACCTCGACTATGATCGCATGACCGTGATCCTCGAGGCGCTGGCACGCGGCGAGACGCCGAAGCCGGGCACGCAGGAACCGGGTCGTCATACGGTCGAACCGGTCGGTGAACCGACCAATCTGGTCGCGATGATGACCGAGAACCACGATTACCGGCCCGAATGGGAAACGGCTTCGTGAGGGCGCTGGGCAGCCTGTTGATCGCGGTGCTGGTCGGCATCGTCGTGTTGTGGATCGCACTCGAACTGTTCGTCGGTGCGTTGAAGCTGCTCGGCGTCGCCATCGGCATCGCAGCGATGGTTGCCGTTTATTTTGTCGCCGAAAAGGCGATCGGGAAGGGACGATAAGGATGCTGGCCGACAAGGATCGCATCTTCACCAACGTGTACGGGTTCCAGCCATGGAACCTCGACGCCGCCGTGATGCGCGGCGATTGGGACAATACCAAGGCGCTGTTGCAGCTTGGGCCCGACACGATCATCGATCGGATCAAGGCTTCCGGTCTGCGTGGGCGTGGCGGGGCAGGGTTCCCGACCGGCACCAAATGGTCGTTCATGCCGAAGGCCCCCAAGCCCGACCGGCCGAATTTTCTGGTCATCAACGCCGACGAATCCGAACCCGGCTCGTGCAAGGACCGCGAGATCATCCGCCACGATCCGCACAAGCTGATCGAAGGCGCGCTGGTCGCGGGCTTCGCAATGCGCGCGCGGGCGGCCTATATCTACATTCGCGGCGAATATATCCGCGAGGCGGAGACGCTGTTCGCGGCGATTGCCGAAGCCTATGCCAAGGGGCTGCTCGGCAAGAACGCGTGCGGTTCGGGCTATGACTTCGACGTCTTCGCGCATCGTGGCGCCGGTGCGTATATCTGCGGCGAAGAAACCGCGATGCTTGAAAGCCTCGAGGGCAAGAAGGGGCAGCCGCGGTTGAAGCCGCCATTCCCGGCGGGTGCCGGCCTCTATGGCTGCCCGACGACGGTCAACAATGTCGAATCGATCGCGGTCGTCCCGACAATCCTGCGCCGCAGCCCCGAATGGTTCGCGAGTTTCGGCGCCGAGAATAATCGCGGGACCAAGCTGTTCCAGATCAGCGGCCATGTGAACCGGCCGTGCGTGGTTGAGGAAGCGATGAGCATCCCGTTCCGCGAACTGATCGAAAAACATTGCGGCGGCATTCGCGGCGGTTGGGACAATCTGCTCTGCGTGATCCCCGGCGGATCGTCGGTGCCGTTGGTCAAGGCTGAGCACATTATCGACGCGCCGATGGATTTCGACGGGCTGAAGGCGGTCGGATCGGGTCTCGGTACGGCGGCGGTGATCGTCATGGACAAGTCGACCGACGTCGTCCGCGCGATCAGCCGTCTCAGCTATTTCTACAAGCATGAGAGCTGCGGCCAGTGCACGCCGTGCCGCGAAGGCACGGGGTGGATGTGGCGGGTGATGGAACGGCTGCGCACTGGCGACGCCGACATCTCCGAAATCGACATGCTGCAACAGGTCACCAAGCAGGTCGAAGGCCACACCATCTGCGCACTGGGCGACGCAGCGGCGTGGCCTATCCAGGGCCTCATCAAGAATTTCCGCCCGGAAATTGAGCGGCGAATCAACGAGAAGCGCGGCGGCGGCATGTCGCCCATGATGGAAGCGGCCGAATAATGCCGAAGGTAAAAGTAGACGGGATCGAGGTCGAGGTGCCGCAGGGCGCCACCGTCCTCCAGGCGTGCGAAGCGGCGGGGAAGGAAATCCCACGGTTCTGCTATCACGAACGACTGTCGATCGCCGGCAATTGCCGGATGTGCCTGGTCGAAGTGAAGCCGGGGCCGCCCAAGCCGCAGGCATCGTGCGCGCTGCCCGCCGCCGACAATCAGGAAATCCGCACCGACAGCGCGATGGTGAAGGCCGCGCGCGAAGGCGTGATGGAATTCCTGCTCATCAACCACCCGCTCGACTGCCCGATTTGCGATCAGGGTGGCGAGTGCGACCTGCAGGACCAGTCGGTCGCCTATGGCCGCGGTCACTCGCGCTATGACGAGAACAAGCGCGCGGTCACCGAGAAATATATGGGGCCGATCGTCAAGACGGTGATGACGCGCTGCATCCAGTGCACGCGCTGCATCCGTTTTGCCGAGGAAGTCGCCGGGGTCGAAGAGATCGGCGCGATCTATCGCGGCGAGAATATGCAGATCACCAGCTATCTCGAACAGGCCGTGTCGAGCGAACTGTCAGGCAATATCGTCGATCTGTGCCCGGTCGGTGCGCTGACGTCGAAGCCCTATGCGTTCGAAGCGCGCCCGTGGGAACTGAAGAAGACGCTCGCGATCGACGTGATGGACGCGGTCGGCACCAATATCCGCCTCGACAGCCGCGGTCGGCAGGTGCTGCGCTGCGTGCCGCGCATCAACGAAGACGTGAACGAGGAATGGGCGCACGACAAGACGCGCCACGCGGTGGACGGCTTGGTCCGCCGTCGCCTCGACAAGCCTTATGTCCGGAGGGACGGCAAGCTGGTCGCGGCCGAATGGGATGACGCTTTCGCCGCGATTGCGGCGGTCAACGCTGGTCCTTCGGTGGCGGCGATCGCGGGCGACCTGCTCGATTGCGAAACGATGTTCGCTGCCAAGGCGCTGGTCAATGCGCTCGGTTCGTCGTTGCTCGAAGGGCGGCAGACCGGCATGGACTATGACGTCACCAATCTCGGTGCCGTCGCGTTCAATTCGACGATCGCCGGCGTCGAGGATGCCGATGCGATCCTGCTGGTCGGTACCGACCTGCGCCACGAAGCGCCGCTCATCAACACCCGCGTCCGCAAGGCGATCAAGAAGGGCGCGCGCGTCTTCGCGATCGGCCCGGAAGTCGATCTGACCTACAAGGCGGAATGGCTGGGCGACGATCTGGGGTTGCTCGGCGGTCTGCCCGACCGCGCGGCCGAAGCGATGGATGCTGCCAAACGGCCGATGGTCATCGTCGGTCCGGCAGCACTAAAGAACGGTCATGGTACGGCGGTGAGGCTCGCCCAGGACGGCAATCTGGTCCGCACGCTCGAAGACGGCACGACGTGGAACGGCTTCAACGTCGTCCATCTCGCCGCGGCGCGGATGGGCGCGCTGATGCTGGGCTATGCGCAGCTGGGCGGTATCGCCGACATCATCGCGGCGAACCCGAAGCTGGTCTTCTTCCTCGGCGCCGACGAAGTCGATTTCGCGAAGTTCGCAGGCGCGACCAAGGTCTATATCGGTCATCATGGCGACAAGGGCGCGGCGGCGGCGGACATCGTCCTGCCGGGCGCGAGCTATGCCGAAAAGGCCGGCACCTATGTCAACATGGAAGGCCGCGTGCAGCGCGGCGACCGTGCCGTCTTCCCGCCGGGCGATGCCCGCGAGGACTGGACGATCTTCCGCGCACTGGCCGAAGTGCTGGGCGTGACGCTGCCGTTCGACGACTTCGCCGGCGTGCGCGCGGCGATGGCGGCGGCGGTACCCGAACTCGGTCGCGAAGGTCTGGTACGGTTTGACTGGAACCCGCCGGCGCTCGACGCTAAGGCGTCGGGCACGGTGACCTATCCGGTGACCGACTTCTACCTGACCAATGCGATCTGCCGGGCCAGCCCGACGATGCAGCGTTGTTCGGCCGAACTTGTCCATGGCCAGGATTTCGCGGAGGCCGCCGAGTGACCTCGTTCTTCGAAACTACCGTCGGCCTGCCCTATGGCTGGGCGTGGACCGTCGCCACGCTGGTCGGCATTCTGGTCATCGCGCTGCCGCTGATGCTGGCGGTGGCGATGATCATCTATGCCGACCGCAAGATCTGGGCGGCGATGGCGCTGCGGCGTGGGCCGAACGTCGTGGGGCCACTCGGTCTGCTGCAGTCGTTCGCCGATGGTCTCAAGGTGTTCCTGCAGGAAACGATCGTGCCGTCCTCGGCTAATCGCGGCCTGTTCCTGCTCGCGCCGATCATCACGTTCACTGTCGCGCTGATCGTCTGGGCGGTGATCCCGTTCGATGTCGGCGTGGTGGTTGCGGACATCAATGTCGGCCTGCTCTATATTCTCGCGGCATCGTCGCTCGGCGTATATGGCGTCATTATCTCGGGCTGGGCGTCCAACTCGAAATATCCCTTCTACTCGGCGCTTCGTGCGGCTGCGCAGATGGTCAGCTATGAAGTCGCGATCGGGTTCGTGCTGATCGCGGTGGTGCTCTGGGCCGGGTCGTTCAACCTGACGACGATCGTGCTGGAGCAGCGGGCGCATATTTTCGGTTTCATCAACGGCTTCGGATTCAACCCGCTGCTGTTCCCGATGGCGGTCGTGTTCCTGATCTCGTCGCTCGCCGAAACGGCACGCGCGCCGTTCGATCTGACCGAAGCGGAATCGGAACTGGTCGCGGGCTATCAGACCGAATATTCGTCGATGGCATTCGCGCTGTTCTGGCTCGGCGAATATGCCAACGTGATCCTGATGTGCGCGCTCAATGCGCTGCTTTTCTGGGGTGGGTGGCTGCCGCCGGTCGATTGGGCACCGCTGTATTTCGTCCCGGGCATCATCTGGTTCTTGGCAAAGACCTTCTTCTTCTTCTTCGTCTTCAGTTGGATCAAGGCGACGGTGCCTCGGTATCGTTACGACCAACTGATGCGGCTGGGCTGGAAGATTTTCCTGCCGCTGTCGCTGACCTTCGTGTTCCTCGTCTCCGGTTATCTGATGATCGACCGTGTAGGATTGCCGTCATGAGTATCGCCCAGACCATCCGATCGTTCACCCTGTGGGAGTTCGTGAAGGCGCACGCGCTGACGTTGCGGTACTTCTTCAAGCCCAAGGCGACGATCAACTACCCGTACGAGAAGAATCCGATCTCGCCCCGTTTCCGCGGCGAGCATGCGTTGCGACGCTACCCTAACGGCGAAGAACGCTGCATCGCGTGCAAGCTGTGCGAGGCGGTGTGTCCGGCGCTGGCGATCACGATCGAGGCCGAACCGCGCGATGACGGCAGCCGCCGTACGACGCGCTACGACATCGACATGACCAAGTGCATCTATTGCGGGCTGTGCCAGGAAGCGTGCCCCGTCGATGCGATCGTCGAAGGTCCGAACTTCGAGTTCGCGACCGAAACGCGCGAAGAGCTGATCTACCACAAGGACAAGCTGCTCGCGAATGGTGACCGCTGGGAACGCGCGATTGCCGCGAACCTTGCGAGCGACGCGCCCTATCGGTAATGGCGCGCATATTCCGTACCGGCGGGGAAGAGAAACCTCGCTTCGCCGGCCAGTTGATTAAAGTTTCGTCCCGCAGCAACGCGCGGGGCGGGCAGGGGGAAGAGCAGCGCTCGTGATCCAGACACTCGCCTTCTATCTGTTCGCCACGATCGTGGTGGCATCGGCCGCGCTGACGATCACGTCGCGCAACCCGGTCCATTCGGTGCTGTGGCTGATCCTCGCCTTCTTCAACGCAGCCGGCCTGATGGTCCTGTGCGGCGCCGAGTTCATCGCGATGCTGCTCGTCATCGTCTATGTCGGCGCGGTCGCGGTGCTGTTTCTGTTCGTGGTCATGATGCTCGACATTGACTTCACCGAACTGCGCGCCGGCTTCGTCCGCTATCTGCCGGCCGGCCTCGCGCTGGCGGTGCTGCTGGCGGTCGAACTCGTCGTCGGGGCCTATGCCTGGACCGCCGCGCGCATCGATCTCGCCAAGCGGATTGCGCCGGCCGACGTTGCGGTGCCGAATATCGAGGCAATCGGGCGGTTGCTCTATTCTCGGTACCTGTACGTGTTTGAAGGCGTCGGGCTAGTGCTGCTGGTCGCGATGATCGGCGCGATCGTTCTGACCCAGCGCAAGCGCGCGGATGCGAAGGCGCAGAACATCAATCGACAGATCAACCGTCGTGCGAAGGACGCCGTCCGCAACGTCAATCAGCCCATCGGGCAGGGGGTGGAGCTGTGATCGGTCTTACCCATTATCTGGTCGTCGCGGCGATCCTGTTCACGCTGGGGGTGCTCGGCATCTTCCTGAACCGCAAGAACCTGATCGTCATCCTGATGTCGATCGAGCTGATCCTGCTGGCGGTGAACATCAATTTCGTGGCCTTTTCGGCGCAGCTGGGCGACCTGGTCGGCCAAATCTTCGCGATGTTCGTGCTGGCGGTCGCCGCCGGTGAGAGCGCGATCGGGCTGGCCATCATGGTCATCTATTTCCGTGTCCGCGGTTCGATCGCGGTCGACGACGTCAACCGGATGAAGGGGTGATGCCGGTGGCTTTTCGGGTTTCGGGGGTGCTTGTATGAGCGCCATCCATATCGTCGTGTTCCTGCCGCTGCTGGCGTCGATCGTCGCGGGTCTGTCGAACCGCGCCTTCGGCATCGGGCTGCCGAAGATGGTGACGACAGCGGGGCTGTTCGTCGCCGCTGCGCTGTCGTGGTCGATCTTCATCCCGTTCCTGACCGGAACCGCGCAGGCCGGCGTGGCGCCGGTGTCGACGTGGATCCTGTCGGGCGGCATGAACATCGCTTGGGAACTCCGTGTCGATGCGCTGACCGCAGTCATGCTGGTCGTCATCACCAGCGTGTCGGCGTTGGTCCATCTCTATAGCTGGGGCTATATGAGCGAGGACCCGGATCAGCCGCGCTTCTTCAGCTATCTGTCGCTGTTCACCTTCGCGATGCTGATGCTCGTGACCGCGAACAATTTGGTGCAGATGTTCTTTGGTTGGGAAGGCGTCGGCCTGGCGTCGTACCTGCTGATCGGCTTCTGGTTTAAGAAGCCGTCGGCCAATGCCGCGGCGATCAAGGCGTTCGTCGTCAACCGGGTCGGCGATCTCGGCTTCATGCTCGGCATCTTCGGCACCTATCTGGTGTTCGGAACGATCTCGATCCCGGCGATCCTCGAAGCAGCGCCGTCGATGGCGGGTTCGACGATTGGCTTCCTGTGGTTTCGCGCCGATACGATGACGGTGCTCTGCCTGCTGCTGTTCGTCGGCGCGATGGGCAAGTCGGCGCAGTTGGGTCTTCACACCTGGTTGCCCGACGCGATGGAAGGGCCGACCCCGGTGTCGGCGCTGATCCACGCGGCGACAATGGTCACCGCGGGCGTGTTCATGGTGTGCCGCTTGTCGCCGATGTTCGAAACCTCGCCGACCGCGCTGGCGGTGGTGACGGCGGTCGGCGCCGCGACCTGCCTGTTCGCGGCGACGATCGGGCTGGTGCAGACCGACATCAAGCGCGTCATCGCCTATTCGACCTGTTCGCAGCTCGGCTACATGTTCTTTGCGGCGGGGGTCGGTGCGTATGGCGCGGCGATGTTCCACCTGTTTACGCACGCCTTTTTCAAGGCGTTGCTGTTCCTGGGCGCCGGTTCGGTCATCCACGCGATGCACCATGAACAGGACATGCGCTTCTATGGTGGCTTGCGGAAGCATATCCCTCTCACCTTCTGGGCGATGATGGCGGGCACGCTGGCGATTACCGGTGTCGGCATCTACGGCATCGGCGGCTTTGCTGGTTACCATTCGAAGGATGCGATCCTCGAAGCGGCTTGGGCATCGGGTCCGGGCGGTTACGGTGCATTCTATGTCGGTACCTTCGCGGCGCTGCTGACGAGCTTCTATTCGTGGCGGCTGATGTTCCTGACCTTCTTCGGTACGCCGCGCTGGGCCGGGTCCGAGCATATCCAGCACGCGGTGCACGATGCGCATGGTCACGGTCATGGCGACCACCATGACACTCATGGTCACGGCCATGACGATGGCAGCCATCCGGCACCGCCGGCCGCCGAAGATGCAGGCCACGCCCCGTCGACGCACGCGGCGCATGCGAGTGAGGTCGCGGAAGGTACGGCAGGCTATCACCCGCACGAAAGCCCGTTGCCGATGCTGATCCCTCTGATCGTGTTGACGATTGGGGCAGTCGCCGCGGGCTATGTCTTCCATCACTGGTTCATCGAGCCGGAAGCGGGCGAGACGTTCTGGAAGGGCAGCCTGTTCTTCGACGAACATCTCATGCACGAAATGCATCAAGTCCCGTTGCTGGTGAAGCTGGCCGCGACAATCGTGATGCTGGTTGGTCTGGCTAGCGCCTTCTACGTCTACATTGCGCGGCCGGGTACGGCGGCAGGGATCGCCGACACGTTCCGCGTGCTGCACCGGTTCCTGCTCAAGAAGTGGTATTTCGACGAGCTGTATCACCTGCTCTTCGTGCGCCCGGCCTTCGCCCTTGGCCGCTTCTTCTGGAAGCGTGGCGACGAGCAGACGATCAACCGCTTCGGCCCCGACGGGTCGGCGGCGCTGGTCGACTTCTCCAGCCGCCTCGCGGTCAAGATGCAGACCGGCTATCTCTACACTTATGCTTTCGTCATGCTGATCGGCCTGACGGCGGCGGTTACCTGGGCGATCGCGTCGTGATGCGCGGTTTCAAGCAATTGGTTCGGGGGAATAACTCGTGAACGGCTTCCCGATCCTGTCGGTGATGCTGCTGGTACCGGCGGTCGCGGCGATGCTGTGCCTGTTCGTATCGGCGAATGCCGCGCGCTGGACGGCGCTGGCCGCAACGCTCGTCAACTTCGGACTGGGCGTGCTGTTGTGGGCCAATTTCGATATCGGCGGCGCGCAGTGGCAGTTCGTCGAAGCGCCGGCGATGGGCGATTTCGGCGTATTCCGCTATGCGCTGGGCATCGATGGTTTCGCGTTGATGCTCATCATGCTCAGCGTCTTCCTGATGCCGATCTGCATCGGCGCGTCGTGGAAGTCGGTCACCAACCGCGTGCCCGAATATATGGCGCTGTTCCTCAGCGTCGAAGTGCTGATGATCGGCACCTTCGCAGCGCAGGACCTGTTGCTGTTCTATGTCTTCTTCGAAGCCGGCCTGATCCCGATGTATCTCATCATCGGTATCTGGGGCGGGGCGAACCGCATCTACGCGTCATACAAGTTCTTCCTGTACACCCTGCTCGGTTCGCTGCTGATGCTGATCGCTATGATCTACATGATCCGCTCCGCGGGTACCTCGGATATCCCGACGCTGATGGCGTATGATTTCCCCGTGCAGGTGCAGACGTGGCTGTGGCTCGCTTTCTTCGCATCGTTCGCGGTCAAGATGCCGATGTGGCCGGTCCACACCTGGTTGCCCGACGCGCACGTGCAGGCACCGACCGCTGGCTCTGTCATTCTGGCCGGCGTGTTGCTGAAGCTCGGCGGATATGGCTTCCTGCGCTTCTCGATCCCGATGTTCCCCGAAGCCTCGGGTGAGCTGACATGGCTGATCCTGACGCTGTCGGCGGTTGCAGTGGTCTACACCTCGCTGGTTGCGCTGGTGCAGTCGGACATGAAGAAGCTGATCGCCTATTCGTCGGTCGCCCACATGGCGATCGTCACCATCGGCCTGTTCGCCTTCAACCAGCAGGGTATCGAAGGCGCGATGATCGTGATGCTCAGCCACGGGCTGGTATCGGGCGCGCTGTTCCTGTGCGTCGGCATCATCTACGACCGGCTGCATACCCGCGAGATCGCACGCTACGGCGGTCTGGCGATCAACATGCCGCGCTATGCCGTGTTTTTCCTGCTGTTCACCATGGCGTCGATCGGTCTACCGGGCACGTCGGGCTTTGTCGGCGAGTTCCTGAGCCTTGCCGGCACCTACCGCGTGTCGACCTGGGCGGCGCTGATCTGCACGACCGGCATCATCCTCGGCGCGGCCTATTCGCTCTATCTGTATCGTCGGATTGCGCTGGGCGATCTGGTGCATGACGATGTGAAGGCGATGCCCGACGTGTCGATGCGCGAGCTGGCGATGCTGGCGCCGATCGCCGCGGTCGTGCTCTGGATGGGCGTCTATCCCGAAAGCTTCCTCGCGCCGATGCGCAAGGATGTCGGGCTGCTGCTCGCGCGGATCGAGCGCGCGGCACCGGTTTCGGACTCACGGCCGACCGCGGGCAATCCGGCGGCGGCAGCGGCGCACGCCGCGGAACATGGAACGGGCGGCGGTGAAGCGGCGCACGGGGAATCGCACTGATGAGCTACGCCGAACAACTTTCGATGACCCTGCCCGAGCTGGTGCTCGCGGTCGGGGCGATCGTCCTGATGCTGGTATCGGCATGGGGCAAGCAGGGCGCGACGCGCGGTGTCAGCATCGCGGCGGTGTTCGTGCTGGCCGGGGCCGGCGCGGCGCTGATCGGTAACGGTTCGTCGGGCGGTACCGCCTTTGGCGGGATGTACCGCGCCGATGCCTTCGCTGCCTTTGCCAAAGTGCTGATCTATCTCGCGTCGGCCGTAGCGATCATCATCGCGCCGCGCTTCTTCGAACGCACCAGCGGCGAGGATCTGAAGCCCGAATATCCGGTGCTGATCCTGTTGTCGGCATGCGGCATGGGCATGATGGTGTCGGCGTCCGACCTGTTGCTGCTCTATGTCGGTCTCGAACTGCAGAGCCTTGCCGCTTATGTGCTTGCCAGCTTCATGCGCCGCGATACGCGGTCGGCCGAGGCGGGGCTGAAGTATTTCGTGCTGGGCGCGCTGGCGTCGGGCATCCTGCTCTATGGCATCAGCCTGGTGTACGGTTTTGCCGGCACGACGCTGTTCGCCGATATCGCGACGGCCTATGCCGGACCGCGCAACATGGGCTTGTTGTTCGGGCTGGTGTTCGTGTTCGCCGGGATCGCGTTCAAGCTGGCGGCGGTGCCATTCCACATGTGGACGCCCGACGTGTATGAAGGTGCGCCGACCCCGGTCACCGCCTTCTTCGCTTCGGCGCCGAAGGTTGCGGCGATGGCGATGGCGCTGCGCGTCGCGGTCGAGGCGATGGGCCCGGCCGTCGACCAGTGGCGGCAGATCGTGATCTTCGCGGCGCTGGCGTCGATCGTGCTCGGTGCGGTCGGTGCGATCGGGCAGGCGAACATTAAGCGACTACTGGCCTATTCGTCGATCAACAATGTCGGCTTCGCGCTGATCGGCCTCGCTGCCGGTTCGGCCCAGGGCGTGGCGGGCGTGCTGTTCTACCTCGCCGTCTACATCGTCATGACGCTCGGTTCGTTCCTGATCGTGCTGCAGATGCGCGGGAGCGACGGGCAGCCGGTGGAGACGCTGGCAAGCCTGTCGGGCCTGTCGCGGACGCGGCCGGCGCTGGCGCTGGCGCTGGCGATCTTCATGTTCTCGCTGGCCGGTATTCCGCCGCTGTTCGGCTTCTGGGCCAAGTATGCGGTGTTCGACGCGGCGGTGCAGGCCGGGCTGTTCCCGCTGGCGGTGATCGGCATCGCCGCGTCGACGATCGGGGCCTATTATTATCTGCGCGTCGTCAAGACGATGTACTTCGATGAACCTGCGCCGGAGTTTCTGCGCGAACCGGCGCTGGTCGAGGGTGGCCTGACCTTTGCGGCGGCGGTGGTGATCTCGCCGGTCAGCCTGTTCCTGATCCCGGCACTGTCGGCGTGGTCGCTGACCGCGGCACGGGCGCTGTTCTGACGATCCGCGTCGTTGGCGAGACCGGGTCGACCAACGCCGACCTGCTCGCCGCTGCCGCGACCGGAGCGGAAGAAGGGCTGTGGTTGCGGGCGGAACGGCAATCGGCCGGGCGCGGGCGGTTGGGCAGAGACTGGGTCGACGGCGCGGGCAATCTGTTCGCCAGCACGATCGTCCGGTTGCGGCCGCACGACCCGGCCGCGCATACGCTGACGCTGGTTGCGGCGGTCGCATTGGCGGACGCGATTGCCATGTCCGCACCGGGATTGGCGACGATCAAATGGCCGAACGACCTGATGGTCGGGGATGCCAAACTTTCAGGCATTTTGCTCGAGCGATCGGGTGATGCGGTGGTTATCGGCTTCGGGGTCAATCTGGCCTCACAGCCGGCCCTTACCGATAGGCGGACAACGTCGCTGACGGCGTTGGGCGTCGCGCTGACGCCGGAAGCGCTGCTGGCCGGGCTCGTCGAACGGTTCGCGGCGTGGTTGGCGATTTGGCGGCGAGGCGATGGATCGGTCGTTCGGGCCGCGTGGGAGGAACGGGCGCATCCGCGCGGAACACCGCTGCGCGTGCGACTTCCCGATGGCAGCGAGCGATCGGGGCGGTTCGACGGGCTTGATGCCGATGGCGCGTTGCGGCTGATCGGCGGTGACGGGCGGACGGGCACCGTCCATGCCGGCGACGTTTCGGCATGAAGCAAACCAGCGGCGATCGTCGGGACCGCTTGTCGCGGAGCGCCACACGCTCTAGCGGGATAGGGGAGCGCGCCGGTCGGGCGTGACGGGGAAGTTCGATGCTGCTTGCGATCGATGCCGGCAATACCAACATCGTCTTCGCACTGGTCGATGGCGATATGATCGTCGCGCGCTGGCGGATCGCCACCGATCCGCGCCGCACCGCCGACGAATATGCGGTATGGCTCAGCCAGTTGCTGGCATTGGGCGGTCGGGATCGATCGGTGGTCGATGCGGTCATCATCGGCACGGTGGTGCCGCGCGCGCTACATAATCTGGAAGTACTGGCGAGCAAATATTTCGGCGTGGAGGCGTTGGTCGCGGGACGGGGGCAGGCGGCGTTCGGCATTGCGCTGGATGTCGAGGAGCCGCATGCGGTCGGGGCCGATCGCGCGCTGAATGCGATCGCAGCACACGCCGCGCATCCGGGCGACCTGATCGTCGTCGATTTCGGCACTGCCGCAACGTTCGACGTAGTCGATTATACCGGAGCATATAAGGGCGGGATCATCGCGCCTGGGATCAACCTGTCGCTGGACGCGCTGGTGACGGCGGCGGCAAAGCTGCCCCGGATCGCGATCGAGGCGCCGGCGTCGAAGACCGTCATCGGCCGCAATACCGCCGACCAGATGCATATCGGCATCTATTGGGGTTATATCGCGATGATCGAGGGGCTGGTCGCGCGGCTGAAGGCGGAGATCGGCCGCCCGGTCCGCGTGATCGCCACTGGCGGTCTGGCGATCCTTTTCGAGAAACATACGCAGGTCTTCGATTCGATCGAACAGGACCTGACGATCACGGGACTGGCGATGTTGTGGCGCCGCACCCATATTTCCACGGCAACCGAATGAACGAAACCGAACCCGCGAATGGGCGCGGGCATTGAAAGAGATTGAGTGACACCAAAGAAAGAACTGTTGTTCGTCGCGCTTGGCGGGTCGGGCGAAATCGGCATGAACGTCAACCTGTACGGTACCGCCGGCAAATGGTTGATGGTCGATTGCGGCGTGACCTTCGCCGACCCCGCTTATCCGGGCATTGACGTGATGCTGCCCGACCTGCAATTCATCGAGGAACGCGGCGATCAGCTGCTCGGGATCGTCATCACCCACGGGCATGAGGACCATATCGGGGCGCTGCCCTATCTGGCCGCCGATCTGGGCGTGCCGATCTATGCCACGCCGTTCACCGCCGGGCTGATCCGCGGCAAGCTGGACGAAGAGGGCATTGCCGACCGGGTGAAGCTGAAGATCGTACAGCTGGGCGGCGACGTGAATGTCGGTCCGTTCGGCGTTCGTTTCGTGCCGATGGCGCATTCGATTCCCGAATCGACTTCGCTCGTGATTTCCACGCCGCATGGGAAGGTGTTCCATTCGGGCGACTGGAAGCTCGACGATCAGCCGATGGTGGCGACGCCGGCGAGCCCGGCGGAACTGACCGCGATCGGCGATCAGGGTATCCTCGCGCTGGTGTGTGATTCGACCAACGTCTTCAATACTGAGGCGTCGGGATCGGAAGCCGATGTCCGCAAGGGGCTGTTCGAACAGATCGCTTCCGCCGAAGGGCGGCGGGTGATGGTCACCAGCTTCGCTTCGAACGCGGCGCGGCTGCACACGCTGGGCGAGGTCGCGCGCGACACCAACCGCAAGGTGTGTGTCGCGGGCCGTTCGCTCGACCGCATCCTGAAGGTTGCGAAGGCGACCGGCTATCTGAAAGACTTTCCGCAGACCGTTGATTTCGACACCGCGATGCGCTTGCCCCGCGATCAGGTGCTCATCATCGCGACCGGGGGGCAGGGCGAACAGCGCGCGGCGCTGGCGCGGATCGCCAATCGTGAGCATCAGCTGAGCCTGCAATCGGGCGACCGCGTCATCTTCTCGTCGAAGCAGATCCCCGGCAACGAGGTCGCGATTGGTCGTATCCAGAACCAGCTCGCCGCGGCGGGAATTGAGATGGTGACCGATCGGCAGGCGCATGTGCATGTGTCGGGTCACCCCGGGCGACCGGAACTGGCCAAGCTCTATGGCTGGCTGCGCCCGAAAATCCTGATGCCGGTGCATGGCGAGATGCGGCACCTGATGGAACATGCCCGTTTCGCCCTGTCGCAGGGGATCGATCAGACGCTGGTCCAGACCAATGGCGACATCGTGCGTCTGGCGCCGGGCAATCCGACCAAGGTCGGGCATGCGGTCGTCGGGCGGCTTGCGCTGGATGGCGACGTGATCCTGCCGGCCGATGGCACGACGATCAACGAACGGCGCAAGCTGGCGGCGTTCGGCCATATGTCGGTGGCGGTCGCGATCGATCGGCGCGGGCAGTTGATCGGCGAGCCGCAGATCCGGGTACAGGGCGTGCCGGTCGAGGAAGACCGCGAACCCTTCCTCGAGGAAGCGGTCGATGCGGCGGCGGAAACGGTAGCGGCGAAGGGACGCGAGCGGTCCAAGCTGCCGGAGGCGATCCGTCTGGCGGTGCGCCGGGTGGCGACGCGCTGGACCGGCAAGAAGCCGGTCGTCGACGTCCTGATCATCCCGGCCTGACGCGCGGCACATGGCCTGGCAGTCGGCGCTCGCCATCTACCTGTTGTTCTGGGTGCTGGCGATGTTCCTAGTGTTGCCGTTCGGGGTTCGCACGACGCATGAAGCGGGCGAACCCCCGGTGCCGGGACAGGCCGACAGCGCCCCATCCGGCTTCCGCTTCGGGCGGATGGCGTGGCGCACGACGTTGGTATCGGCGGTTTTGTTCGGCGGCTTTTACCTCAACTACATCTATGGTTGGGTGACGGCCGACATGCTGAACTTCTACAATTGAGCCGAGCTCAATCGATAATAGTCTCGACCAGATCGTGTGGGTAGCGGGTGAATTCACGGTACAGCCGGAAATGGCTGGTTTCCTCCAGCGTCGTCGGACGCAAGCCGAAGCGTTCGACCTGCCATAGATCGGCGTCGGGCAGCGCCATCAGGATCGGCGAGTGCGTCGCCATGATGACCTGACAGGTTTCGACGCGTTGCAGATTGCGGAGCAGCTTCAGAAGATCGAACTGCTTGGTCGGTGACAGCGCCGATTCCGGCTCGTCGAGAATGAACAACCCCTGTTCCGACAGGCGTTCTTCGAAGAAATGCAGGAAGCCTTCGCCGTGCGACGCGCGAAGATAGCCGGCGCGGTGTGATCCGACTTCGTCGAGATAGCGGGCAACGGAGAAAAAGGTTTCAGCGCGGAAGAACCAGCCATGCCGTACCTGCGGCAGCCATGCCGCACGGAGCAGGTCGCCAAGCCGGCCGGCATCCTCACCTGCCGCCGGAGATCGACCGATCGCTGCCATGCCCTGCGTGCCGCCGCCTTCGCCGAAGCCTGCCATGGTCGCGATCGCTTCGAGCAGCGTCGACTTTCCCGAACCATTTTCGCCGACCAAGACGGTGATGGGCTTTTCGAACGTAAGATCGAAGCCGCCGCCCAACACGATCGGGAGCGAGAAGGGATAGGCATTCTGGTCCTGCCAGGCCAATGCCTCGTCCGGCAGCCAGACACGTTTCAGGAACGGTGGGGGAAGCGAGATCGTTCGCGCTCGGCGTGTCATAACGTTCTCTGCCGGGAAGCCGCCTAGTTGCGCAGCCGCTCGATTGCCTGCGCCAGCACGACGTACAGCTTGCCCATGTCCGACGACAGCAGGGTCACTCCCATCGGGGATCCGTCGCGCAGGCCGAGTATCTGGCGGAGCATCGCTTCGAAATCGTGGATGTAGCGGTTCACCTGATCGCGGAAGTCGGGATCGGAATCGTAGAGCGCCGCAATCTCGCGTGCCTGCGTGCCGTCGACCAGCCGCACCGCCCGGCGGGTGAAGACGCCACGATCGCCCTTCAGATAGGCGGCCCAGGCGGTGTCGGAGACATCGGTCGACAGCGACCGGGCGATGTCGATCGCGGCTGAATTCATCGCCTCGATCAGCAACGACACGCGGCGCGAGAATTGGTCGCTGTCGGCTGCCTCGCGTTCGGCGCGAGCGGTCGCGATACGCTCATCGAGTTGCTTGCTGGTGTCAGCGATGTCGAGCATCTGCCGCGACAGGCGTTCCGATGCCTCGATCGCCGAGGCGACGGCGTGGTTGGCAATGGCGGATAGTTCGGCGACCTGCCCCTTCACCGCGCTGTCGACGGCGTTGGCAAGCGCACGGGCGCCTTTTGCCTCGAGATCGCGGGCGGCGTCGGGCAGGACCTTGGCCAGCGTCTCTCGCGCCTGTTCGCTGGCGGCTTCGGCGGTATCGCGGATGCGGAGCATCGCTTCGGTCAAACGCGGCGCAGCGTCTTCGGAGAAGTGGATCGTCGTCGCGATCGTTTCGTCGACGATGGTGCGGACATTCTCGATCCGGTCGGCCCCGCGATCGAGCGTGTCGAGCAGCGACTGCTGGACGGTCGACAGCGTGTCGCGCTGCATCGCCACCACCCCGGCAATCGCCTCGATCGCCTCGTGCGTGCTTTCGGCCGCGGTGACCAGCGCGAGCAATTCGGGCTTGGACTGGGCGACGACCGCGCGACTGGCGGCGATGCGGCTGTCGAGGCGGTCGAGCGCGCCGGGCAGCGTCTCGTCCATTTCGCGCGCCGCGGCGTCGAGCGCGGTCAGCACTTCCTCGGCACTGGCGATCACGCGGCGGGCGGTGACGTCGCCATTGGCCAGCGCTTCGCACAGGGCATCGGCGACCTGGGTCAGCGCATCGACCGATCCGGCTACCGCCTGGGTCCGTTCGACCCCGGTGATCCGTAACCGTTCGAACCGGTCGTCGACCCCGGCCAATCCATCGTTGAGCAGCGCCAGCAACGCCTCGCCATCGCGGCGGCGGTCGTTCAGCTGCCCGGTGAGCATCTGGATCGCCGAGTCGATTGCCGCCACGCGGCCAGCCAGCTGTTCGGCGCCTTCGCGACCGGCGCGTTCGATCGCCGATCCATTCGCCTCGATCATGGCGATGGTCGCGTCACCCTGTGCGGTGATCGCCTTGCGCGATTCGTCGATCGCGGCGGCCGCGCGTTCGAGCACGGCGTCGATCGCTTCGGACATGGTGGCGATGACGGTTTCGAGGCGAGCACCGGCGCTCTCGCTGGTCGCCTCCATCCGGTTCATATGCGCCGCCAGCCGCTGCGCCGCACCGCCGGCCAGTTCGTCGGCCTCACGCGCGCGTTGCGAAACGACGACCAGCTGCGCGTCGAGCGCGGCGACGCGTTCGCTGGCCGACAGGCCGGTCGCTTCGACCAGCGCGGCCATCTCCGCCGCTTCGGCGCGCGCGCGGGGCAGCGAGGACAGCACCGTCGACAGCCGCTGCTGGGTCGCATCGGCCACCCGTTCGAGCCGGCCGGCGGTGGTTTCGATCGCGTCGACCTGTTCGCCGATCCCGGCACTGACGCCGCGCAACCGGTCGGTCGCGCTATCGCCTAGAGCCAGCAGCGACTGGGTCTGCTCCGCCAATTCCCGGCGCGACTCCGCCAGCGTCTGGCGCACGCGGGTGACGACCGCCTCCAGCGCCTGCGCCTCGGCACGCATCGCCTGCGCAGTGGCGGCGAAGCGGCGGGCCTCCGCCCGGCTGTTCCGGCGGAGCAGCAGCCAGCCGACGCCGAGCATCATCGGCGGCACGCACAAGGCGGCGATGAACGACACCAGCCCGATCGGCCCGAGCGCGGGCAGCGACGGCGCGCTCCAGGCGAGCATCCCCCCGGTCCAGCCCAGCACGGCGAGGGCGGCAAGCGTCGGTCCGATCCAGTTGCGGCGGATCGGCTCGGGCTCGGCCACCGCCTCCGCCAGCCAGTGCTGCGCTTCGTCCTGGGCGACGTGGCCGTCGTCGGCAGGGTGGTGCGGCTGTTGCAGCCCGGTGATCGAACCCCCATTCATGTGCCACCGTCTATCATGGACCTGCCGTCAACGACAGACCGGTCGAACGATCGGGAGGTAACTGTCTGTTAATCTTTGGGGGCGTATCGTTCATCCATGGTCTATGATCCCGGAGCAATCGATGCGGCGCTGGCGGCGGCGTTGGGCGACGAACCCCAACTGATCGCCGAGCTTCGCCGAGCCTTTGTCGACAGCGCGCAGAAGGCGCTCGGTGCGTTGGAAGCGGCGGACACCGATGGCTGGCAGCCGGCGGCGTTCCGGCTGAAAGGGCTGGCGGCCAGTTTCGGCGCGGTCGACCTGATGGCGCTGTCGAGTGCGGCGGCGGCGGCGGTGCCGGGCGATAAGGTGATGCTTGCCAAGCTGCACGAGGCGATCGACGAACTTTGACGCTTACCGCCGGCGCGACAATTCGCGCATGGCGGCATCGAGTCCGTCGAGGGTCAGCGGATACATCCGGTCGGCGAACAGGTCGCGGATCAACTGGGTTGAATGGGACCATTGCCAATGGTCCTGCGGCGCGGGATTGATCCACGCCGCCGACCGCCAGTGCGCGGTCAGCCGTTGCAGCCAGACGGCGCCGGCCTCCGCATTCATATGCTCGACCGATCCGCCAGGTTGCAGGATTTCGTACGGGCTCATTGCCGCATCGCCGACCACGATCAGCCGGTAATCGGGGCCATAGGTCCGCAGTAGTTCAGCGGTCGACGTCTGTTCGGCCCAGCGGCGGCGATTGTCGCGCCACACGCCCTCATAGATACAGTTGTGGAAATAGAAGAAGTCGAGGTGGCGGAACTCCGACGTGGCGGCCGAGAATAGCTCCTCCACCTGCGCGACGAACGGATCCATCGATCCGCCGACATCGAGGAACAGCAGCAGCTTGACCGCATTGCGCCGTTCCGGCCGCATCGTGACGTCGAGAAAGCCGCGCCGCGCGGTACCCACGATCGTCGCGTCGAGGTCGAGTTCGTCGGCGGCGCCTTCGCGGGCGAAGCGGCGCAGGCGGCGAAGCGCGATCTTCAGGTTGCGGGTGCCGAGTTCGCGTCCGTTGTCGAGGTTGCGGAATTCGCGGCGTTCCCAGACCTTGACCGCGCGGCGATGGCGACTCTCGCCGCCGATACGGACGCCCTCCGGATTATAGCCGCCATGGCCGAACGGGCTGGTGCCGCCGGTGCCGATCCATTTCGATCCGCCCTCATGCCGTTCCTGCTGCTCGGCTAGCCGCTGGCGCAGCAGTTCCATCAGCGCGTCCCAGTCGCCGGTCGGCGCGATCTTTGCCATCTCCTCGGGCGACAGATAGCGTTCGGCGATGCGGCGGAGCCATTCGTCGGGCAGGGTTAGCGGGTCGACGCCATTGGTGGCGTCGATGCCGGCGAAGACCTGTGCGAACACGCGGTCGAAGCGGTCGACCAGCCCCTCATCCTTCACGAAGGTCGCGCGGGCGAGGTGATAGAAGCTGTCGAGGTCGGGATCGATCACGCCGCGCCCAAGCGCGTCGAGCAGGACGAGATGCTCGCGAATGCTGACGGCGATGCCGGCGCTGCGCAGCGCGTCGACGAACGAATGGAACATGGGGCGGGTCTAACGCGATCGGGCGTAGAGGCGCCAGTGGCTGCCCGACAGGCCGGCCGGATCGCCACGCGCGATTTCGCGGAAACGGCGGCCGCAGCGAATCAGCGGGTCGGGAAAGGGGTTATAGCCATCGCGTTCGATAAAGCGGAACGGTGCGCAGGGGCCGTCGTCGATGGTCAGGGGATAGCGTTGCGATCGGGCGGCAGCGTTGAGGATCGCGGTCGAACGCGACAATGCTACCGAGACGGTGGCCCCCTGTGGCGCTACGGCAGCCAAGGTTCGGACCGCCCGGCCGGGATCGCCGCGCAGATTGGCGACCAGTGCGAGGTCGCGGTCGATCGCTGTCCAGCTGAACAGGGCACCGACAACCAGGACGGGGAGGCGCCAGGCGCGGCGCTTCCTCCACAGGACGGGCAGGGTGCTCGCCGCTAGCAGCAGCAGTGGCGGGACGGCGATGATGTAATAGCGGGCGGCGCCGCTGTTCGGCAGCGCGAGCAACGCGACCGCCAGCGGCAGGCCGACCCCGGTCAGCAGGACCAAGCCGATCAACCGGTCGCGGACGAAGCAGCCGGCGATGGCGACGGCCGGGGCGATAACCCACAGCCCGCAACTCCACGTCCAGAGCTGTTCGAGCGCGATCAGCCATTTCGTCATGTTATGCGGTTCGCGTGCGCCGAACTGGAAGCCGTTTCTGCTGGTCATTGCCGCGCCGACCGCGATCGCGATCAGTAACGCCACGGCGATCAGCGCGGGGGCGAACAGGCGTACCGTATCGCGTAGCGAGCCCCGCCAGCCGGCGGCGCGCCACCGCTCGATCCCGACCCAGCCGCCCAGCCCGGCGAGGCCGAACAGCATCGTCGCCTGCGATAGACACCCGAAGATCGCCGCCAGCAGCATCGCGGTCGCTGGCGGCTGCCCGTCGGGTGCGGCTAGCCAGCGGTCGGCCACGCCGATCGCCGCGACCCATGCGAGCAGCATCGGCGCATAGCCGCGCGCCTCCGATCCGAAGGTCACGAGGAAGGGCGAACCGGCAAAGGCGATGGCGGCAAGGACCGCCGCCGCCCGCCCCCGGCGCAGTGCGATGGCGGCGGCGAGTGGGATGGTCGCGGTGCCGGTGACGATCGACAGCGCGCGCTGGAACAGCGGCGGCGCGGTGCTGCCGACCCATTGCAGCCACAGGCTGTTGAGATGGTGATTGTTGTCGTGGTTGATCCGGACGAATATCCCGGCGGGAGTCCCGACGTCCTGCGCAACGACCGCCGACCATGCCTCGTCCAGCCACAATCCGCCGTGCGCGGCGAGGATGCGTACCGCAAGCCCGGCTAGGGTGGCCAGCGCGATCGCCGCGCAGACGCCACGCCGCTGTCCGATCGTCAAGGCCGGCAGCAAGCGGTCAGCGCGCGTAGGCGTCGATCAGCGACCCGACATAGTCCGGTGCCTTGCCGCTCAGTTCGGCGGCGGGGCGGGGACCGTAGATGAAGCCGTGCGTCGGATATTCGGATCCGCCCAGCCCCTGCGTATCGCGGTACCAGACCTTGACCTTCGTCCAGTCGCCCTTGGCCGACACATCGAACACGGTCACGTCCTGTTCGACGCCGCCGCGTACGCCGTTGATCCGCGACCAGTTGGCATGGGTGACCATCGCGACGCGCGGTTCGACCACGCGGCTGATGACGAGGACGTGGCCGAGCGGCAGGCGATCGGTCCGGGCAAAAGCGAGGACGGCGCCGACCCTCGGCTTGTGCCCGCGTGGATAGCGACCGTCGGCCTGATCCCACCAGGTCCAGGCGTCCCCGTAGATTTCGATGCCCGACGCCGCCCGCGCAAAGGGCACGCATTGCCCGACATAGTCGAGCAACGAGCGCGCGCCGACCGGCACGCTGACGATGGCGGCAAAGGCAAGGAGCAGGAAGCCCCGGACGAGCGAACCGAACATGATGACGATCCTGCCGAACGATGGTCGCCAAGTGATTGTCGAACATGGTTAACAAATCGTCGACACTGCGCAACCCCTGTCGTGATCAGCGGTCCTTGCCCCGGTGCAGGAAGGCCAGTCGTTCGAACAGCATCACGTCCTGTTCGTTTTTCAGTAGCGCGCCGTGCAGCGGCGGGATCGCCTTGGCCCGATCGTGCGACGCCAGCACCTCCAGCGGCATGTCGTCGTGGAGCAGCAGCTTGAGCCAGTCGAGCAACTCGCTGGTCGACGGTTTCTTCTTCAGCCCCGCCGTCTCGCGGACCGCGAAGAACAGGTCGAGCGCGCGGTTGACCAGCAGCGTCTGGATACCTGGGAAATGCACGTCGATGATCGCCTGCATGGTCGCGCGGTCGGGGAAGCGGATATAATGAAAAAAGCAGCGGCGCAGGAAGGCGTCGGGCAGTTCCTTTTCGTTGTTGGAGGTGATGACGACGATCGGGCGTTCGCGCGCGGTCACCCGCTCGCCGGTCTCGTACACATCGAACGCCATGCGATCGAGTTCGTGAAGGAGGTCGTTGGGGAACTCGATATCGGCCTTGTCGACCTCGTCGATCAGCAGCACCGGCAGCGTCGGGCTGACGAACGCCTCCCACAATTTGCCGCGGCGGATATAGTTAGCGATATCATGGACGCGCGGATCGCCCAGCTGCCCGTCGCGCAGCCGCGCCACCGCGTCATATTCGTACAGCCCCTGCTGCGCGCGGGTGGTCGACTTGACGTTCCATTCGATCAGCGGTGCGCCGATCGCGCGGGCGATCTCCTGCGCCAGCACTGTCTTGCCGGTACCGGGCTCGCCCTTCACCAGCAGCGGCCGACGCAGCGTCACCGCGGCATTGACCGCGACCTTCAGGTCGTCGGTCGCGACATAGTTCTGGGTTCCTTCGAACCGCATCGCCTGTTCCTTGGTCATGGACCCAGCGATACGGACAGACACGGCCGGACGCTAGCCGCGGCTTTCGGCGCGAGCGGCGAGGAGGTCCCACAGCCCGCGATGCTGGGCGAGCAGCTGATGCACGCCGAAGGTCATCGCCCGCTCGACCGCTGCGTTGATCGCGACCGCCTCGATCAGCTGCCGGGTCTGTCCGGGCGAGGGCAGGGTGCAGGGGATGACGTCGATGCCCATGCGTTCGGCCGCGGCATCGAGCGGGCGGCGGATCACCGGCCAGTCGAGCGTCACCGCGATCGCCGCGCCCAGCGCGCAACCGGGACGGATCGATCGCGACAACAGGTCGATGGCGTTGCGCTGCGTCGCGAGCGCGGCTTCGGCGGCGGCCTGTCCGGGGGTGCCCGGCGGCGGTCCGGCGGCGGCGGCGACACGGATCAGATAGGCGCGTTCCTCGACGAACGCCGCACCGGCATGTGCCAGCCAGGCGTCGGCGGCGGGATTGTTGGTCGCGCTGGTCGCCAGATCGACGACACCCGGATGGCGTCCGTGGAGGGTACCGAGCTGGTGCAGCGCATCGGCGATATCGCGTAAAGCTACACCGCCGCGCGACAGGCGTTCGGGCGTGGCATGGGTCCCGCTTCCGTCGGCATGAACGATCTGCGCCACCCGATCGGCGACGCCCCAATCATGCGTGTCGTTCGCTATCGCAACTGTCACCAACGGCTCCCAATGTCGTCCGAGCGGGCTATCCCCGTTCGACCGATGGTATGCCTGCAAGAGATAACCCAAGCGCGTAGGAACAAGGTTTCCAGCACTTTAACCGCGTTCAACAGCGCTAAAAGCGCTTCGGTCCGACGCCGAAACGAAACGCCCCGGCGCTTTTGCAAGAGCCGGGGCGGGTCGATTACTGGTCGAGGAAAGAGCGCATCTTGCGACTGCGGCTCGGATGTTTGAGCTTGCGCAGCGCCTTCGCCTCGATCTGGCGGATGCGTTCGCGGGTCACGCTGAACTGCTGCCCGACCTCTTCGAGCGTGTGGTCGGTGTTCATGCCGATGCCGAACCGCATGCGCAACACGCGCTCTTCACGCGGCGTGAGGCTGGCAAGGACGCGGGTGACCGTTTCCTTCAGGTTCGCCTGGATCGCGGCATCGACCGGGATGATCGCGTTCTTGTCCTCGATGAAGTCGCCCAAGTGCGAATCCTCCTCGTCGCCGATCGGCGTTTCGAGGCTGATCGGCTCCTTGGCGATCTTCATCACCTTGCGAACCTTTTCGAGCGGCATCGACAGCCGTTCGGCCATTTCCTCCGGCGTCGGTTCGCGGCCCTGTTCGTGCAGGAACTGGCGGCTGGTGCGGACCAGCTTGTTGATCGTCTCGATCATGTGGACCGGGATGCGGATCGTCCGCGCCTGGTCGGCGATCGAGCGGGTGATCGCCTGCCGGATCCACCACGTCGCATAGGTGCTGAACTTGTAGCCACGGCGATATTCGAACTTATCGACCGCCTTCATCAGCCCGATATTCCCCTCCTGGATCAGGTCGAGGAATTGCAGCCCGCGATTGGTGTATTTCTTGGCGATCGAAATGACGAGACGCAGGTTCGCCTCGACCATTTCCTTCTTGGCGATACGCGCCTCGCGCTCACCCTTCTGCACCATGTTGACGATGCGGCGGAACTCGCTGAGCGCCATACCGGTCTGCTGCGCGATCTCGCCGATTTCGGTGCGGATGCGGTCGACGGCGGCGCCTTCGTTCTCCGCGAACGCCTTCCACTTCTTGTCGATCGTCGCGACCGAGGTCAGCCATTGCTCGTCGAGCTCGTGATCGACATAGCTGTCGAGGAACGCCTTGCGCGGGACCTTGTGCCGCTCGGCCAGCCGCAGCATCTGCCCGCCCAAAGCGGTCAGGCGGCGGTTATAGGCATAGAGCTGATCGACCAGATATTCGATCTTCGCCTGATGGAACTGGACGCTTTCGACCTCGGCAGTCAGTTCCTCGCGCAGCTTCTGATACTTACGTTCCTCAGCGCTCGACAGCCCGTCGCCGGTCGCCATCGCGTCCAAGCGCTGCGACTGCATCTTCGAGAATTTCTTGAAGATCGCGGTGATGTTGGCGAACTTCTCCAGCGCCTGCGGCTTGAGTTGTTCCTCCATCTGCGCGAGGCTGAGAGTGTTGTCCTCATCCTCGTCGTCGCTCGGGCGCGGGGCGCGGCGTTCGCCGTCCTCGTCCTCGTCGGCCGAGGCTTCCTCGGGCTCTTCCTCTTCCTTGAAGCTGGGGCCGGCGTTCTTCGATGAAATCTCGCCATTGTCATCGGCGTCCTCGTCGTCGGACAGCGATTCCGGAGCCGGGTCCTTCGAGAGCATCGCGTCGAGATCGAGGATCTCGCGCAGCTGCATCGTGCCTTCGTTTAGCGCGGTCGACCAGCCGATGATCGCGTTGAAAGTGATCGGTGATTCGCACAGGCCGAAGATCATCGTGTCGCGACCGGCCTCGATCCGCTTGGCGATGGCGATTTCGCCCTCGCGGCTGAGCAGTTCGACCGCACCCATTTCGCGCAGGTACATGCGGACCGGATCGTCGGTCCGGTCGACGGTTTCCTTCTTCTTGGCCGGTTCGAACGCAGCGGACGCGTCGTCCTGTTCGCCGGCATTGTCGTCGCCGTCGTCTTCTTCCTGCTTGGCGCGCTCCTCGCTCTCGCCGTCCTCGCCCGCGTCCTCATTCTCGACGACGTTGACACCCATGTCGTTCAGCGCCGACATGATGTCCTCGATCTGCTCCGAGGTCATCTGATCCTGCGGCAGCATTTCGTTCAACTGGTCGACGGTGATGTAACCGCGTTTCTTGGCGCGCGCGACCAGCTTCTTGATCGACCCTTCGTTCAGGTCGATCAGCGGCGCATCGCCGGAATCGATCGTGTCGTCGCCGCCACCATTCGCCTTGGCCATCAATAACCCTCAGAAATTTATGCAGCGCGTTCGCCTAGCGCTATTTTACCGGTCGTCTTCGTCCGACACCGCCGGATTTGCAAGCCAAGAGCGAGCAATCGGGCGGTCCGGCCGCGGATTTCCGGCAATTCTACGACGGCGATATGGGAGGCGGGGCGAAGGGGATCAAGCCGCCTCGTCCAGTTCCTCCATCCAGCTACGGATCCGTGCCTGCACCGCGGCATGGTTCGAGCGTGCCTGTTGATAGTCGGCGAAGGTGCGCTCGGTCGTCTCCTGCCGGCAGCGTTCGGCAGCGGCATTTTCTGCCCGGCGGCAGGCCTGTTCGTCGACCAAGATCTGGATGACGCGCAGCAGATCGGTCTCGGCGGTTTCGCGGTCGGCCTCGCGCAGCCAGAAGCTGAAGGCGAGATCGGTCTCCTTGTTACGCCGAGCCATATCGACCAGCTGCCGGTCATTGGCGATCGTGTCGCTCAGCAGGCTTTCGCTCAGGTCGTTGCGATAGATGGCAAGGTCGATCAGGTGATTGCGCCAGCGCTGCAACTGCTGGTTCTTGATCGGCAACTGGGCGACCAGTTCACAGTGGCGGGTCAGCACGTCGACATGCTGCATCAGCCCCATCAGCACCGCGCGCTGGAAGGCGAAGACCAGATCGACTTCCTTGACATCGGCCGCCGCCGCCATGTCGTTGGCGACGATGCGCAGGCGGCGGTCCTTGGCACCGAACAGCGCGAAGAACTGATCCTTGAAGGTACGAAAATACTCGCGGCGAATGCCTTCATGGGTGATCGTACCGGCGAGGCGCGCCAGTTCGTGCTCGAACGCCGCGCGCTCGTCGGGGCCGGCGCCGGGGGGCAGCGTCGCCAGCTCCAGCCGCCACAGGAAATCGGACAGCGATTCGCGGCGGGCAAGCAGGTCTTCGAACGCTTGCGGTCCCTCCGCACGCACCAGATCGTCAGGGTCCATGCCGTCGGGAATGGTGACGATCGAAATGCTTTTGCCCGGTTGCAGCAGCGGCAGCGCGCGTTCTGCCGCGCGCCGCGCCGCCTTGATCCCGGCCGCGTCGCCGTCGAAGCACAGGATCGGGCAGTCGGCCATCCGCCACAGCCGTTCGAGCTGATGCTCGGTCAGCGCGGTGCCGAGCGGGGCAACGACCTCATCGAAACCGGCCTGGGCCAGGGCGATGACGTCCATATAGCCCTCGACCGCGATCACCCGCTTGGCCTTCCGCGCGGCGGCCTGTGCCCGGTCGATATTGTAGAGGGTGCGCCCCTTGTCGAAGAGCGGGGTTTCGGGCGAGTTCAGATATTTCGGCTCGCCATCGCCGAGGATGCGCCCGCCGAACGCGATCGTCCGCCCGCGTGCGTCGCGGATCGGGATCATCAGCCGTCCGCGGAAGCGGTCGTACGGCTCCTTGCCCTCGACCGAAATCAGCATCCCCGATTCGACCAGCATCGGATCGCCATAGGATGCCAGCGCTGCCTTCAACCGGCCGCGCGCATCGGGGGCATAGCCCATGCCGAACGCGCGCGCCGTCTCGGGCTTGATGCCGCGCTTGACGAGCGCGTCGCGGGCAATGCCGCCTTCGTCGCCGAGGCGATCGGCGAACCAGCTTTGTGCGTCGGCCATCAACTCATGCAGGCCTTTGGCGCGCTCCGCCGCCTTCGCCGACCGCGCATCCTGCGCGGGCATCTCCATGCCGGCGGCGGCGGCCAGTTCCTTCACCGCGTCGATGAAGGGCAGGCCGCGCTGATCGGTCATCCAGCGGATCGCATCGCCATGCGCGCCGCAGCCGAAACAGTGGTAGAAGCCCTTGTCATCATTGACCCAAAAGCTCGGCGTCTTCTCGGTATGGAACGGGCAGCAGGCCTTGTGCTCGTTGCCCGAGCGCTGAAGCTTCACCGATTTGCCGACCAGCGCCGACAGCGTCGTGCGGGTGCGCAACTCGTCAAGGAACTGGGGCGATAGGGTCATGGCTCTTTATGCCCCGAACGGAACGGGTACGGCAACGCTTAACTCAGCGCCCCTTTCACCGCCGCGCTCGCCTTGCTCATGTCGAGTTCGCTGCCGTGGCGCGACTTCAATTCGGCCATGACGCGGCCCATGTCCTTCATGCCGGTAGCGCCCAGATCGGCCTTGATCGCCTCGATCGCTGCTGCCGTCTGTGCTTCGTCCATCTGCTGTGGCAAAAAGCGTTCGATGACGGTCACTTCGCGCGCTTCGCCAGCGGCGAGTTCGGGGCGGTTGCCCTTTTCGTACATCTCGATCGATTCGCGGCGCTGCTTGACCATTTTCTGGAGCACTTCGACGACCAGCGCGTCGTCGCTGTCGGGAGCCTTGCCGGTGCGCGCCTCGATATCGCGGTTCTTGATCGCCGACTGGATCAGGCGGATCGTGGCCGTCGTCTCCTTGTCGCCGCCCTTCATGGCGGTGACGAGGGCGTCCTTGATGGTGTCGCGAATCATGGCGGTTCCAGTGTCTCTCATTCGGATAAGCGATCACGCATAGCCGCAATCGATCCGCGATCACAGGATTGACGGGGCGGGACGTTGGGACTAGCCGCCACCGCTTAGCGACATCATCAGACAAACCCAGGAGTGCCCGCCCATCATGGCCGACGCCAAGCCATTCGCCATGCCCGAAGGAGCCACCGGGGTTCTCGTCCTTGCCAATGGCGACGTGCTGTGGGGCCGTGGCTTCGGCGCGGAGGGCGCTGCGGTCGGCGAGGTGTGCTTCCACACCGCGATGACCGGGTACCAGGAGATCATGACCGATCCGTCCTTTGCCGGGCAGATCATCACCTTCACTTTTCCGCACATCGGCAATGTCGGCACCAACGTCGACGACGTCGAGGCGAACGACCCGCACGCGCTGGGCATGATTGTTCGCGAGGATGTGACGGCGCCGTCGAATTTCCGGTCGAATGAACATCTTGATGCCTGGATGGCGCGGCACAACCGGATCGGGCTGGCCGGCATCGATACGCGGGCGCTGACCCGGCGCATCCGGCAGGGCGGGGCGCCCAACGGGGTGATCGCGCATTCGGCGGCGGGCGAGTTCGACATTCCGGCGCTGCTGGCACAGGCGCAGGCTTGGCCGGGGCTGGAGGGCATGGACCTTGCCAAGACGGTGTCGTGCGAGACGCATTATGGCTGGGCCGGCGGGGCGTGGCATCTGGGCAAGGGCTATGACGACAGCACGCACGCGGAAGGTGGCGAAGGTGCCACGCAAAGCACATCGCGTCCGCATGTCGTTGCGATCGATTATGGCAGCAAACGCAATATCTTCCGCAACCTTGTTCACGCTGGTGCTGAAGTAACCGTGCTACCGGCCACCGCGACCTATGAAGAGGTGATGGCAGCGAACCCCGATGGCATTTTCCTGTCGAACGGTCCGGGCGATCCGGCGGCGACGGGGGAATATGCGGTGCCGGTGATCCGCCGACTGCTGGAGACCGGCAAGCCGTTGTTCGGCATCTGTCTGGGGCACCAGCTGCTCGGCCTCGCGGTGGGCGCGACCACGACCAAGATGCATCAGGGCCATCGCGGCGCGAACCATCCGGTCAAGCGCCTGTCCGACGGCGCGGTCGAGATCACCAGCATGAACCACGGCTTTGCGGTCGAGCGCGACAGCCTGCCCGCCAACGTCCGCGAGACGCATGTGTCGCTGTTCGACGGATCGAATGCCGGCATCGAAGTGGACGGTGGTCGCGCGTTTTCGGTCCAGTATCATCCAGAGGCTTCGCCCGGGCCGCAGGACAGCTTCTATCTGTTCGAGCGGTTTGTCGGGATGATGAAGAGCTAACGGATGCTCGACTTAGTGCGCTTCAGGATCAGACCCGAATGCCTCGCATCCGCCTTGGCGGATTTTGGCAGCGTTGGCGTCGAACCTGACAGCGTAGAAGCGCGACCCGATGGTGACGTCGCCGTCGAGTTCCACAATCTGACTGATGAATACGCAGCCCTGTTGGTCCGCGTATTCAAACCTGAATATTCCGCGATCATTGGCGTGATCGGCGGGCCGCTGTTCGAGGACTAATCATGCCAAAACGCACCGACATTTCGTCCATCCTCGTCATCGGCGCGGGGCCGATCGTCATCGGCCAGGCTTGCGAGTTCGATTATTCGGGCGTGCAGGCGATCAAGGCGTTGAAGGAGGAGGGCTATCGCATCGTCCTTGTCAATTCCAACCCCGCGACGATCATGACCGACCCCGAACTGGCCGACGCGACCTATGTCGAGCCGATCACCCCGGCGGTCGTCGCCAAGATCATCGAGAAGGAACGCCCCGATGCGGTGCTGCCGACGATGGGCGGACAGACCGCGCTGAACACTGCGCTGGCGCTGGCGAATGACGGTACGCTCGAAAAGTTCGGCGTGCAGATGATCGGCGCCGATGCCGAGGCGATCGACAAGGCCGAGGACCGTCAGAAGTTCAAGGTCGCGATGGAGAAGATCGGCCTCGAATCCGCGCGCAGCCATATCGCGCATAGTGAGGCGGAGGCGCTGGCCGGGCTGGAGCATGTCGGGTTGCCCGCGATCATCCGCCCGTCGTTCACGCTGGGCGGGACCGGCGGCGGCGTCGCCTATAACCGCGACGAATTTTTGCGCATTGTCCGCGAGGGACTGGACGCGTCGCCGACCACCGAAGTGCTGATCGAGGAATCGCTGCTCGGCTGGAAGGAATATGAGATGGAGGTGGTCCGCGATCGTGCGGACAACGCCATCATCGTGTGTTCGATCGAGAATATCGACCCGATGGGCGTGCACACCGGGGATTCGATCACCGTCGCCCCGGCGCTGACGCTTACCGACAAGGAATACCAGATCATGCGCAACGCATCGATCGCGGTCCTGCGGGAAATCGGTGTCGAAACAGGGGGTTCGAACGTACAGTTCGCGGTCAATCCGAAGGACGGCCGCCTGATCGTGATCGAGATGAACCCGCGCGTGTCGCGCTCATCCGCGCTGGCGTCGAAGGCGACCGGCTTCCCGATCGCCAAGGTCGCCGCCAAGCTGGCGGTCGGCTATACGCTCGACGAGATCACCAACGACATCACCGGTGCGACGCCGGCATCGTTCGAACCGACGATTGACTATGTCGTCACCAAGATCCCGCGCTTCGCCTTCGAAAAGTTCAAGGGATCGCAGGCGGTGCTATCGACGGCGATGAAGTCGGTCGGCGAAGTCATGGCGATCGGCCGCAATATCCATGAATCGATGCAGAAGGCGCTGCGCGGGCTGGAGACCGGGCTGTCGGGCTTCAACAGCGTCGAGCGGCTGGCGGGTGCACCGCGTGCGGAGATCGAGGCGGCACTGGCCGTCGCGACCCCCGACCGGTTGCTGGTCGCGGCACAGGCGCTGCGCGAAGGCTTCACCGTCGCCGAAGTGCACGCCATCGCCAAATACGACCCGTGGTTCCTCGAACGCATGGCGGAAATCGTCGCGGCGGAAACCGAAGTTTGCACCAACGGCCTGCCGCAGGACGCGGCGGGCATGCGTCGCCTGAAGGCGATGGGCTTTTCGGACAAGCGTCTGGCGTGGCTGGCGCTGCAATCGGCCAATCTGCGCGGCATGGAACGCGGCATCGCGCGCGGGTCGGGCCTGATCCACGAGGTCGTCAAGATGATGACCGGCGGCGTGACCGAGGACGAGGTGCGTCAACATCGGCACAAGCTGGGTGTACGGCCGGTGTTCAAGCGCATCGACACCTGCGCCGCCGAGTTCGAGGCGAAGACGCCATACATGTACTCGACCTACGAAGCGCCGACCTTCGGCGAGCCGGAGGATGAGAGCCAGCCGTCTGCCGCCAGGAAGATCGTCATTCTGGGCGGTGGGCCGAACCGGATCGGGCAGGGGATCGAGTTCGACTATTGCTGCTGCCATGCCTGCTTCGCGCTGAGCGATGCCGGCTATGAAACGATCATGGTCAACTGCAACCCGGAAACGGTGTCGACCGATTACGACACGTCGGACCGACTGTATTTCGAACCGCTTACCGCCGAGGACGTGCTGGAAATCCTGCATGTCGAAGCGTCGAAGGGCGAATTGGTCGGGGTGATCGTGCAGTTTGGCGGGCAGACGCCGCTGAACCTCGCCCGCGCGCTAGAGGCCGCCGGTATCCCGATCCTGGGCACCACGCCGGATTCGATCGATCTGGCCGAGGACCGCGAGCGCTTCGCCGATCTGGTCACCTCGCTGGGTCTGCTCCAGCCGGCCAATGGACTGGCGCGCAGCCGCGACGAGGCGGCGGTGATCGCCGATCGGATCGGCTATCCGGTGCTGATGCGGCCGAGCTATGTGCTGGGCGGGCGGGCGATGGAGATCGTCGATTCGCTCGGGCAGCTCGACGACTATATCCAGACTGCGGTGCAGGTATCGGGGGACTCGCCGGTCCTGATCGACCAGTATCTGCGCGACGCGATCGAGGTCGATGTCGATGCGATCGCCGATGGCGACGATGTGGTCGTCGCGGGCGTGTTGCAGCATATCGAGGAAGCGGGCGTCCATTCGGGCGACAGCGCGTGTTCGATGCCGCCCTATTCCTTGGGTGCCGATACCATCGCCGAGATCGAGCGGCAGACGGTGGCGCTGGCCAAGGCGCTGAACGTCAAGGGGCTGATGAACATCCAGTTCGCGGTCAAGGACGGCAAGGTCTATCTGATCGAGGTCAATCCGCGCGCCAGCCGCACGGTGCCGTTCGTCGCCAAGGCGATCGGGACGCCGGTCGCCAAGATCGCAGCCCGGGTGATGGCGGGCGAGAAGCTGGCCAACCTGCCGGTCATCGATCGCGACATCGATCATGTCGCGGTCAAGGAAGCGGTCTTCCCGTGGGGACGCTTCCCCGGCGTCGATCCGGTCCTGTCACCGGAAATGAAGTCGACCGGCGAAGTTATGGGAATCGACGGTGATTTCGCCACCGCCTTTGCCAAGGCGCAGATGGGTGCCAACATCGTCCTGCCCAACAGCGGCACGGTGTTCGTGTCGGTCAAGTCGAGCGACAAGCCGGTGATCCTGCCAGGCGTGCAGTTGCTGGTCGAGCTGGGCTTCAGGATCGTCGCGACCAGCGGGACGGCCGATTACCTCGCCGAGAACGGCGTGCCGGTGGAACGGGTGAACAAGGTGGCGCAGGGTCGTCCGCATATCGTCGACAAGATTTTCGACGGCGATATCGCGATGATCTTCAACACCACCGAAGGGTGGCAGTCGCTGAAGGATTCGGAATCGATCCGCGCGTCGGCCCAGTCGCAGAAGGTGCCGTATTTCACTACGGCGCCCGCCAGCGTCGCGGTGGCGCAGGCCATTCAGGCGCTGGGTGCCCGGTCCCTTGAAGTGCGGCCGTTGCAGTCCTATTATTCGCAATCGCACAACTGATCCCCATCAGCGGAATGTTGCGCGCGGACGGGCAGGGAGGCCCGTCCGTGTGGCGGGGGTAATGACAAAAGGGACGCGCGCGCGATGGCGACGGTCGAAAAGATGCCGATGTTGCAAGAGGGCTATGATCGCCTGACGGCGCACCTCAAGCAACTGAAGGTCGAACGGCCGCAGATCATCGACGCGATCGAGGAAGCGCGCGCGCATGGCGACCTGTCCGAAAACGCCGAATATCATGCGGCGAAGGAGCGGCAGGGCCAGATCGAGGCGTCGATCGCCGATATCGAGGACAAGCTGAGCCGCGCGCAGGTCATCGATCCCAAGGATCTGTCGGGTGACAAGGTCGTGTTCGGCGCGACCGTCACGCTGCTCGACGAGGATGACAAGGCGGTCACCTATCAGATCGTCGGCCAGACCGAGGCGGATGCCAAGTCGGGCCGCATCTCGTATAATTCGCCAATGGGCCGCGCGCTGATCGGGCGCAAGGTCGACGACGATGTCGAAGTGACGGTGCCGTCGGGCGACCGTTACTACCAGATCTCGAAGATCGAGTTCATCTAGACCCCGATGTTCGAACGGCGTCCCTCGCCGTCGATCTTGGTGATCGGCGGGTTGATCGCGTGCGTCAGCGCGTGGCTGATCCTGACCGGCGGTGTGTGGAGCGCGGCGATCGCGGCGGGCTTTGTACCGCTGCGCATGACCAGCAATGTCGCGTCGATCGAGGGGTTTGCGCCGTTCGTCCCGGTGTGGCTGACGCCGGTCACCGCCGCGTTCATTCATGACGGGTGGCTGCATCTGGGCTTCAACCTGCTGACGCTCGCGATCGTGGGCACGCCGATGCAGCGCGCAGTGGGCTTGCGCGGGGTGTTGGTGCTGTTGCTGGTCGGGGCTTATGCGTCGGTCGCCGCGCAGTGGCTGGCGGGGCCGACTTCGCCCGCGCCGATGATCGGGGCGAGCGGGGCGATCTCGGCATTGATCGGCGCCTATGCGCTGCTGTTCGGCGGGGGCAAGGCGAAGGCGATCGGGCCGGTGCCGGCGCATGTCGTCCATGCGGTGTGGCTGGGGGTGAGCTGGACGCTGCTCAACCTGGTTGTCGGCTGGGCGAGCGCGGGGAGCGAGATGCCGATCGCCGGGGCGGCCCATGCCGGCGGGTTCGTTGCCGGAATGCTGTTGCTGCGGCCGCTGTTGCGGTGGCGTTGGGGGCGGCGGGTGGAAGCTGGCAGCCCCAACTGAGTCATTTGCCTCCTTCCCTCAACCTCCCCGTTCGCTTCGAGCGGAGGTTCGAGCCTGTCGAGAACCGTAGTCGAGAAGGGGTTGCCCCACGAGAGGCGTTCTCGACGGACGCTTCTCGACAAGCTCGAAGCTGCTCGAACCGAACGGGGTGGGGAAGGCTGCCTGGGACGGGCAAGGGCAGCCGTCCGGAACGGAGTGAGGGGGCGTCCGGGTGTGCGGGCGCCTTACGCCCCCGGCAGTTCCGGCTCGAGCAGGCGGTGCAGGTGCACCACCACATATTTCATCTCGGCATCGTCGACGGTCCGCTGCGCCGCGGCGCGCCATGCCTTTTCGGCGCTGGCATAGTCGCCGAAGATGCCGACGACGTCGATCGCCTTCAGGTCGGCGAAGTCGAGCGTGCGCGGATCGGAGACGCGGCCGCCGAAGACGAGGTGGAGTTTGCTCATGATCGTTCCCGCAGTGCAAAAAAGTTACGCCCAGCCCGCATAGCGGACCGGGCGTACCCTTCAAGCCATAAACTGGCAGCGATCAGCGCTTGACCGCAGCCTTGCCGCTGTCGGCGGCGGCCTGCACGACGGTGCTGAACGCCGAGCGCAGCTGTTCCTTGGCGCCGTCCTTGCTGGGCAGTGCGGCGGTCAGCTGTTCCTTGCCGACGTCGCGTGCGGTCGCGGCGGCGGCGGCGGCGGCGGCGGCCAGCTTCTTGCCGAGCGGGGCGAGGGTCTTGGTCTCCTGCGCGGTGCGCGGCAGCAGCGCACCGAGCACGGCACCGAGCGCCAAGCCGCCGGCGAGGACGGCGAGCGGGTTGGTTTCGATCGTTTCCGACCCGCGCTGTGCGGCTTCGTGCGCCGCTTCCGAGGCGCGCTTGGCGGCGTCGTGCGCGGCGTCGCTGGTCGCGTGGGCGGCGGTCGACGCCTTTTCCTTCAGCGTGTCGATCGTGCCCGTGGTTTCGTGCGGGGCGGTCTTGAGTTCGCTCATGATGTCATTCCTTGTTCGGGACGGGCGGGGGCGGGGCGATGGGGGCCGGGGGCGGCGGTGGCGCCTTGCGGAACAGGCGGGCGATGCGCTTGCGGGCAAGTAGCGCGACGATACCGGTGGCGATGCCCGCCGCGACGCCAGGACGCTCCATCACGACGGCGACACCGTCCTCCGCCTTGTCGCGCAGGTCGTGGGCGACGTTCGAGGCGATGGTCGAAGGCGACAGGCGATGTTTCGCCTCGGCGAGGCTGGCCTGCAACCGGGCGCGCTTGAGCAGCGCGTCGGCGCGGGCGGCGGCGAGGGTCGGCGGGATCATCAGCTGTCTCCCAGTGGCGCGACGACGCGCTTGAAGCTCGACAGCGCGACCTTGGCGAGGATCGCCGCGATCACGAGTGCGATGACGACGACCAGCAGTGTCGCCCAGCCCGGTCCCATGATCGGGCGCAGCGACAGGATCGCCCCAACCAGCAGCGCGGTGACCGCCGACAGCGCGATGACCACCGCACCGACCGCGAGACCGGCGGCGATGCCGGCCTGCGATCCGCGCGTGCCTGCGACCGTCTTCCATAGCGTCACCTCGGCCCGGGCATAGGCCTTCGCATCCTCGACGACGCGACTGACGACCGTTCCCAGCCCCTCGTCCCCCATGATCGGGGTCAGCCCTTGACCACGGGGGTGGTGTCGGCGTCAGTGCCCGCCTTGACGACGCGGGCCAGTACGAAGCCGAGCGCAGCGGCAGTGCCGATCGCGATCGCCGGGCTCTTGCGCACGAAATCGCTGACGTCGGCGATCAGATCCTCGACTTCCTTGCCGCGCAGGCTGTCCGAGAAGCCCGAAATCGCCTGCGCCGCCGAACGGGCATATTGGCCGTACTGTTCGCCGAGCTTTTCGTCGACGGTGCCGGCGGCGTCTTCCATCAGCTTCGAGAATTCATCAAGCGCACCGGTCGCCCGCGCCTTGCCCTCGTCCGCCAGGCCGCGCGCCTTTTCGGTCGCCTTGGTGGTCAGCTTCGACGCTTCGTCCTTCAGCGTCTGCTTGGCGCCGGCGGTCGAACTCGCTTCCGAATCGAACGAAGTCGTTGCAGCGGGGGTGAATTCGACCGTCCCGCCGGTGGTCGGCGTGATGTCGGCATTGAAGTCGACAGCGGTGTCGTTGGTGGTCGGCGAGCCGCCGGTCCGATTGAAGTCGGTCATAACGAATCCTTTCTTCGTTTCGGGACGATAACCATGCGGCCATGGTCGGGTTCCGCGTCACGCACAGGATTTGCGAGCGGCGGGACGAATGGATAGAGGGACCGCGACCACGCCGTACCCACGGGCATAGAAGGAGTCGTTACGTGACCGCAATCATTCAGGTGCATGGCCGCCAGATCCTCGACAGCCGCGGCAACCCGACCGTTGAGGTCGACGTGCTGCTGGAGGATGGCAGCTTCGGCCGTGCCGCGGTCCCGTCGGGCGCGTCGACCGGTGCGCACGAAGCCGTCGAAAAGCGCGATGGCGACAAGAGCATGTATCTGGGGAAGGGCGTGCTGGCCGCTGTCGAGGCGGTGAACGGCGATATCGCCGAAGCGGTGCTGGGCATGGATGCCGAGGACCAGAGCGACATTGACAACGCGATGATCCAGCTAGACGGCACCGACAATAAGGGCCGGCTGGGCGCGAACGCGATCCTGGGCGTCAGCCTTGCGGTGGCGAAGGCGGCGGCGGATGCGCGCGGGCTGCCGCTGTATCGCTATGTCGGCGGTGTGTCGGCGCACCTGCTGCCGGTGCCGATGATGAACATCATCAACGGCGGCGAACATGCCGACAATCCGATCGACTTCCAGGAATTCATGGTGATGCCGGTCGGTGCCGACAGCATCGCCGAAGCGGTCCGCTGCGGTTCGGAAATCTTCCACACGCTGAAGAAGGGCCTGTCGGAGAAGGGCCTCGCGACTTCGGTCGGCGACGAAGGCGGCTTCGCGCCGGCGCTCAGCAGCACGATCGATGCGCTCGACTTCATCATGCAGAGCATCGAACGCGCCGGCTACAAGCCGGGCGAGGACGTGATGCTGGCGCTCGATTGCGCGGCGACCGAATTCTTCAAGGGCGGCCGGTATGAGATGGTCGGTGAGGGCAAGTCGCTGTCGCCGCACGAAATGGCCGATTACCTCGCGGATCTCGCCGCGCGCTATCCGATCCTGTCGATCGAGGACGGCATGTCGGAGGATGATTTCGAAGGTTGGAAGGCGCTGACCGATAAGATCGGCAACAAGGTCCAGCTGGTCGGTGACGATCTGTTCGTGACCAATCCGAAGCGGTTGGCCATGGGTCTGGAACAGGGCCTTGCCAACTCGCTGCTGGTGAAGGTCAACCAGATCGGCACGCTGAGCGAGACGCTGGAGGCGGTGAACCTGGCGCAGCGCAACCGCTACACCGCGGTCATGTCGCACCGTTCGGGCGAGACCGAGGACGCGACGATCGCCGACCTGGCGGTCGCGACCAACTGCGGCCAGATCAAGACCGGGTCGCTGGCGCGGTCGGACCGGCTTGCCAAGTACAATCAGCTGATCCGGATCGAGGAAGAGCTGGCAGGTGCCGCGCGCTATGCGGGGCGTTCGATCCTGCGTTGATCGAGTAGCGGATCGGGAAGGGGGCGTCGGTGCGAACCGGCGCCCTTTTTCGTTGGTGGCGGCGGATAGGGCTGATTTGGTGACGTCACGCAGGCCGTGCTTGTACTCAGGCGATTGTTCCGGAATGTTATTTTCGAACGTTGCTTGATTCTCGGCAGCTGCGAGGGGACGGAATGTTGGTCGGACACCTGTTGCGTACCGGTCTACTGGCCCTCACCCTATCGGCGGCAGCCGTTCGATCGGGAGCGCAGGAAGCGGCCGCCCCGTCGCCTACGGCTACCACTAGTCAGCCGGAGATACTGGTCACCGCCCCGCCCCCCCCGGATGAAAAGCAGGTCCGTCGGCTGGTACGCGCTATCACGCCCAACGTCGCGCGGGAAAATCCGATGGCGCGGTTCACCGAACCGGTATGCTTCGCAACGGCCGGCCTGCCGCGTGCGACGCTGATCCCGTTGAGCAACCGGATGGTACGGACTGCGCAGGCGGCGGGTATCCGGCTTGGCGGCGAAAAATGCCGCGCGAACGTACTGGTGATGTTCGTCGATGACGGCAAAGCGGAGGTCGAACGGCTGGCCAAGCACAGCCCGTGGATTTTCAGCGGCATCGACCGCAGCAAAATCGCCGGCCTACTTGATGAACCAGGGCCGATCCATGTCTGGAGCACGACCGAGATTCGCAGCCGGGACGGCGATCGGATGTATAATGGTCCCGAATATAATGGACTGCCGCAACTGAATATTCAGCTGTCGTCCTTCATCGTCCTGCCGATCAGGGAGGATATTTTGTTCTCCGTCCTGCTCATCGATCGCAAGGCGGCGATTGGGCGGAACGTCAATCAGATTGCCGATTACGCAGCGATGCGAACGCTGACGATGATACGGGCCAAGGGTGCAGCGGGTGTCAACTCGATCCTGGCCCTGTTCGATCCCGAACCCGCCACGCCGCCGCTGGAAATGACGGATTTCGACCATGGCTATCTGAAGACGCTCTACACCGGACAAGGCAATCAGCGATCGACAGTGAAGGTGCGGCAGATCGGCCGGGCGATCCTACAGGCGCAGGCACCGGCCCCCTGACGGACTGCTAAAACAACCGCCCGCCATCCGGCACGCGGTGGTCCGGCGCGAACAATACCACCGCCCCCGCATCATCGGGAAAGCCGAGCGTCAGCACCTCCGACACGAACTTGCCGATCTGGCGCGACGGGAAGTTGACGACCGCCGCGACCTGGCGCCCGACCAACCCCTCGCAAGCATAATGTTCGGTGATCTGCGCGCTCGAGCGTTTGCGGCCGATGACCGGGCCGAAATCGATGACCAGCTTGATCGCGGGCTTGCGCGCCTCTGGATAGGGTTCGGCGGCGACGATCGTGCCGACGCGGATGTCGACCTTCAGAAAGGTGTCGAAATCGATCGGGTCGCTGAGCGTCGCGGGGTCGTGCAGCAGGTGCATATCGGCTCCTCGGGGGCGGCAGGTGGCTTGCGTGGACGGCGGGTATAAACGACATACGCGCGATGTCGCGTGCCTCGCCACTTCGTCAGATGCTGAAACGTGCCGGATGGCCGGCGCTGGTGATCCTCGTCATCGGCTTCTTTGCCTATCATGCAGTCCTGGGGCCGAACGGGGTGCTGGCGTATCGCGACTATCAGCGCAAGCTGGCGGTGCGGAAGGCGCAATATGCCTGTCTGGAGAAGGTGCGCGCCGATCTGCGCAACCGGGTCGAACTGCTCGATCCGCGCCATGCCGATCCCGACATGGTCGACGAACTCGTCCGGCGAAAGCTGAACGTCGCGCATCCGGACGAATTCATCGTGCCGATCGGCGGCGAGGCGGCGGCGCGGACGCGGTGCGGAATCCGCATCGACGACTGATTCCGGACCGGAACGGGCGGGTTCGGTTGCGCGGGGACGCAAATCGCGTCATAGGCGCGGCTCCTACCCATCCTTTCAGGAACGAGGCATCCGAACCGTGGCAAAAGCACCGGCGCAAGGCCGCACCAGCGAACCCGTCATTCCCAATCGCGAACGGCCGGGTGAGCCAAAGCGGTACGAGGCGTCGAAAGAGGAATTGCTCTCCTTCTACAAGGAGATGCTGCTCATCCGTCGTTTCGAGGAGAAGGCGGGGCAATTGTACGGCCTCGGCCTGATCGGTGGTTTCTGCCACCTGTATATCGGTCAGGAAGCCGTCGCCGTCGGGTTGCAGTCGGCGCTCGAATCCGGCAAGGATTCGGTCATCACCGGGTACCGCGACCATGGTCACATGCTGGCGTACGGCATCGATCCCAAGGTCATCATGGCCGAGCTGACCGGACGCGAAGCCGGCATCAGCCGCGGCAAGGGCGGGTCGATGCACATGTTCTCGACCGAGCATAAATTCTATGGCGGTCACGGCATCGTCGGCGCGCAGGTGTCGCTGGGCGCGGGTCTCGCGTTCGGGCACAAATACGCGAACGACGGCGGCGTCTGCATGGCCTATTTCGGCGACGGCGCCGCGAACCAGGGCCAAGTGTACGAATCGTTCAACATGGCCGAGCTGTGGAAGCTCCCGATCATCTTCGTGATCGAGAACAACCAGTATGCCATGGGGACCAGCGTCAATCGCGCATCGTCGGAAGACCAGTTGTACAAGCGCGGCGAAAGCTTCCGCATTCCGGGCATCCAGGTCGATGGCATGGACGTGCTGGCGTGCCGCGGCGCTGCCGAGGAAGCGCTGGCATGGGTGCGTGCGGGCAAGGGGCCGATCATCCTCGAGATGAAGACCTATCGCTATCGTGGTCACTCCATGTCCGACCCGGCCAAGTATCGCAGCCGCGACGAAGTGCAGGCGGTCCGCGACAAGTCCGACCCGATCGAGGGGCTGAAGCGGGAGCTGGAAGCGGCCGGCGTCACCGAAGCCGATCTGAAGACGATCGAGCAGGACATCCGCAAGGTCGTCAACGAAGCCGCCGACTTTGCCGAAAGCGCGCCCGAACCGAACCCGGAAGAACTGTACACCGACGTGCTGGTGGAGACTTACTGAGATGCCGATCGAACTGAAGATGCCGGCGCTGTCGCCCACGATGGAAGAAGGCACGCTGGCCAAGTGGCTCGTCAAGGAAGGCGACACGGTCAAGTCGGGCGACATCATGGCCGAGATCGAGACCGACAAGGCGACGATGGAATTCGAAGCCGTCGATGAAGGCACGATCGCGCAGATCGTCGTCGCCGAAGGTACCGACAATGTGAAGGTCGGCGCGGTCATCGCGATCCTCGCCGCCGAAGGCGAAGATGTCGACGCGGCCAAGTCGTCGCAGCCGACCGAGGCACGCGCCGGCGATGCCGCCGCCGCCACGCCGAAGGCCGAAGAGAAGAACGACGACAAGGCGCCGCCGACGCCCGAGGGCACGTCGCAGCAGCACGCCGAAACCGGCGCGCGCCAGCTGTTCGACGCAGCCGACCAGGAAGGCGAGACCGCGCCTGAGATCCCGGAAGGGACCGAGATGGTCAAGACCACGGTCCGCGACGCGCTGCGCGATGCGATGGCCGAGGAGATGCGCGCCGACGACCGCGTGTTCGTGATGGGCGAGGAAGTCGCCGAATATCAGGGCGCGTACAAGGTTACGCAGGGCCTGCTCGCCGAATTCGGCGACCGTCGCGTCATCGACACGCCGATCACGGAATATGGCTTTGCCGGCATCGGTACCGGTGCGGCGATGGGCGGTCTGCGCCCGGTCATCGAATTCATGACGTTCAACTTCGCCATGCAGGCGATCGACCACATCATCAATTCGGCGGCGAAGACCAACTATATGTCGGGCGGCCAGATGCGCTGTCCGATCGTGTTCCGTGGTCCCAATGGTGCGGCGAGCCGCGTCGGTGCACAGCACTCGCAGAACTATGGCCCGTGGTATGCCAGCGTCCCCGGGCTGATCGTGATCGCGCCCTATGACGCGGCCGATGCGAAGGGCCTGCTGAAGGCGGCGATCCGCTCGACCGATCCGGTCGTCTTCCTCGAAAACGAACTGATGTACGGCCGGTCGTTCGACGTGCCCAAGCTCGACGATTTCGTCCTGCCGATCGGCAAGGCGCGCATCATGAAGCCGGGCAAGGACGTGACGATCGTCAGCTATTCGATCGGTGTCGGCATTGCGCTCGAAGCCGCCGAGAAGCTGGCCGGTGAAGGCGTCGACGCGGAAGTGATCGACCTGCGCACGCTGCGCCCGCTCGATACCAAGACGGTGCTCAAGTCGCTGAAGAAGACCAACCGGCTGGTCGTGGTCGAGGAAGGTTGGCCGACCTGCTCGATCGCGTCGGAAATCGCCGCGGTGGTGATGGAGCAGGGCTTCGACGACCTCGACGCCCCGGTGCTGCGCGTCACCAACGAGGACGTGCCGCTGCCCTATGCCGCCAACCTCGAAAAGCTGGCGCTCATCACCAGCGACAAGGTGGTGGAAGCGGTGAAGAAGGTTACTTACAAGAACTGATCCCGAACCGGCCCCGTCACGTCGCGCTATAGGCATCGCAATAATAGCGCGGCGCGGCGGGTTCCGGATTGTAGATCTGATCGAAATTACGGCGATCGCGGATAACGAACGCCGCCGTCGCGTGGATGCGCGCCGACCCGCCGGGTAGCCAGGCGGTACCGACGATCGGCCGATATTCGTAATTCACCTCGATATACATGACGCCCGACCCGACCGGCGACTGGACCTTGGGATCCTGATCGCCCATCCCGTTCGGCATGTTCACTCCGCCGTTCCACCAGTTCGTGCCGATGCCGTCGTCACGGTCCATCGTGCCATAGGTCCGGTCGTAACTGGAATCGTAATCCGGGCCGCGCATCAATCCGATGCAGCGTTGCCAGTGTAGATATTGCACCCCTTTCCAACCCTGTTCGAGGCTGGAAATGGTGACCCGTCCGCGGGTGGTCAGGTCGATCCGTTCGCCCTGCAACCGGGTGGCGGTAAGCACGTCGTTGATGTCGATCTCACGCAACTGCTTGATGCTGTCGCTGTTCATGTCGCCGACGCGCGAGGCGTTGTCGGCAAGGTTCTGTGCGATCTGATGGACGCGCATGTTCGTCAGCGCGAGATTGGCGGTCTCGACGGCGTAAAGGCCGACGGCGAGGACAAGGGGCAAACCGAGCGCGAATTCGAGTAGCGCCACGCCGCGTCGATCGCGACAGCTCCTCTCGATGGCGCGGAAGGCGTTGGTGGTCATCGTCATGGCAGGCAGACCCGCTGGACCGCAGGCGTGTTCTGCCGCTTGTACGGCTGGTTCTTGAGCAGCGTGGAAGACTCTATTTCCTGCGTGGCGGGCAGGCCGAGTAGCGTCATGACCGGGAATGGCCGCGTATAGACGACGCGCACCGTATAGCGGGTCACGTCTTCGGCGCCGCCCTGACCGGTGCGGGCGGGGTTTCGGTCATACTGGCCGTTGCCGTTAATGTCGTCGAAACATTCCTGCGCGTCGAGCATGCCATTGCCGTTCGTATCATAGATCGGTTCTGGCTTGATCAGCGCGAACGCCGCATAGTTTTCGCGGTACGAGTTGAATGTGGCGTCCTTCGCGATCATGCCGATCGCCGCCTTCACCTGATCGTCGATGGCGCTCTGATCGGTCGCGCTGCTTTCCAGCGTCGAATCGCGTCCCGCCTTCTGCACCGCACCGTCGAGAATAGCCTGGACATAGGGCCGGTAGAGGAGGTCGCCGATCCCCATCACCAACAGCATCAGAACCGGAGCGAGAATCGCGAATTCGATCACGGTCGTACCGCGCCGATCGCTGCCGATGCCGGACAGGACCCGCGCGGTCATCGCGAAATCCGCAGCATGGCGACCGCCTTCGCAATCTTCTTGAACGCTTCCGAAAGACCGCTGCCCGACGTCGTCGCCATCGCCTGATCCGGGGAGGAGGCACAGCGCTGCAATTCGTCGATAATGCTGGTGCCGAGCGCGACCGTCCAGACGTCGATCCCCATCGCCTTCGCCTTGTCGCACAATGCGCTGAAGCGGGCATTGTGGTAGAATGTCAGGTCGCTGTCGCCATTGGCGACGCGTCGGTCCCATGCCTCCATGCCGTACAGGCCATAGGTTCGGTCGCTCGGTTCCATCTCGCCATCGGTCATGAAGACGACGACCTGTTTGGGAGCGTTGCGATTGCCCTGCTTGGCGTTGTCGCTGGCGAAGATGCCATCGCGCGCGAGCAACCGGGTTGCCCACAGCATGCCGATATCATGTTCGGTACTGCCATAGGGTGCGAAGTCCGCATCGTTGACATAGGTCTTGACCTGATCGCGGTCCATTTCCTTCAGCCGCTGTACCGGCTTCACGCATCCCGACCAGTACATCCACTGCACGTCGCCACCGTTGCCGGCTGCCGTGATCGAACCGAGAGAGGGACTGCCGTTCCTGAAGCGTTGGTAGGTGACGTCCGGCCAGAATGGGACCCAGCGTTGCTGGCCCGACGGCTTAAGACTGGGGTTCATGCCGGGCGGGAGGTTGTTGATGTCGAATTGGCGCCAGCCCGACGCACTATTGTCAGTTTCCTCGATACATCCGAGCCAGGCGTCGTTCGCCTGTTCGACGCGGCTCGGGTTCCTGACCGACGCCTTGTTGACGAAATCGCTGATATCGACTGCGCGCCGTTCATAAGTCCAAACGGGATCGATGTTGATGGTCGTGACCCGACACTGTTGGCCGTCGTTCGACCATATTATCTCGCGCCGAACGGCATAGCCGTTCCGGTCGAATTCCAGCCGATTGCCCGGATCACGTCCGGTCCGAACCCGTTCGCAGTCGCGGCGCGTCAGGGTTCTGCTTTGTCTGGAGCCATCCTGTTCATTGACCAGAACGCGGGTTTGATACGATGCGGTGTCGCTTCTACCGCCGCTGCCGAAGAGATAGTCGGGCGACATGGCCCGGATCGCCGCCCCGGCGTTGACAGTGCTGGCATAGGGTACGAACCCGTACCGCACCCGTGTCGTCGGCTGCTTGGCGGTGTTCATAGTGTCGTAGAAGTCGACGACGGCGGTTCGCAACGCCGCGATCCGGGAGTCCGAGAATTCGTCGATGCTGACGGCTGTGCCGCCGGCGTAGCCGGGGGTGATGTCCGCGGTATTGCTGCCGGGACGGGTATACTCACGCCCGTACATACGACGGTTGCGGCATGTCGCCGCGCTGTCACTTGCCGGGCAGGCCATCGAACCGGTCGTATCGAGAACGAACATGACGTCGGTGTCGGCAATATCGAAACGTGCCTCGCACGAAACCGTCAACGTCACGTCGGGCGCGGCGAACATGCGCATGACCGACATCGGCACTGTCACGGTGGCATCACCAGCGACGCGGTTCTGTTCGGTGCGTCGCGGCGTGAAGTCGACATTGGTGATGCCGAGCCAGCCATCGGCGATGTTGTTCGCGAAAAACGCCCTGGCCTGCGTGGTGGCGGTTTCGCCCAGTTCGGTGTTGCTGTCCTCGTCCATGAACTTGCGGCCGGCCAGCACGCCGGAGTCGCACGCCTGTTGCAGACGGTTCTTAACCATGTAGACACGCGCCGTATCGACGGCCGATCCGCCAAGCGCCGTGATCGGAATGAGCGCGATCGCCATCATCGCCAGCGTATTGCCGCCGCGATTGCGTGCCAAGCGCTGCAGAAAGCTGATCGGGCACGATGCGTGCCGTCGTCCATTCATCGTATTTCGCCCGTCCCGCCTGCGACGCCAGACCATATTTTCCGTCACTGCATGGCAGGTCGGGGTTGACGCTCGGTTAAGACTTGGCTGGGACGACACGCATGCATCCCGATCCCGAACGCAGCCTCGCGCTGGCCTATGCCCCCGACGACGGACGGCGCGCAGCGCTGTCGGCGCTGCTCGCGCTCGATGCGGCGCTGGCCGATGTCGTGCGGACCACGACCCAACCCGCGATCGGGCAGATCCGGCTGGCATGGTGGCGCGAGCAACTGGCGAAGCTCGACCAAGCGCCGCCGCCGGCGATGCCGGTGCTGACCGGGCTGGCGGAGCAGGTGCTGCCGCGCGGCGTGACCGGCGCCGTGCTGGCGAAGGTGGTCGAGGGGTGGGAGGTGCTGATCGAGGAGGAAACGCTCGATCGCGATGCGCTGCACCGGTTCGGTGCGGAGCGGGGCGGGCAGTTGTTTGCGCTGGCCGCCGCGATCCTAGGCGGTGATGCCGGGCGGGCGGCGACGCTGGGGCAAGGATGGGCGCTTGCCGATCTGACCCGGCATCTCGACGACCCGAGCGTTGCGTCGGCGGCGGGCGGCCTGGCACGTGCGGCACTGGCGACGCCGTTGCGCGGGGTTGCCCGGTCGCTCGGCCTGATGGCGCTGTCGGCGCGGCTCGATCTGGCACAGGTCGCGCTCGGCGGGCCGAAGCGCGCGGCGCGGCTCGCCTGGTTCGGGCTTGCCGGGCGATAGGGGCTGGCCGATACAGACGGCTGGCAGCGGGGAGTTGAGCGATGTGGCGGTTCCTGGCGGGGGTGGGCTCGGCACTGGCGCTGGTCGCGGCCGGGCTGTTCCTGTTTCGTGGCGATGCCGCCACCGAGCCGCTGCCGCCGCCGCCCGCGCCGCCCGCGCCGGCCGCTGCCGCGCAGACCGCCCGGGCGGAGCTGCCCGAACCGCCCGCTGCCACCACGCGGACGCGCGAGCAGAAGCGGTTCGACCGCTATGACAAGGATCGCGACGGCCGCATCACCCGCGAAGAATATCTGGCGTCACGGCGCAAGGCCTATGCGAAGCTCGACACCAATGGCGACGGGCGGCTGAGCTTCGACGAATGGGCGGCCAAGACGACGGGCAAGTTCGCGACCGCCGACAAGGGCCGCGACGGGACGCTCGATGCCGCCGAGTTCGCGACGACCGCGGTAAAGCGCAAACCGGCGAAGCGCGTCGATTGTCCGCCGGCTCCAGCATCCCCCGAAGAAAGTTGACGTTCACGTCAACGTAAACTAGCGTAGTGGCTATGATAGCTGCCGCCGCCCGCCTTTCCGAGTCGTCCGGCGAAACCGATCGCTTCTCGATCACCGACCTGTGCGGCGAGTTCGGGGTCACCGCCCGCGCGCTGCGCTTTTATGAGGACGAGGGGCTGATCGCGCCCGAACGGCGGGGCCTCGCCCGCATTTATTCGCAGCGCGACCGGGCCAGGCTGGCATGGATTTTGCGTGGCAAGCGGGTCGGCTTCAGCCTGGCCGACATTCGCGAGATGATCGACCTGTACGATATCGGCGACGGTCGCGTCGTGCAGCGGCAGGTCACCGTCCAGAAATGCCGCGACCGGATCGCGCTGCTCGAAAACCAGCGGCGCGACATCGACGCCGCGATCGCCGAACTCAGCGACTTCGTGTCGACCATCGAAGCGCTACCACAACAGACCGCCCCGTCAGAGGGCGCATCGCCGGAGAAGGATTGACCCGATGCCCAGCTATACCCCGCCGGTCCGCGACACCCGCTTCATCCTCGACCATGTGCTGAAGATCGGCGACCATGCCGACCTGCCCGGTTTCGCCAACGCGACGCCCGACACGGTCGAGGCGGTGCTGGAAGAGGGTGGGCGCTTCGTCGCCGAGGTGCTGTTTCCGCTGAATGCATCGGGCGACCAGCAGGGCTGTACCCGCCACGCCGATGGCAGCGTGACGACGCCCGACGGGTTCAAGGACGCGTATCGCCAGTTCGTCGAATCCGGCTGGGGCACATTGTCGGCGCCGGAGCAGTTCGGCGGGCAGGCGATGCCGCATGTCGTCGCGACCGCGTTCGAGGAATATCTGATCTCCGCCAACATGGCGTTCGCCATGTATCCGGGGCTGACGCACGGCGCGATCGCCGCGCTGCTGGTGAAGGGTTCGCCGGAACAGCAGGCGATGTACGTGCCCAAAATGGTGTCGGGCGAGTGGGGCGGCACCATGAACCTGACCGAGCCGCAATGCGGCACCGACCTCGGCCTCATCAAGACGCGCGCGGTGCCGAACGACGACGGGTCGTGGGCGATCACCGGGACCAAGATCTTCATCTCGTCGGGCGAGCACGACCTGACCGACAACATCATCCACCTCGTTCTTGCCAAGACGCCGGGCGCGCCGGAAAGCTCGAAGGGGATTTCGCTGTTCGTCGTGCCGAAGTTCCTGGTGAACGACGACGGTTCGCTGGGCGCGCGCAATCCGGTCACCTGCGGCTCGATCGAACACAAGATGGGCATCCACGCCAATTCGACCTGTGTCATGAACTATGACGGGGCGAAGGGCTGGCTGGTCGGCGAGGAGATGAAGGGGTTGGCGGCCATGTTCATCATGATGAACGCGGCGCGCCTCGGCGTCGGGTTGCAGGGGCTGGGCGTGGCCGAGACCGCGTATCAGAATGCGGTGATCTATGCCGGCGACCGGCGGCAGGGGCGCGCGCTGACCGGTCCTGCGCAGCCGGAAGAAAAGGCCGATACGCTGTTCGTCCATCCCGATGTCCGCCGCATGCTGATGGAGGGTAAGGCGCTGACCGAGGGCTTGCGCGCTCTGTGCCTGTGGGGCGCGTTGCAGGTCGATCTGGCGCATATGAGCGAGGATGCGGCGACGCGCGAACTGGCCGACGATCTGGTGTCACTGCTGACCCCGGTCATCAAGGGCTACGGCACCGACAAGGGCTATGACGTCGCGACCAATGCGCAACAGGTCTATGGCGGGCATGGCTACATCGCCGAATGGGGCATGGAGCAATATGTTCGCGATGCCCGGATCGCGATGATCTATGAAGGCACCAATGGCGTGCAGGCGATGGATCTGGTCGGGCGCAAGCTGGCGCAAAATGGCGGCCGGGCGATCCAGCATTTCTTCCGCATCGTCGGCGAGGAGATTGCGACCGCCAAGGGTGCGGACGCGACGCGCGATTTTGCCGAGCGGCTGGAGCGGGGACTGAAGGACCTGCAGGCGGCGACGATGTGGTTCATGGGCAACGGGATGCAGAACCCGAACCATGTCGGTGCCGGCGCGCATTCGTACATGCACATCATGGGCATCGTCGCGACGGGCCTGATGTGGCTGCGGATGCTAACCGCTGCCGAGGCGCTGGCGGTGTCGGGCGAGGGCGATCCGAGCTTCGTCGAGGGCAAACGGGTGACCGCGCGCTTCTATGCCGAGCGGATCATTCCGGACACCGGCGCGCTGCGGCGCAAGATCGAGGGCGGGGCCGATGCGGTGATGGCGCTCGACCCGGCGCTGTTCGCGCGAGGATAGGGTTCGACGCCATCGAACCTACACCCCGGACCCGGTCCGGGGTGACGTCGTTTCGAGCGGTCCGCTTACTTCTCGCGCTTCTTGCGATGCGTCTCGAGGTCGAGCACCGCCGAGTCCGCACCTTCGGGCAGCAGGCCCAGCCGCCGCGCGACTTCCTGATAGGCTTCGACCTCGCCGCCCAGATCGCGACGGAAGCGGTCCTTGTCGAGCTTTTCGTTGGTTGCCATGTCCCACAGGCGGCAGCCATCGGGGCTGATCTCGTCCGCGAGAATGATCCGGCTGAAATCATTGTCCCAGATGCGGCCGAATTCGAGCTTGAAGTCGACCAGCCGGATGCCGATCCCGGCGAACAGGCCCGACAGGAAATCGTTCACGCGGATCGCCATGTCGGCCATCTCATGCAGTTCGTCCTGCGCCGCCCAGCCGAAGCACAGGATATGCTCGTCCGACACCATCGGATCACCGAGCGCATCGTCTTTGTAGTAATATTCGATGATCGTGCGGGGCAGCTGCTGCCCTTCTTCGATGCCGAGGCGCTTGCTGATCGATCCGGCGGCGACGTTGCGCACCACGACCTCGATCGGCACGATCTCGACCTGGCGGATCAACTGCTCGCGCATGTTGAGGCGGCGGATGAAGTGGGTCGGCACGCCGATATTGCCGAGCAGCGTGAAGACATGCTCGGAAATCCGGTTGTTCAGCACGCCCTTGCCGTTGATCGTACCCTTTTTCTGGGCGTTGAAGGCGGTGGCGTCGTCCTTGAAATACTGGATCAGCGTACCCGGTTCCGGACCCTCGTACAGGATCTTTGCCTTGCCTTCGTAGATCTGGCGGCGGCGAGCCATGCGATTCCCTTCGACGAAACGGGGCGGCCGGGGGATGCCCCTGGCCGGTGGAGAAAGCCGCCGCATAGCCCAAGGGGGCCGGCCGTGCAATCACGCCGCGGGAGTGGATGCGAGTGGCGTCTCAACCGCGCAGCGCCCGCGCGATCGCCGCCTTCGCCGTTTCCCAAGCCGGGGTGCCGGGGGTGATCAGTTCGACATGGCCGGTGTCGTCGATGCGGTGCTGGGTGACCCAGTCGCCGGCCGCTTCGGCGGCTGTAGCAAAGGCGGGACTCATGCGTGCGGGGACGATGCGGTCCTGCGCGCCGTCGATCAAGTCGATCGGGACGCCGATCGGCAGCAGTGCGACGACCGACGTATCGGCAAAGCGATCGGGGCGGTCGCCGCCGACCAGTTGCGCGATCACCTCGGTTCCGCAGCCATTGTCGGGATTGGCCGCAACGGCAGCAAGGTCGGGCAGGCCACCCAAGCTGACGACATGAGCGATCGGCAGGGGATCGTCGGTTGCGAGCGGACTGCTTGGGGGCAGGCGGTGGCGAGCGGCGAGCCAGAGCGCCAGATGGCCGCCGGCAGAATGGCCGACCGCCACGAGGCGTGACAGGTCGAGCCGATGCGCCTCGGCATGGTCGCGCAGCAGGTCGGCCGCCGCTGCCGCGTCGCGAAACGTCCCCGGATAGCCGCCGCCGTCGCGATCGACGCCGCGATAGTCGATATTCCAGACCGCAATCCCGTCCGCGCGCAGATCGGCCGCGACCCAGTCCATCAGTCGCCGGTCGGCGATCGAACTCTGCCAGCAGCCGCCATGGACCATCAGTACCGTCGGACGGCGGTCGCCCGGGCTGCCGGACGGCAACCACAGATCGACCAGCTGCAATTGATCTGTCCCATAACGAAGCGTAAGATCCGGCTCGGCCCGTGGCCGCGCGGTCAGATCGGGCCAGGTCATTGGACTCCACCGAGTGCCGGGTTCGAACATTGCCGATTTTTTCTCCATGCGAGACCGCAACCGTACGAAAACGTAAAGATCGTATAATAAAAGTCGCGCAGCCGCATAAATTTGGGTTAAAGGAAGCGCGGGGAAGAGAATGGCCGGATATGCGCCGGCCGCAAAGGGGCGTTATCGTGGGTAGAACTCGTACGATCGAGCGTGACAAGCTGTTGGATGCGGCAGAGGCCGTGACGCTGGAAAAGGGGCCGGCCGGACTGACCATCGCCGCCGTTGCCGAGCAGATGGGCATCACCAATGGTGGCGTGCAATATAGTTTCCGGAGCAAGGAATCGCTGATCGCCGCGATGTTCGAGCGGTGGCAGGAAGAATATGCCGAACGGATCGCCGAGCTCGGCGCAAGCGACCCCACCGGCCCCTGCGCCGTGCGCAAGCATATCGACTATGCCGCCGACTATGACGATCGGTCGCGGCGCGGTGCGCCCAGCCTGTTGGTGACGCTGCTCAATTCGCCGCAGCACATGACGCTGGTGCGCAAATGGTATCGCGACCGGGTCGACATGATCGACGTGACCGGCGAACGCGGCCGGCGGCTGCGGCTGGCGTTCCTTGCGATGGAGGGTGCGTTCCTGATGCGCCTGTTCGGGATGATCGAGATGGGGGACGCCGAATGGCAGTCGATCGTCGCCGATGTCGTCGCCCTGGCCGATGACGAACCGGAGCAGGATGTTGCCAAGGCCGGGCGCGAAGCCGCCTGATCCCGGTTCGTTCCATTTCGCCCCTCGCAGGAGCGCGGTTCGCCTGCTATCGCGGTCGCGATGGCAAGTGAACTGACCGACCCTTCGACCCCGATCGGCGTCTTCGACGCACCGTTCGACAGCGCATTGTCCGAGCGTTACCTCGTCTATGCGCTGTCGACGATCACCGCCCGGTCGCTGCCCGATGTGCGCGATGGCCTCAAGCCTGTTCACCGGCGTCTTCTCTGGGCGATGCGGTTGCTGAAGCTCGATCCGGCGTCGGGGTACAAGAAGTGCGCGCGCGTCGTCGGCGACGTCATCGGCAAATATCATCCGCATGGCGATCAGTCGGTCTATGACGCGATGGTCCGCTTGGCGCAGGATTTCGCGCTCCGCTATCCGCTGGTCGACGGGCAGGGCAATTTCGGCAATATCGATGGCGATAACGCCGCTGCATATCGTTATACCGAGGCACGGCTGACCCAGGTTGCGATCGACCTGATGGCCGGCCTCGACGAAGACGCGATCGATTTCCGCCCTACCTATAATGGGGAGGAGCAGGAGCCCGAACTGTTCCCGGGCATGTTCCCCAACCTGCTCGCCAATGGCGCCAGCGGCATCGCCGTCGGCATGGCGACCAGCGTGCCGCCGCACAATGCCGCCGAATTGTTCGAGGCGGCGATGGTGCTGGTCGATCAGCCGCAGGCGGACGATGCGGCGGTGCTCGCCCATGTCCGCGGCCCCGATTTCCCGACCGGCGGCATCGTCGCCGATCCGCCCGCGGCGATCCGCGAAGCCTATGCCACCGGGCGCGGCGGCTTCCGGGTCCGGGCACGCCACATGGTCGAGCGGGAAAAGGGCGGCGGCTGGCAGGTCGTCGTCACTGAGATCCCCTACGGGGTGCAGAAGGGCAAGCTGATCGAACAGATTGCCGCGCTCATCAACGACAAGAAGCTGCCGATCCTGACCGATGTCCGCGACGAATCGGATGCCGAGATCCGCATCGTCCTCGAACCGCGCAGCCGCACCGTCGACCCGCAGGTGCTGATGGACGGGCTGTTCCGGCTGACCGACCTCGAATCGCGGGTTCCCCTGAACCTCAACGTCCTCGACAAGGACCGCACCCCGCGCGTCATGTCGCTGCGCGAGGCGCTGAAGGCGTGGGTCGATCACCAGTTCGTTGTCCTGCGCCGTCGCAGCGAGCATCGCCTGTCGAAGATCGCCGACCGGATCGAACTGCTCGATGGCTATCTGGCCGCCTATCTCAATCTCGACCGCGTGATCGCGATCATCCGCAGCGAGGATGAACCGAAGCCGGTGCTGATCGCCGAGTTCAGCCTCACCGACCGTCAGGCCGAAGCGATCCTGAACATGCGGCTGCGATCGTTACGCAAGCTGGAGGAGATGGAAATCCGCGGTGAGCGTGCAAAGCTGGAGAAGGAGCAGGCCGAACTGACGCTGCTGCTATCGAGCGAGGCGCGGCAGCGCACGCGAATGAAGCGCGACCTGTCGAAGATGCGCGATCGCTATGGCAGTGAGACCGCGCTCGGTCGGCGACGCACTGCGATCGAGGAAGCCGCACCGGCGCGGGAAATCCCGGCCGAGGCGATGATCGAGCGCGAGCCGCTGACCGTCATCCTGTCGCAACGCGGCTGGGTGCGCGCGCTCAAGGGGCATGTCGATCTCGCATCGGCCGATACCGCGCGGTTCAAGGAGGGTGACGGCCCCGCCTTCGCCTTTCATGCGCACACCACCGACAAGCTGTTGCTGACCACCGATGGCGGGCGTTTCTACACGCTGGGGGCCGACAAGCTGCCCGGCGGGCGCGGCTTCGGCGAACCGGTTCGGGCGATGATCGACCTCGATGGCGATGCCAGGATCGTCGGGCTGTTGCGTGCGGCGGCGTCGGACCGGCTGCTGCTGGCGGCGACCGACGGGCGCGGTTTCGCGGTACGGGTCGCCGATGTGCTCGCCGAAACGCGCAAGGGCAAGCAGGTGATGGCGCCCCGGCCGGGTGCGAAGCTGAAGGTCGTGCGACCGATCGGCGCCGACGACGATTATGTCGCGGCGATCGGCGACAATCGCAAGCTGGTGCTGTTCCCGCTGTCCGAACTCGCCGAAATGGCGCGCGGGCAGGGCGTGCAGTTGCAGCGGTTCCGCGACGGTGGCCTGTCGGATGCGCGCACGTTGCGCTTTGCGGACGGGCTGACCTGGACGATGGGTGGCGAGACCGGACGGGTGCGCACCGAAAGCGACCTGACGCCATGGCGTGCCGCCCGTGGTGCCGCGGGGCGTATGCCGCCCAACGGCTTCCCGCGCGACAACCGCTTCTGACCGGCGTCCACGGCGGCTCGAAACCGCAGCACGGCGACGGCTGTCTCATCCATTGGAATCGTTTGCCAGGCTTCAGAAGCTTTTAACCAACGTTGCCCTATAGCGATGCAAATGGCTTTTGGTCGGCAGTTCCTTTCCGCGTTCAAGGCGCATCCGTTTTCGGACGACCCTACGGCCGTCGAGGGCGAACCAGGCCATGTGCCGGGCGCAGCGAATATGGTCGACTCGGCAGCGCTCGACCTGATCCCGGCGCCGACCGCGATTGCGCATCTGGTCGACGGACGGCTGGTGTTCAGCGCCAGCAACGTCGCGTTTCGCGCCGCCGGGTTCGTCGGCGCAGGGCAGGCGGCGCTACTCGAGGGTATCGGCGAGCAAATCGCGACCTTCCTGACCTCGACCGAGACCCGCCGCCGCCTATCGTTGCAGGTCGGCGATTCGGTCGACAGCCGCTATTACGACGTGACGCTGGCGCGGCGTCCCGAAACGGTCGCGCTGGCGCGCTGCCTGATAACGCTGCTCGATCAGACCGCCGAACAGCGCACCGAGGCCAGCCTGCGCCGCGAGATGAACACCGATTCGCTGACCGGGCTCGCCAACCGCATGGGGTTCGGCGATCTGGTCGACGAGGGGATCGCCGGGGGCAATCGCGCGCGCTATGCGGTGCTGGCGATCAATCTGGACCGCTTCAGCCGGGTCAACGCCTGCATGGGATCGCTGTCGGGCGACGAGTTGCTGATCTCGGTCGCCCGCCGGTTGAAGGGCGTGCTGCGCGGTTGCGACGTGCTGGCGCGGACGGGGGGCGATGAGTTCGCAGTGCTGCTGACGCTGCGCGAGGGGCCGGACGATGCGATGCTGGTCGCCGGGCGGCTGCAACAGGCGCTGGTCCAGCCGTTCCAGCTGTCCGATTTCAGCATCCGCGTCGATTGCTCGATCGGCATCGCGCTGGGCGAGGATGCCGAGGACGAGGCCGAAGATCTGATCCGTCACGCTCAGTTCGCGGTCAAACGGTCGAAGCGCACCGGCCAGACCGAAATCTATCGCCCGCACCTGTTCGACATCGTCCGCAGCCAGTTTTCGATCGAGACGCGCCTGCGCAACGCGCTGGAGGAGCGGCAGTTGCGGCTGGCGTTCCAGCCGATCTACGACCTGTCGAACGGCCGCATCAACAGTTTCGAGGCACTGGCGCGGTGGCGGACGCCGGACGGTCAGGATATCTCGCCGGTCGATTTCATTCCCGTCGCCGAGGAATCGGGCCTGATCGTGCCGCTTGGCCGCTGGGCGATGGACGAGGCGGCGCGAATATTGGCGCTCTGGGACCGTCAATGGGGCGGGCAGTGCGGTGCCAAAATGGCGGTCAATCTGTCGGCGGTGCAATTGCAGCGCGACGATATCGCCGCGATGTTCGCCGACGTGCTGGCGCGCCACGATCTGCCGGGCGATCGCTTCACCATCGAATTGACTGAAAGCGCGTTCATCGTCGATCCCGACCGCACGCTCAAGACGATGCTGGCACTGAAGGACATGCGCGCGACGATCGCGATGGACGATTTCGGCACCGGCTATTCGAACCTTGCCTATCTGCAGAAACTGCCGATCGACAAGCTGAAGATCGACCGCAGCTTCGTGTCGGGCATGCTTGCCGATCGCGACAAGGTGGCGATCGTTCGCGCGATCCTGAGCTTGGCACAGGCGCTCGGCATGCGGACGACGGCCGAGGGGATTGAGACGCAAGAACTCGAGCAGACGCTGGTCGCGCTCGGCTGTGCCTTTGGGCAAGGCTATTATTATTCGAAACCGATCGAGGCCGATGCGGCCTATGCGATGCTGGTCGCGCGCAACGCCTGAGCCACGACGTCGTCGGCGATCGCATGGGTACGTTCCGCGTCGGGAAAGCCTTCGGCGATCCAGCGATCCTCGACCGCGCGCAATGCCCTTGCGACATCTGGTCCGCGCGCCAGACCGCGCTCGACCAGCGCCCCGCCCGATAGCGGCAGGGTCGGGCGGGTCCAACCGGTCAGGCTCGCTGCCGCGACCGCATCACCCGCCAGCAGCAGGCCGTCGATCGCGCTTTCGACACCCAGCCGATATCCCAGCGCCTGCGGATGTTGCGCGTGGCCTTGCCCCAATGCAGTCGCAATCCGCTTGCGCTGGGCGTTCGACAGTTTCAGCCGCGCGGTGACGGCTTCGGCGGTGCCGGGCTCCAGTAGTGCGGCAAGACGACGGGTCGGATCGGGCGCGATCCCTGCCGCGACCTCGCTGCTTGCCAGCGCGGCGAGCCGTTCGACCGCCGCCACGTCGATCTCGGGCAGAACCGGTTTCCAGATGCCATGCTGCACCATCAACCGCATGACCGCCACCGCATCGCGCGCGACCAGCAGCTTGAGCAACTCATCGGCGATCCGTTCACGCGACAGCGCCATCAGGTCGTTGGCGCGATCGATACACGCCGCCAGCCCCTGTGCATCGGGTGCATCGCCAAACCGTGCTAGGAAGCGGAAGAAGCGCAGGATGCGCAGATGATCCTCGGCGATGCGCCGCAACGGGTCGCCGATGAAGCGCACCCGCCCGCCACGCAGATCGGCGATGCCGCCGAAATAATCGTGCAGCGCATGGGTCCGCATATCGGCATAGAGCGCGTTCATCGTGAAGTCGCGCCGCGCCGCATCGGCCTGCCAATCGTCGGTGAAGGCGACCTCGGCATGGCGGCCGTCGGTGGTCACGTCGCGGCGGAGCGTCGTCACCTCGACGACGGTGCCATCGGCGACTGCGGTAATCGTGCCGTGCGCAATGCCGGTCGGCACCGCCTTGATGCCCGCCGCCTCCAGCCGTCGCACGACCTCCTGCGGCGGATGGATCGTCGCGACGTCGATGTCCGACACCGGCAGCCCCAGCAACGTGTCGCGCACCGCACCGCCGACATAGCGCGCCGCGCCCGCTTCGGCGCCAAGCGCATCGGTCAGCCGGTCGAGGCCGGGGCGCTGCATCCAGTCGGCAGCGGGGAGGGTGTCGGTCAGGGCCATGTCAGTCGTCGCGCCAGGTTGAGGATCATCGCCGCCGTCGCACCCCAGATGCGCCGATCGCCGAAGATCAGTTCGTAATAGAATCGCTCGGTCCCTTCGTGCCAGCGGCTGCCGATCGAGAAATTGGTCGGATCGAGCAACAGCCGCAGCGGCACCTCGAAGATCGCATCGACCTCGAGCGGCGCGGGAACCAGCGGCAGATCGGGCGGCACCGTCGCCAGCACCGGGACCACTTCGAAGCCGGTCACGGTGTGATAGCGATCGAGCGTCGCCACCACCGTCGCCTCCTCCGCCGGCAACGCGATTTCCTCGGCCGCCTCGCGCAGTGCTGCCGTCACCGGCCCGCCATCGGCCGGGTCGATGCTGCCGCCGGGAAACGCCACCTGTCCGGCATGGGTGCGCAGGTCGCCGGTCCGCTGCGTCAGCAGCACGCCCGGTTCGTCGCGTTCGGTCACCGCGATGAGCACCGCCGCCGCGCGCCACCCGCCCGCCGGCATCGGCGCCGCGCCGTTCAGGTCGCCGGTCAGCAGCGGCTCGACCGGGTCCGCCAGCCGCGCGCGCAGCCGGTCGGCCAGCGTCATGCCGGCTCGAACGGAAAGAAGGCGCCCTCGCTCCACAGCCCGCGCCGCCCGTCCGGCCCCGTCGCCAGCCGCTCGACCAGTTCGTAGAAGACCGGCCGCGCGATCAGCGCATCCATGCCGCCCCGCACCCGCAGATAGGGGCGCGGCGCATCCGCAGTTCCTTCGATCCGGATCGGATGCTCGGCATCGGCCACCGCCAGTTCGTGGGTATTCAGCCGGAACGCGATCCGCGCCTGTTCGCCTTCACCCGACAGCTTCGCCTCGACCGCGACGAACGGCGCGTCGTCGACCGCGATCGACAGCTTTTCGACCGGCGTCACCAGGACGTACGAACCGTCCTCCTCCCGCCGCAGGATCGTCGAGAACAGGCGCACCATCTCGCTGCGGGTGATCGCACTGCCCTGATGATACCAGCTGCCGTCGGCGGCGATGCGCATTTCACTGTCGCCGCAATGGGTCGGGTTCCAGCGCTCGACCGGCGGCAATTTGGCTTCGGCGGCAAGGCGGGCGACCTCGGCGAGGGAGAGCGAGGCGAAGTCGGCGGGGGGCTGCATGGGCATGGCCGTCCGTTAGCTTGGACGGCGCGCCCGCGACAAGGGGTTCACGCCGCCAGCGCGACGCGCGGCCCGATCATGCCGTTGCATTCGGGCACGGCACCGCGCGCCAGCAGCCGCCGCTGCTCATACGGCCCCGGCATCCGCCAGCCGCCGCTTCGCGCCGCGCTGAACCCGAAGCGGCCATAATATTCGGGATCGCCGATCAGCATGAGCGGTGCATCGTCACCCGCCGCCGCGATCGATTCCGCCATCAGCCGCTGCCCGATGCCGGTGCCCTGCCGATCGGGCGCGACCGCGACCGGACCGACCATCACCATCGGCATCGCCTGCCCGTCGTCGCCGTTCAACTGCACCGGCCAGCATTGGATACAGCCGGTCAGCCGTTCGCCCTCGACCCACGCGAAGCTGAGCGCACCGATCGGTTGCAGGCCGGTCCGCACCCGATAGGCCGTTCGCTGATGCCGGTCGATCCCGAACGCCGCGTCGAGCAGCGCTTCGACCTCGGCGGCGGCAATGGTGGCAAGCGGGCGCAAAGCGGACAAGGGCGGGTCCAATCCAATCGGGATGCGCGCCTGTACCGCCACGACCGACGCGCACAAGGGGCAAGATTCGCGGCCGGCATGGTTTCGCCGCCCGCGCCGTCTGCTATCGCGCCGATATTCCCAGATGATGACAGGTGCCGCTTGCGCGATTCGCTCCAACTCGAAGTCCATGATATCGAGGTGAATGTCCTGACCGGCATTTACTCGGAGGAAACGCACCTGCCGCAGCCGCTGCGGATTTCGATGACGGTCGATCTCGATTGTCCCGAACGCTTCGCGCCGGACACGCCGCTGTCCGCCTCCAAAAGCTATATGGACCTCAAGCACGCCGCGACCGATGCGTTGCCGCAGGGGGTGCATTTCACGCTGATCGAAGGCGTCGCGGATCACATCGTCGACACGCTGTTCCTGTCCGATCCGCGTGTGCAGCGGGTGAAGATCCGCATCGTGAAGCTGGCCATCGCCGAGGACGGCGAATCGATCGGCGTCACCATGGTCCGGCACCGGCGGTGAGCCGCCCGCTGGCGCTGGTCACCGGCAGCTATCGCCGGCTGGGCGGGCATATTGCGGTGCGACTGGCTGAGGCCGGTTATGACGTCGCGCTCCATGCCAGTACGCCGGGCGAGCCCGATGCCGCGGTCGTCGCCGGGATCGGCGGGGCACGATATGGGTCCTTCGCCGCCGATCTGGCCGATCCGGCGGCGGTCGCCGCGCTGATCCCGGCGGTGGCGGATCGGTTCGGCCGTCGGGTCGACCTGCTGGTCAACAATGCGTCCTGCTTTCGTGCCGACGACGACAGCTACCCTGCGCCCGAATCGCTGACCGCCCATTTCGCGGTCAATGCCGCCGCGCCGTTCGTGCTCGCCACGGCGCTGGCGGGGCAGGGCGGGTCGGCGGTCGTCAACATCCTCGACCAGCGCATCGCCCATCCGCATCGCGATCAGCTGGCCTATACCCTGTCGAAGCAGGCACTTGCCGAAGCCACCCGTACGCTGGCGCTGGCACTGGCGCCGGCGGTGCGGGTCAACGGCGTGGCGCCGGGCCTGACGATTGCGACCGATGATTATGACGCCAGGCAGCTGGACCGGCTGGCGGCGATGATGCCGCTCGAACGCCTTCCTAGCGCCGATCAGGTCGCGGACGCCGTGCTATTTCTCGCCGGCGCCACCGCCTCGACCGGACAGTTGCTGTTCGTCGACGGCGGGGCTGGGCTGGTCCGATTCGAACGCGACTTCGTCCATCTCGGCCGCTGACAGGTCACCGGCCGTCGTCGCACCGGCCGAGTTGTTGCCGGACGAACGCATAATCCTCGCGCGCGATCGTGGCATTGTCGTCGTCCTGCGACTGCAGGCTCGCCTCGGGCAGCGTGTCCGGCAGACCGCAGGCCAGCCGGTACCAGGCAAGCGTGTCGCGTTGCGGCGCACCGCCTGCTTCGTCGATGATATCGCCCAGCGACAACGCCCAGCGCTTTTCCTCGCCCGGCCGGCGCAGGATCAGCAGCGATACCGGGTTGCCATTCGCAGTCTTCAGGAAGATCTGCGTCTCGCCTTCGCCGGGGAGGGTGCCGGGCACGTGGAAGGCGTTGCCGATCCCGGTCACCGCCGGCGGTGCATCTGGGGCTAGCACGTCCCGCACGACGCCCCGCACCCGCTGATCGAGTGCGGGCGTCCAAGCAAATTGCGCATCGGGCGTGAGCAGTTGTACCTGATCGGGACGCCCCGCCACCGCGCGGGCAAAGGCGATGACCCGCTGGCGCTTCAGATTGGGCGCACGACCCCGCGGATCGAACGGCACGTCGACCAGATAGCCGACCCGCGCCGGCAACGGCCCGCTCGCCCGAATCAGCGCGCTGACATCGGCAGTGACATAGAAGCGGACATGCCCCGGCGCGAGGCCGGTCGCCTCCGCCGGCGGAATGCGGGCGGCCGAGCGAATCGTTGCGTCGAGCACGATCTCCCCGTCGAGCGCAAGCCGGGCGAGTTGCGCATAGGGCGGTCCGGATGATTCGGTAGCGATAACATCGGGCGTGCCATTCTGGCGCGCGACGACCGGGCCACACCCGATCAAAAACAGGGACATGCCGGTCGCGGTAAGGAGGATGCGCTTCATCCGACCGGTCATAATGCCCGGAAATGCGCGGTTACAGACTTATTTCGGTAATGGCGCGATTGTACGATTGTTTCGTCCGACAAAGCGTTTGCGTCGTTTAAAAGGCCGCGATAGACAATCGCGTCCGGAATGCCGCGTAGCCCCGGACACGACGGTCGTTGCGTGCCGGTTTCGCCGGACGGACCGACCCAATGTACCGGGCTAGAGGAGTTTGGTTGCTGAATGGCTTACGCTGACCAAAAAGCAGGTAGTGGCCGGATCGTCGCACTGATCATCGTGGGGATTCTCCACGTTGTGATCGGTTATGCGTTCATCTCCGGCCTCGCCTATAAATATGTGAAGAAGGTGACTGAGGATACCGAGACGTTCGACGTCGAGGAACCGCCACCCCCGCCCGAGGAGATTCCTCCTCCCCCGCCGCCGCCCGATCAGCCGCAGCCGCAGTCGCCGCCGCCGGTCGTAACGCCGCCGCCGATCGTCCAGACGCAGGCACCGCCGCCGGTGGTGATGCAGACGGTGACGACGCCGCCACCGACCTATGCGCCGATCCCGACCGCTGGTCCGCCCGCGCCGCCCGCACCGGTTGCGCCGCCGGCGCCCCCGGCTCCGGTCATCAGCAAGGCCGCTGGCGCGAAGGGTGACCCGTCGCAGTGGATCACGCAGGACGACTATCCCGCGTCGGCGCTCAACAGCGGTGACGAAGGCGTGACCGCGATCTCGTGGGACATCAACGCCCAGGGTCGCGTCGAGAATTGCCGCGTGACCTCGTCGAGCGGTTCGGCCGCGCTGGATCGGGCCGCGTGCTCGGCCCTGCAACGCCGCGCCCGCTACTCGCCGGCGCTCGATCAGGCGGGCAATCCGATCCGTTCGAGTTCGTCGCGTCGCGTTCGCTGGCAGTTGCCGGCCGACCGGTAAGACCGGGTGTCCCGCGACGCTGTGTCGCGGGGCGGTCCGGGGCATAATTCTTCAAGAACATAATCAGCTCTAAGGAAACTATCCGATGCTCACCATTCTTGCTGCCGGCGCACCCGCCGGGGCTCCGAACTTCGGCTTCTGGGAAGCGCTTCAGCAGGGCGGCGCGATCGCGTTCGGCACGCTGGGCATCCTGGTCATCATGTCGGTCGGCTCGTTCTACATCCTCTTCACCAAGCTGTTCGAACAGCAGAAGATCATGAACCAGGCGAAGCGCGTTCGCGCCACCTTCTGGCAGTCGAACTCGCTGCGTGAAGGCGCCGCCAAGCTCGACAAGAACTCGGCCTATCGCCAGATCGTCGACGACGGCCTCGCCGCGCAGGACCAGCACGGCAAGCTGACCGATCCGGTTGAAGCGCATGACTGGCTGCACGGTTCGCTGGCGCGTTCGGAAGCGTCGATCAACTCGAAGCTCAATGGCGGCCTCGCCTTCCTCGCGACTGTCGGTGCCACCTCGCCGTTCGTCGGTCTGTTCGGTACCGTGGTCGGCATCTACCGCGCGCTCGTGAAGATCGGTGCCGCAGGTCAGGCCGCGATCGGCGACGTCGCGGGTCCGGTCGGTGAAGCGCTCATCATGACCGCCATCGGTCTGGTCGTCGCGGTTCCGGCCGTGCTGGCGTACAACTGGCTGCAGCGCCGCAACAAGTCGATCGCGGAAGACCTGTCGGCCTTCTCGAACGACGTGCTTGGCTACCTCGCCTCGAACGGTGCGGTTCGTCCGACCGTCGCCGCTCGTGGCCCGGCTCCGACCGCCAAGCCGGCAGTCGGCAGCACCACCGCCGGCCAGGCCGGTGGCGTGCCGACCGCGCCGCGCGTTTGATCCGACGCTGACACCGCCGGGGTCGTGATCGGTCCCGGCGGTTCGATTGAGTATAAGTGGATAGGATAGCCTCATGGCGATGAGTGTTGGCGGCGGCGGCGATGAAGCCCCCCTCTCGGACATCAATACCACGCCGCTCGTGGACGTCATGCTCGTGCTGCTGATCATCTTCCTGATCGCGGTTCCGGTCGTGGTCCAGCAGGTGAGCGGCCTCAAGGTCCCGAAGGTCGTGTTCGAACCGACGACGACCAAGCCCGAAAACGTGTCGCTTTCGGTGCAGGGCCTCGACGGACAGTGCGCCGTCTATTGGGGTCTCACCCGCGTCAATGCGGACGAGCTGCGGACCCGCGCGGTCAAGAAGTTGGAAGACGAAGTCGCCCGTCAGGGTGGCGTCGGCAACCCGAACCTCGAACTGCCCGAAGTGCATATCCGCGGCGATGTGAACACGCCGTATCGCTGCATCGGCGGTACGATCTACACGATGCAGTCGGCCGGGTTCACCAAGGTCGGGTTCATTTCCGAACCGGACCCCAATACCACGCCGCGTGCGCGTCAATAGGAGTAGCCTGACATGGCAATGAGTGGTGGCGGTCGCGCAGACGACGAACCGATGATGGACATGAACACGACGCCGTTGATCGACGTGCTGCTCGTGCTCCTGATCATGTTCATCATCACCATCCCGATCCAGAGCCACGCGGTGAAGGTCGACCTGCCGCAGCCGGACAACCGGCCGCAGACCGTCGTTGATCCGGTGAAGAACAAGATCGCGATCAATGCGCAGGGCCAGACCTTCTGGAACGGCACGCCGGTCGACGAGGTCACGCTGACCCAATATCTCGACCAGACCGTCGCGATGAACCCGCAGCCCGAACTGCACTTCCAGCCCGACGCTACGGCGCGGTACGAAGTGGTCGACGGGGTGTTGGCGATCGTGAAGCGGGCGAACGTGACGAAGCTCGGCTTCGTCGGCAACGAACAGTATCGCGCCGACTTCTAAGCGGCGCGCACCACTGTCTCGCAAAGGGGCGGCTTCGGCCGCCCCTTTTTTTATGTCCGGCTTGCGGAGCCGTCTTAAAAGTGAAACATTGATGTCATCACGATGTAACAAACAGGAGATGATGTCATGCGAATCGGAACGCTCGTACTGCTTGCCCCGGCGCTGGCGGCCATGGGGATCGCCAGCGCGAACGCCCAGGATGCGCAATACGCGCACGCTGCTATTGCCGCCGGAAACCTCCCGGCTGCCGAACGCGCGCTGGAGCGCGACACGCGGGCGGGAAGCCGGGAACCGCAGGTCCTGCTCAATCTCGCCGCCGTCTATGCGATGACCGACCGCCCCGACGCGGCCCGCGCCCTGTATGCGCGTGTGTTGGCGGGCGAGGATGCATCACTGCTGATGCCGTCGGATCAGGTCGCGAGCGCCCATGACGTGGCGCGCCGCGGACTGCGGATGCTGGATAAGTCGAACGCGGTCTTGCTGACGTCGCGCTGATTGCTGCGGGCGTACGGCTGATGGCGGCGGCCTTTACTTCACGTCCGATGTAGCCGCCGGAAACGAACGAACAAAAACGCCGCCGGGTTATCCCGACGGCGTTTTCGTTTGCACATGCTGATCTGCGTCAGAAATTCATGCGCGCGACGATCGAGTAGCGCCGATCGTTCACATACCATTGCCGCGGCACGCGACGGATCGCGTCGTTCTGATCGGCGACGGCTGCTTCGGTCACCGTCATGGCATTGGTCAGGTTCACACCTTGGATGCCGATGCGGAATTGCGGCGTCACCTGCAGGAAGGCCGAGGCGTCCATCTGTCCATAGGCCCGTTGGAAGATCGGATCGAACGGGGTGATGACGTCGCGCAGCGTCAGCAGATAATCCGACCGCCAGTTATACGACGCCCGCAGCGACAGCGCCCCGATGTCGATGAACGGGGTAATGTTGAACTGGTGCTTCGACAGGCCTTGCAGCGGAAAGTTGGTTCCGGTGATCGTCGGCTGCTGACCGGCGGCGACCGCTGGATCGGTCGCGGAAAGCACCGCCTGCGGCACGCCCGAGCTGCTGATGAAGGTGTAGTTGGCCTGCAACCCCAGCCCCTTCAGCGCCCCGGGCAGGAAGTCGTAGGTTTGCTGATAGCCGACCTCGACCCCGCGGATATGGCCGGTTGCGTCCGAATTGACCGGCGTAGTGACGATCGCCTCGAAACTCTCGCCATTATTGGTGAAGGTCTGGCGCTGGGTGTCGTTGGTCAACACCTTGCTCAGCCGCTTGTAGAAGCCCGAAACGGTGATCGAGCCAACCCGCGAGAAATACCATTCGCCGGTCAGGTCGAAACTGTCGGCCTCGGTCGGCAGCAGATAGGGGTTGCCGGCGTTGAATTGGCCGAACACCTGCACTTGGTTCGGGGGCAGGGTGCCATCGGGATTGACGACGATCGGAACCTGCGCACCGGTGCTGTCGAGCTGCGACTGGGTAGTGAGGCCCACGGTATAATAGTTTCGCACCAGACCCGGCGACGGCGGCGACACACCCTTGCCATAGGCGGCCCGGAATTGCAGCCCGTTGCCGACCTCTAGCCGTACGTTCAGGCTCGGCAGCCAGTAATCATAGGTCAGGTCGACATTGTTGGCGACGACCGCGCCGTTCAGGAAGTTCTGATAGCTGGCCTGTTGCGCGCTCGGCAATGCGCAGAAGGCGGGGACGGTGGCGCCGGTTTCGCCGGCGATCACCTGTCCGATCGCTTCCGAACATTGCGCCGCGGTCGGCAGCGAGGTGACGGTCGGGAAGGACTGGAACCCTTGGCTGATCCGCTGCGTGCTGGTGTAGCGCACGCCGACATTCCCGTTGAACTTCCACCCGTTACCGAATTCGGTGTCGAACCGCGCCATGATATAGGCGGCCTTGTTGCGTTCGGTCTGCGGATTGACCTCGCCGCGCAGATAGTCGGTGCCGGGCACCACGTCGCAGCGCTGGTTGAGCGGGTTCCAGCCGGCATTGATCGCCCGGCCATCGGCGCAGGTCGTGCCCGGTTGCCATTCACGACCGATTAGCAACCCAAGTTCGCGATACTGTTCGAGGTTGCTGGCCGGACGCCCCGAATAGAACAGGCGGCCGGGGCCGGCGGGGCTGGGAGTGCGGCCCTGCAGAAAGTTGTTGTAGAAGAAGGGCTGCGTCACGTTCAGCGGCGCCCCGCCATCGGTGGTCGGATCGCCATCGACAATGTCCGTCAGCCAGACCGGACCATTATTGCCCCATTGTTCGGACAGCACGCCCCAATTGTAGGCCGAGAAGCGCGACACCGTATCGCGTTGCGCGAAGCGACCGCCGGCGCGGACCGCGCGGAGGAAGCCCGATTCGGGGAAGCTGTATTCGAGGTCGAGCCGCACCGCGTCCGAATTGCCGTCCGATTCCTCGGCATGGTCCATCGCCGAGCGATAGAAGGTGTTGTACGGATCGATGAAGCTCTGGTGCGTGCCGCTGAAATAGGTCGGATAGACGTCGGTGCCGGGCGTGCCGACACAGGTCGTGTCGCAGGTTTGCGGCGCAATGAAGCTGACCTCGGGAATGCCCTTTCCATTCAGGCGGATCTGCGCGTCCTGGTAGCTCGACGTCCACAGGCCGTTATCGACGGTGCGGTTGGTCGACACGACGTGCTGATAGTCGAGGTTCAGACCGAGCCGGCTGCTGACGTCCCATTTCAGGTTGAACGAGTAATCGGTCGTGACATTCTTCGAAATCTGTTCGCGACCCTGATTGTTCGATTGCAGCCCCGACGCAGGGGTGCGCGGGTCGAGGCCCTGTTGGTCGGCACGCCAGCCGGTCGGCGCGGTAATGATGCCGCTTTCGAACAGCCCGCTATCGTCGAAGTTCAGCGTCGTGCCGGCGCGGGCGCGCGAGTCGCCGTTGGTCGTGACGTTATCGGTCGCGATTTCGATGGTGCGTTCGTTCCACGCCTGGCGCGCGTCGGAGCGCAGGAACTGGGCGGTCGCCTCAATCGAGCCGTCGGTCGAGCGCCACTGCGCCGCCGCCGAATAGCCATAGCGTTCGCGGTTGAAGTCCTGGCTGCCGATCACTGCGCCGCGCGGGAACAGCCCTTCGCCCGTCTGGGTCGCGCCGTCAAAGGCGACGACGTCGTTGCGGGTGCCGTCCGAATAGATCGGGCGCACGCGGAACGACGAGATGCCGAGCCGGTCGGCGCGGGTGTAGAGCTGCGAATAGCTGATCGAGCCGAGTAGACCGAATTCGCCGATCCCGGTCTCCCAGCGGTTGCTGACCAGCGCCGACAGCGACGGGGCGCCCTTCTTGGCGAATTCGCCATAGTTCATCTCGGCATTGGCGGAGACGAGCAGCCCCTTCTGGTCGAACGGCTTGCGGGTGCGCAGGTTGACCACGCCGGCGATACCGCCCTCGATGCGGTCGGCGGAGGGCGATTTGAACACGTCGACGCCGCCGAGCAGTTCGGAAGGCACGTCGGCAAAGCTCAGGCCACCGCTATTGCCGGCCGAGAAGGCGTCGCGTCCGTTGAATTCGGAACGGACATAGGTGAGGCCGCGCACGACCACGCCCGACCCCTCGACGGAAAAATGGTCGGGATCGACGCCGGCGGCAAAGCGGTTGATCGACACGCCGGGGATGCGCTGCAGCGTTTCGGTGACCGATCGGTCGGGCAGCGCGCCGATATCCTCGGCCGTGACCGAATCGACGATCACGTCCGAATTGCGCTTGATCCCCTGTGCGGTCGACAGCGACTGGCGGAAACCGGTGACGACGATATCGGGGGCGGCGGTATCATCGGGGGCCTGGGTCGGCTCGGCTTGGTTGTCAGCGTTGTCAACGCCTGGCGCGATCGACGTCTGCGATACGTCGCCGGCGGCGGTTTGCGCCAGGGTCGGGGCGGCGAGGCACAGCGCGACCAGCGACGCACCGGCCTTCAACGCGGCGGCGAGCGAACGGTCGGCGGACGACGGATGGATGGATGATGTTGGCACGGACTGCTGTTCCTCCCCGGATATGGTAGCGCTATCATTACGACGCGCTTTTTTGGTTCGGGGTCGGGCTTAGAAGACAGGGTCGTCCACAATCAATAGCTTGGCTGGTACGTATCGCGAATACATGCGTATGTGTTGCAAAAGTGTCGCCGTCGGTGTCCGCGGGGACCGGAGCGGCGCAGGAAACGGAACGGGGTTTCAGCAGATGGAATGCGCCTGGCTCAATTCGGACATACGGAACGCTACCGCTCGGCGGGACCGCGACGCATGAGCGACGACCGGATTCGCCGGATCGTCATCGTCGGCGGGGGGACGGCGGGGTGGATGGCCGCCGCGACCTTCGCGAGGCTGCTGACCACCGACTATTGCCAGATCACGCTGGTCGAATCGGACGCGATCGGCACGGTCGGGGTGGGGGAGGCGACCATCCCGCAAATGGCGACGTTCAACCGGATGCTGGGCATCGACGAAGCCGAGTTCCTGCGCGAGACGCAGGGCAGTTTCAAACTGGGCATCGAGTTCGTCGACTGGACCCGCATCGGCCATAGCTATTTCCACCCCTTCGGCAGCTACGGCATCAACATGAACGGCATCTCGTTCCATGCCTATTGGTTGCGGCTGCATGGCATAGGCGAGGCGCCGACGATCGAGCCATGGTCGCTCCAGGCGATGGCGAGCGCAAAGGGCAAGTTCATGCGCCCGATCGATGCCGGCAATTCGCCGCTGAGCGACATCGCCTATGCCTATCATTTCGATGCGGCGCTCTATGCCCGTTATCTGCGGCGCTATGCCGAGGCGCGCGGGGTCGTGCGACACGAAGGGCGGATCGAGCGGGTCGACCTGCGCCCCGAGGACGGCTTCGTCGAGGCGGTGATGCTGGCGGACGGTCGCCGGATCGCAGGCGACCTGTTCATCGACTGTTCGGGCTTTCGCGGCCTGCTGATCGACCAGACGCTGGGGGCGAAGTTCGTCGACTGGTCGCACTGGCTGCCCTGCGACCGGGCAGTGGCGGTGCCGTGCGCGGGTGCCGAGGCGATGGCGTCGTTCACCCGCTCGACCGCGCGGCGTGCCGGGTGGCAATGGCGCATTCCGCTCCAGCACCGCATCGGCAACGGCCATGTGTTCAGCAGCGCGCATATGAGTGACGACGAGGCGGCGGCGATCCTGCTCGACAATCTCGACGGCGAACCGCTCGCCGAACCGCGCTTCGTGCCGTTCCGCGCCGGCCATCGCGACCGCATGTGGATCCGGAACTGCGTCGCGATCGGGCTGTCGTCGGGGTTCCTCGAACCGCTCGAATCGACCAGCATCTGGCTGATCCAGTCGGGACTGTCGCGGCTGATGGCCATGTTTCCCGACCGCCATTTCCGTGCAGCGGAGATCGAGCGGTACAACCGCATCCTGTCGACCGAATATGCCGAGATCCGCGACTTCATCATCCTGCATTACCATGCGACCGAGCGCGACGATTCAGATTTCTGGCGCCACTGTCGGACGATGGAGGTGCCTGAACGACTGGCCGAAAAGATGCGAGTGTTCCGCACCCATGGCCGCACCTTCCGCGAGAATGAGGAACTGTTCAACGATACCAGTTGGTTCGCCGTGATGAACGGGCAGGGGATGCGGCCGGCGGGCTATGATCCGATCGCCGAAACGCTGTCGCTCGACGAAACCCGGGCGCGGCTGGCGCATATCCGCGACGCAATCCAGGCATCGGCGGACTATATGCCGGCACATCGCGAATTCCTCCGCAGCTATTGCGCGGCGGGCGACCGGTAAGCCCCCTCCCCGATCAGGAGAGGGGGAGAGAGAAGTTACCGGACCGTCAGCGTGGTCGCCTTCAACGACGTCGAACTGTTGCCCGCGCTGATCGTGAACGTGCCCGGTTCGACGACGCGGTGCATCTCGACGTTCCAGAAGGCGAGATCGGCAGGCTTCAGGTCGAACGTCACCGTCCGCTTCTCGCCCGGCTGCAGCGTCACGCGTTGGAAATGCTTGAGTTCGAGCACCGGCCGGGTGACCGTCGCCTCGTCGTCGCGGACATAGAGCTGGACGACCTCGTCGCCCGCACGGCGGCCGGTATTGGCGACGTCCACCGACACCCGCACCGTCTCGTCGCGGCCGATCGTCGCCTTGGCCAGACGCGGCGCGCCGACGTCGAAGCTGGTATAGGACAGGCCGTAGCCGAACGGATAGAGCGGGGCGGTGCTGTCGAACAGATAGCCGCGCCGCGACGTCGGCTTGTGGTTGTAGAAGATCGGCAACTGCCCCTCGCTGCGCGGGACCGATACCGGCAGCTTGCCACCGGGATTGGCACGGCCGAGCACGATATCGGCGACGGCGTTGCCGGTTTCCTGCCCCAGATACCAGCCTTCGACGATCGCCGGCGCGTTCGCCTCCAGATAGGTCGCGGCAAGCGGACCGCCGTTCAGCAGGACCACGACCACCGGCTTGCCGGTCGCGAACAGGCGGCGGGCCAGTTCGTTCTGCTCGCCGATCAGGTCGAGCTTCTGCCGGTCGCCCAGATGCTGGTCAGCCCATGCCTCGCGGCTCAATTGTTCGTTCTGGCCGAGCACCAGCAGGATCGTGTCGGCCGATGCCGCCTTGCGTACCGCTTCCTCGATCAGCGGGGCGTTTTCGGCGGGTGGGACCAGATCGACCTTGTCGCCGGCCCATTGCCGGCTGCGGGTCAGGCGCACGCCCTCGGCATAATCGACCGAGAAGCGGCCCTGCGCGGCCTGCTGCATGCCCTCCAGGACACTCACGACATGCTTGGGCACGTCCGAATAGCCACCGATCGGGGTGTCGCGGGCATGGGTGCCGACGACCAGCATCTTGCCGACCTTGGCCGGATCGAGCGGGAGCAGGTTGTTCTGGTTCTTGAGCAGCACCATCGAGCGGACGGCGGCTTCGCGGGCGAGCGCGATCGCGTCGGGGGTCGCGGTCTTCGCCTCGGCGGTGCGGGCATCGGCATAGGGGTTTTCGAACAGCCCCATCTGGAACTTCATGGTCAGGATGCGGCGGACGGCATTGTCGACCTGTTCCGGCGACACCTGTCCCGACTTGACCATGGCGGCCAGCGTCGACCAGCCATCGGCATCGGGCAGTTCCATGTCGACCCCGGCGTCGAGCGCGCGGCGGCCGGCGGCGGCCATGTCGGTGCCGTACATCTTGTGGCGGGTGTTCAGTTCCTTGATCGCGAAATAGTCGCTGACCACCGACCCCTTATAGCCCCATTCGCGGCGCAGCACGTCGTCGAGCAGCCATTTGTTCGCATGGCTGGGGATGCCGTCGATCTCGTTGTACGACGCCATCACCGCCTGCACTGGCAGTTCCTTCACCGCGCGTTCGAACGGCGGGAAGAAATTCTCGCGCAGCGTGCGTTCGGAGATGTTGGCCGGGCCGACATTGGTGCCGTTTTCGGGCTGGCCATGGCCGGTCATGTGCTTCAGCGTGACCATGACCTTGGTCGGCGCCAGCGGCAGGGTCGTCCCCTGGAACCCGCGAATCGCGGCAAGTCCCATCTCGCCGACCAGATGCGGGTCCTCGCCATAGGTTTCCTCGATCCGGCCCCAGCGCGGGTCGCGGGCAACGTCGACGACCGGAGCGAGCGCGAGGTTGGCACCGCGCGCCCGCATCTCTCGCGCCGCCACACCGAACACGCGCTCGACCAGCGCCGGGTCCCACGACGACGCGAGCGCAATCGACTGCGGAAAGCTGGTGGCGCCGCGCGCGACATAGCCGTGCAGCGCTTCCTCATGCATGATGAGCGGGATGCCGAGCCGGGTCTGTTCGACCGCCCAACGCTGTGCGGCGTTGATATAGTCGGCGGTTTCCTGCGCGGTGCGGTTGACGGCATCGGCGGTGACGCCCGCTGCATTGTTGCCGGCAGTGACGCCGCGCTTGTCCGACGGGCGGGTGATCTGGCCGAGGCCGTTGGGGAAGGCGCGCGCGGCCTTCGCTGCCGAGAAATTGCCCTTGGCGTCCTGAACGTCGCGCTTCTTTTCCCAGATGCCGATCATCTGCGCGACCTTTTCCTCCAGCGTCATGCGGCGCAGCAGGTCCTCGACGCGCGCCGCGACCGGCTGCGACGCGTCCTTGTAGACCACACGTTCGGTAGCAGCCGGACGGGAAGGACGGGTCTGCGCGATCAGGGTGCCGGTCGCGGCGGTCGCCAGCAGACAGGCAAGCGCAAGGCGAACGGGCTTGGGCGTCAGGGTCACATTCTCTCTCCCGGGACAATCGGCATCCGGTTCGCCCGCCGCCGCTATTTGGTAGCGCTATCAGCTATCTTTCCCGATCGGACCCGTCAACCGATCGCACGATTTGCATTCGTCCGTTCCGCGCCATAAGCATTGGGACAAGGGAGCGGTTTTCATCCATGGAAAAGCCAAGTCGTCGCAGCGGTGGCAGCATTACCGTGCAGGACGTCGCGCGTTCGGCGGGCGTGTCGGCGATGACGGTCTCGCGCGTCGTCAATGGCGGGGCGAATGTTCGCCAGTCGACACGCGAGGCGGTGTTGGCGGCGATCGAGCAGCTCAACTATTGGCCCAACACTGCCGCCCGCAGTCTGGCGGCGGGGGAGGCGGCACAGATCGGGCTGCTCTATGCCAATCCCTCGCTCGCCTATCTGTCGAACTTTCTGATCGGCGCGCTGGAGGGCGCGCGCAAGGTCGGTTGCCACCTCGTCCTCGAACCGTGCGAAGGCGACAGCGCCGAGGAACAGGCCGAGGGCGCGCGGCGCTTCGCATCGACGGCGGTACAGGGCGTGATCCTGCCGCCGCCGTTGTCGGATTCGGTGCCGGTCCGCGACGAACTCGACGCCGCGGGCACGCCTTCCGTCGCGGTCGCGGTCGGGGTGGCGCAACCGGGACGCGCATCGGTGCGGATCGACGATTGCGCCGCGGCGCAGGCGATGACCCAGCATCTCATCGACCTTGGCCATCGTCGGATCGGTTTCGTGCGCGGTGACCCGAACAACGGGTCCAGCGCCGAGCGCTGGCGCGGCTTCGTCGCCGCGATCGAGGCGGCGGGATTCGATCTCGCCGACATGCCGGTCGAACAGGGCTATTTCACCTTCCGTTCGGGGATCGATGCCGGCGAGAAGCTGATCGACCGCGACGATCGCCCGACTGCGATCTTCGCCAGCAACGATGACATGGCCGCCGCGGCGATCAGCGTCGCGCACCGCCGCGGGCTGCACGTGCCCGAGGATCTGAGCATCGTCGGCTTCGACGATACCTCGCTCGCGACCACCACCTGGCCCGAGATCACGACGATCCGCCAGCCGATCGCGGCGATGGCCGAGGCGGCGGTCGAGATGCTGCTGGCCGAGATCCGCGATCGCCGCATGGGACAGGACGGCGCTGGCGAGGACCGCGTGCTCGACCACGAACTGATCGTGCGCGAATCGTCGGGGCCGGCGCCGGTGGCGGCGAAGCGTCCGGGAATGGCACGGCGGCGGCCGGCGGCGTAAAAGGCACCGCGGTTGCGTCGCGACCGCTTGCATTTGTCGTAATAATTCGCCACCGTTACCGCTAACACGCCGTTTCGAACGGTGGTGAACATGGAGTGGATGGGGATGGTAGAGGCGACGGGGGAGCGCGTGAATATCGCGCTCGTCATCGCGATCGTGGCAGTGGCGACGATCGGGGGGCTGTTGTTCGGATATGACAGCGGGGCGGTAAACGGCACGCAGGAAGGGTTGAAGACCGCGTTTGGCCTGAGCGAGGCCGGGCTCGGCTTTACGGTCGGATCGCTGTTGATCGGCTGTTTCGTCGGTGCGTTCCTCGCTGGCAAGCTGGCCGACGCGATGGGTCGCCGCAAGGTGATGATGCTCGCCGCCGTGCTGTTCCTGGTCGGCGCGATCATTCAGGGTTTCAGCCACGTCCAGGCGCTGTTCGTCATCGCCCGCTTCATGGGCGGCATGGCGGTCGGTGCGGCATCGGTGCTCTCGCCCGCCTATATCTCGGAGGTCGCACCGGCGAACATCCGCGGGCGGATGACGACCGTGCAGCAGATCATGATCATCACCGGTCTGACCGTCGCGTTCGTCGTGAACTATTATCTGGCCGCCGCGGCTGGTAGCTCGACCGCCATCTGGTGGGGCGGTTACGAGGCATGGCGCTGGATGTACTGGATGCAGGCGATTCCCGCCGCCGTCTTCCTCGTCGCGCTCCTCTTCATCCCGGAAAGCCCGCGCTATCTGGTGCAGAAGGGCCGGCTGGACGAAGCGCGCATCGTGCTGACCCGCCTGTTCGGGCCGGCCGCCGCTGCCGTGAAGATCCGCGATATCGAGGCATCGTTCAGCAAGGATCACAAGCCCGCGCTGCGCGACATCATGGACCCGGTGAAGGGCGGCATCCGCCCGATCGTGTGGGCCGGCCTCGTGCTGGCGGTGTTCCAGCAGCTCGTCGGGATCAACGTGATCTTCTATTACGGCGCGACGCTGTGGCAGGCCGCGGGCTTCTCCGAAGCGGAAGCGTTGCAGCAGAACATCTTCTCGGGCGCGATCTCGATCGTCGCCTGTTTCCTGACGGTCGGGCTGGTCGACAAGATCGGGCGCAAGCCGCTCCTGTTGATCGGTTCGGCGGGCATGGCGCTAACGCTGTTCGTCATGGTCTATGCCTTCTCGACTGGTACGGTGCAGGGTGCGACGCTGCTCCTGCCGGGCAATATGGGTCAGGTCGCTGTCGGCGCCGCGCTCGCCTATTCGGCATTCTTCAACATCAGCTGGGGCCCGGTCATGTGGGTCATGCTGGGCGAAATGTTCCCGAACCAGATGCGCGGTTCCGCGCTGGCGGTCTGCGGCTTTGCCCAGTGGTTCGCCAACTATGTCGTGACGCAGAGCTTCCCGGTAATGCTCGGCACTATCGGTTTGGCCGCCAGCTACAGCTTCTATGCGGTCTGCGCCGCGATCAGCTTCTTCCTCGTCCAGAAATTCATCCATGAAACCAAGGGCAAGGAACTGGAGGACATGCAGGGCTGAGAATCTGCGTTACGTGTAACCTTCGCCACCTTCGGCCCCGCGCGTTGCGGGGCCCTTCGACCGAGTAGGCATGATGACCCGTACCCCCGCCCGTCCGTTCCGATCGCGCGAATGGTTCGCCGCGCCCGGCCGTCTCGACATGGCCGCGCTCTATCTCGAACGGTTCATGAACTACGGCATCACGCCGAAGGAACTGACCAGCGGGCGGCCGATCATCGGCATCGCCCAGTCGGGATCGGACCTGACGCCGTGCAACCGCATCCACCTCGAAACGGTCAAGCGGGTCAAGGCCGGGATCGAGGCGGCGGGCGGGATTCCGATGGAATTCCCGACGCATCCGATCTTCGAGAATTGCCGTCGCCCGACCGCGGCGATCGATCGCAACCTCGCCTATCTCGGGCTGGTCGAAATCCTGAACGGCTATCCGATCGATGCGGTGGTACTGACCACCGGATGCGACAAGACGACGCCCTCGGCGATCATGGCGGCGTCGACGGTCGATATTCCTGCGATCGTCCTGTCGGGCGGGCCGATGCTCGATGGCTGGCATGACGGCGATCTGGTCGGGTCGGGCACGGTCATCTGGCGCTCGCGCCGCAAGCTGGCGGCGGGCGAGATCACCGAGGAAGAGTTCCTCGAAGCCGCGACCGCCTCGGCCCCCTCGGCGGGCCATTGCAACACCATGGGCACCGCATCGACGATGAACGCCATCGCCGAAGGGCTCGGCATGTCGCTGCCCGGCTGTGCGGCGATCCCGGCGCCGTACCGCGAACGCGGGCAGATCGCCTATGAGACGGGCAAGCGTATCGTCGAAATGGCCTATGACGATCTGCGCCCGTCCAAGATCCTGACGCGCCAGTCGTTCCTGAACGCGATCGCGCTCATCACCGCGATCGGCGGGTCGTCGAACGCGCATCCGCACCTCCATGCCATGGCGCGCCATGCCTATATCGAACTGAAGCCGTCCGATTGGATGGACTATGGCTATGACCTGCCGCTGCTGGTCGACGTACAGCCCGCCGGGCGCTTCCTCGGCGAGCGCTTCCACCGCGCCGGCGGCGTACCGGCGGTGCTGAGTGAACTGATCGCAGTGGGGAAGGTCGACGGCAATGTCGCGACCGTGACCGGCCGGACGCTGGGCGAGAATGTCGCCAACCGCGTCGCCACCGATCGCGAGGTCATCCGCCCCTATGATCAGCCGCTCAAGGAACAGGCCGGCTTCCTCGTCCTGTCGGGCAATCTGTTCGACGTGGCGATCATGAAGACCAGCGTGATCGGTCCCGATTTCCGCGCGCGCTATCTGTCGCAGCCGAGCAACGAAGGCTGTTTCGAAGGGCGGGCGATCGTGTTCGACGGATCGGACGATTATCATCACCGCATCGACGATCCGGCGCTGGATATCGACGAGAATTGCATCCTCGTCATCCGCGGTGCGGGCGTGATCGGCTGGCCCGGATCGGCCGAGGTCACCAACATGCAGCCGCCCGCAGACCTGCTCCAGCGGGGGATCCAGAGCCTGCCGACGATCGGCGACGGTCGGCAGTCGGGAACGTCGGACAGCCCCTCGATCCTCAACGCCTCGCCCGAAAGCGCGGTCGGCGGCGGCCTCGCATGGTTGCGGACCGGCGACACGATCCGCATCGACCTGAACCACGGTCGCTGCGACATGCTGGTGAGCGACGACGAAATCGCCCGCCGCAAGGGCGAGGGCATTCCGCCGGTACCGGCCAGCCAGACGCCGTGGGAGGAAATCTACCGCGAAAAGGTCGGCCAGCTCGGCGAAGGCGGCGTGCTCGACCTTGCGCTCAAATATCGCCGGACGTCGGAAACGACGCCGCGCCACAATCACTGAGGAAACGGACATGAAGAGCGAACATGCCGCGCGGATGCTGCCGGCCGATCATGACACGGCGCTGCTGGTCGGGCGGATGCAACTGGCCGATGGCCCGACGCCGGTGGTGGTGAAGGGTGGCAAGGTCATCGACGTGTCCGCGCATGCCGCGACCGTCGCCGACCTGCTGGAGCGCAGCGATATCGTGTCGCTCGACGGTCCGGTGGTGTGCGACACGGCGGCGCTTGCCGATCCGACGGGCGAGCATCCGCCGATCCTGTCGCCGATCGACCTGCAATGCGTGAAGGCGGCGGGCGTGACCTTCGCCGTGTCCGCACTGGAGCGGGTGATCGAGGAACGCGCACGCGGCGATGCCGATGCGGCGCAGGGCATTCGCGGCGACCTCGAAGCGCGCATCGGCGGCGGCATCCGCTCGGTAAAGCCGGGTTCGAAGGAAGCGGCCGAACTGAAGGCCGCGCTGATCGAAGCCGGCATGTGGTCGCAATATCTGGAGGTCGCGATCGGCCCCGATGCGGAGGTGTTCACCAAGGCGCCTGTGCTTTCGACCGTCGGCTGGGGCGCGGATGTCGGCATCCGCTCGGACTCGTCGTGGAACAACCCCGAGCCGGAGATCGTCGTCGTCGCGACCAGCGACGGCAAGGTCGTCGGCGCGACGCTCGGCAACGACGTCAACCTGCGCGATTTCGAAGGGCGCTCGGCGCTGCTGCTCGGCAAGGCGAAGGACAATAACGCCTCGACCGGGATCGGCCCGTTCATCCGCCTGTTCGACGGCGATTTTACCATGGACACGGTACGCGATGCGGTGGTTGACCTGCGTATCGACGGCCCCGAAGGCTATGTCCTGACCGGTACCAGTACGATGCGCGAAATCAGCCGTGACCCGGAAGATCTCGTGCGGCAGGCGCTGTCCGAGCATCAATATCCCGATGGTTTCGTCCTGTTCCTCGGCACGCTGTTCGCGCCGGTGCAGGATCGCGACGAGCCGGGTCGCGGCTTCACCCACAAGCCCGGCGACGTGGTGCGTATCTCTACCCCGTCGCTCGGCGAACTGGCGAACACCGTCACCACCTCCAAGGCTGCCGACCCCTGGGCGTTCGGCATCCGCGACCTGATGCGCAACCTCGCGCGCCGCGGCCTGATCGCCGCCTGACACCTCTTTGCTGGATATCTTCCATGTCGCCTGACGATTTCGCCTATCCCATCGCGCCCGAAGCCCGCGCCTCCTATCCGTCACTCGCCGGCAAGCGCGTGCTCATCACCGGCGGCGGGTCGGGGATCGGCGCGGGTGTGGTCGAGGGGTTCGTGCGGCAGGGCGCGCACGTCACCTTCTTCGACATTGCCGAGGCGGATTCGCTCAAGCTCATCGAGGAACTGGCGGGCGTCGGCCCGACCCCGTCGTTCCAGCGCGTCGACCTGACCGATATCGCCGCGCTCAAGGCCGCGATCGAACAGGCGATTGCCGAGGGTGGCGAATTTGACGTGCTGGTCAACAATGCCGCCAGCGATGATCGTCATTCGATCGAGCAGGTCGACGAAGCCTATTGGGACAACCGGATGGGCGTGAACCTGCGCCACCTGTTCTTCGCGGCGCAGGCGGTGATCCCGGGCATGAAGGCCAAGGGCAAGGGCGTGATCGTCAACATGGGGTCGATCAGCTGGCACCTCGCGCTGGAGGAACTGACCTTGTATCAGACCGCCAAGGCGGCGATCGAAGGGCTGACCCGCAGCTTCGCGCGTGAACTGGGCGGCGACGGCATCCGTTCGGTCTGCGTCATTCCGGGCAATGTCCGCACGCCCCGCCAGCTGAAATGGTACACGCCCGAGGGCGAGGCCGAGATCGTGAAGGCGCAGTGCCTGAACGGGCGGCTGGTCGCCGGCGACATCGCCGCGATGATCCTGTTCCTTGCCTCCGACGATGCGCGGCTGGTAACCGGGCACAGCTTCTTCGTGGATGCAGGGTGGCGATAGGATGACGAAGGTACAGAAGTCCGAACCGGTCAGCGTCTGGGACCTGTCGGCACCGTTGCTGGAGGGGCCCAACTGGGTCGACCGCGACAACGCGCTGTGGTTCGTCTGTATCAAGACGCCGCGCATTCACCGCTACGACCCGGCGAGCGGCGAGCGGCGCAGCTGGGCCGCGCCCGGCCAGTGCGGTTTCGTGTTGCCCTCGGCCGATGGCAAGTTCATCGCCGGGCTGCAAACCGGGTTGCACCGCTTCGACCCGACGACCGGCGCGTTCACGCTGCTAGTCGATCCGGAACCCAATCTGCCCGGCAACCGGCTGAACGACGCGACCGTCGCGCCCAATGGCCAGCTGTGGTTCGGGACGATGGACGATGGCGAGCGCGCGGCGACCGGCGCGATCTATCGCCTTGCCGCCGATGGCTCGGCCATCGCGTCGAGCCCGCAGGTTGCGATCACCAACGGACCGGCGGTCAGCCCCGATGGCAGGACGCTGTACCATGTCGATACGCTGGGCGGGCATATCTATGCCTGCACCATCGCCGCCGACGGATCGCTGACCGACCGGCGGCTGTTCGTGACGATCCCGAATGCCGAAGGCTTTCCCGATGGCCCGGCAGTCGATGCCGACGGTTGCGTGTGGATCAGCCTTTACGCCGGCTGGGGCATCCGCCGCTATTCGCCCAAGGGCGAGTTGCTGGAGACGATCAAGATGCCGGTCGATGCGATCACCAAGATCGCGTTCGGCGGTCCCGATCGCAAGACAGTGTTCGCGACCACCGCGAACAAGCATCACGATGCCGATCAGGCTGCGGCGCAACCGCTGGCGGGCAATCTGTTCCGGTTCGAGGTCGACGTGCCGGGCGTGGCCGGACCGGAAGTGTCGATCGGCATCTGATCGGGTCAGGCGGTCCGCAGCCGTTGCCAGTTGCCGATATGCGCCATTGCGAGCGCGAGGCTGCCGGCGACGGTCAGCGCGGTCTCCGCGCCGGGCACGCTGTTGAACGCCAACCCTGCCGCCAGTCCAGCCAGTCCCAGCGCGCCGAGCAGCATCGGCACGATCCGGCCATGCGCCCGCCATCCGCCAACCAGCGCCAGCGCGCTGACCGGGATCGCGGTCAGCAACAGCAGCAGATGCAGCCATTCCGACGACGGCAGACCGATGCTCGCCAATGCTGGCAGCAGCGCGAACAGGATCGGCAGGCCGATGCAATGGATCAGGCAGAGCAGCGACGCGCCGATCGCCGCGCCGTCGAGAAGGGTCGCACGTTGCATGGCCGCGCAGATGTGACTTTATATCATCTGGCGCAAGGGGTTCAGCTCGATTTTCGGACGACCAGTTCGGGCGCAAGCAGCACCGGCGCGGTTTCCTGTCCGCCGACCCGGCGGATCAGCATGTCGACCAGCAACTCCCCCGCCTGCGCATAATCCTGGCGGATGGTGGTGAGCGGCGGCTGCGCGAGCGAGGCGGCGGGAATGTCGTCGAACCCGACCAACGCGACGTCGTCGGGCACGCTCCGCCCCGCCTCGGCCAGCGCCCGCACCGCGCCCAGTGCGATCATGTCCGACGCGGCAAAGATCGCGTCGAACGCGATGCCGCGCGCGATCAGGCGACAGGCGGCGTCATAGCCCGATGCCTCGCTCGACAGCGCATCGACTTGCAATCCCGGATCGACCGGCAGTCCGGCCTTGTGCAACGCAGCCACCAGCCCGCGATATCGGTCGCGCGATTCGGGATATTGACTCGACGCATCGCCGAGGAACGCGATCCGCCCACGCCCGCGTTCGATCAGATGCTGCCCGGCATCATGCCCGCCCGCGAAATTGTCGCAGCCGATGACCGTGCCCGGATGCGCGGGATCGGGCGAACCCCAGCGGACGAAATGCGTCCCCTGCGCCACCAGCTGGTCGAGCCGCCGCGAATAGGCGTCGAAATCGCCATAGCCGAGCAGGATCAGCCCATCGGCCTTGCGGCTGTCCTCGTAATCGACATGCCAGTCGGCCGAGAGCTGCTGGAACGAGGTCAGCAGGTCATAGCCGCGCGCGCCGCAGGTATGCAGGATCGACCCCAGCATCGACAGAAAGAACGGGTTGATCCGGGAGCCATCGGGCGCCGGGTCCTCGAAGAACAGCAGCGCCAGCGTGGAAGTGCTGCCGCGCCGCAGCGCCGAGGCGTTCTTGTCGACCTTGTAATTCAGTTGCGCGGCGATCGCCTCGATCCGCAGGCGCGTGGCGGCGCTGACCGTCCGGTCACCGCGCAGCGCCCGGCTGACGGTTGGTTGCGATACGCCGGCCAGCGCCGCGATATCGAAGGAGGTCGGCTTGTCGCCCGCCGCCATGCCTGGGTCCTTTATGGCCGCTGCGAGCCTGTTCCGTATCAACGAACGGCCGGTGTAGCGCCCGGCATCGGTCACCGGCAAGCACCCACTGAATACGTATGCTGTTCGCTTCTCATGCGGCCCGTGTCGTTTCAATAGGAGGGTACGGACGAACCGGGCGAAAGAACCGGGGAATCAATCATTTCTGGGGAGGTTTGGGAAATGCGGTATTCATCGCAGGCGCGGTCGTGCGCCCGGCTGGCGCGCGGTGCCAGCATCACGGCATTGATCGCGGCCGGTGCGTTGGCAGGAGCCGGCAGCGCGTTCGCACAGACGGCGACGACCACCCCGGAGCCGACCACGGCCCAGACCGACGGCACCGACCCGACCGATCCCACCGCGAACGAAGACGTCGATATCGTCGTCACCGGCTTTCGCGCCAGCCTCGAAAACGCCGTCGCCGAAAAGAAGAACCGCGATCAGGTCGTCGAATCGATCAGCGCTGAGGATATCGGCAAGCTGCCCGACGCCTCGATCGCCGAGTCGATCGCGCGCCTGCCGGGTCTGACGTCGCAGCGCGTGTCGGGTCGGTCGAACTCGATCTCGATCCGCGGTTTCGCGCCCGATTTCTCGACCACGCTGCTCAACGGCCGCGAACAGACCTCGACCGGCGACAACCGCGCCGTCGAATATGATCAGTATCCGGCCGAGATCATGAGCCAGGTCGTCGTGTACAAGACCGGCCAGGCGAATCTGATCGGACAGGGTCTGTCCGGCACCGTCGACCTGCGCACCGTCCGTCCGCTCGAATATGGCCGTCGCACGATCGCGCTCGGCGCGCGCGGCACCTATGCCGATCTCGGCAAGCTGAATGCCGGGTCGCGCGACAAAGGGTACCGCGTCAGCGGAACCTATATCGACCAGTTCGCCGATGACCGGATCGGCATCGCACTGTCGGCCAACTATCTCGACGAACCCTATCAGATTCAGGAATTCAACGCCTGGGGCTATGCCGGCTTCAACGGGCAGGGGGTGATCGGCGGATCGAAATCCTATGTCACCTCGACCCGGCTCAAGCGGCTCGGCCTGTCGGGGACGCTGCAGTACAAGCCGGTCGATAACCTGACGGTGACGGTCGACGGCTTCTATTCGGACTTCAACGACGATCAGCTGAAGCGCGGTATCGAACTGCCGCTCGGCTATGGACAGGCGTTCAACGACCCGACCCAGCCGCAGGGCGTCAAGCTGACCGGCACGACCGTGAACAGCGACGGTTTCATCACGTCGGGCACGTTCGGCAATGTCGAAGGCGTCGTTCGCAACGACGCGTTCGAGCGCAAGGCGAAGCTCTACGCCTTCGGCTACAACATGGCGTGGCGCGGCGACGATGGCTGGAACGCGACGCTCGACGCTAGCTATTCGCGCACCGACCGTGAGGAGATCATTCTCGAAAGCTATGCCGGTACCGGCTACGGCCAGAATGTCGGCGCGAAGGACACCATCGCTTTCACCAGCGGCAAAACGGGTACGCGCTTCAGCCCGACGCTCAACTATTCCGACCCGAACCTGATCCTGCTGACCGATCCGCTCGGCTGGGGCGGATCGAACCTGCAGGCCGGTTACTATAACGACCGCAAGGTGCAGGACCGCATCGCACAGTATCGCTTCGAGGTCGAAAAGGAGCTGGATGGCTTCTTCGGCGCGGTGAAGGCGGGGCTGAACTATACCGATCGCGACAAGTCGCTCGATCCGGTCGAGGCGCTCCTTGCGCTGAGCGGCGGGCTGCGCTCGCTGCGCATTCCCGACCAACATGTGCAGGAGCCGACCAGTCTCGATTATCTGGGTCTCGGTCCGATGCTCAGCTACGATCCGCGCGACCTGTTGGCAGGTGGCGTCTATCAGTTGAACCCGAATACCAGCCTCGACGTGCCGGCCAAGGCGTTCCGCATCGCCGAGGACCTGATGACCATGTACGTCCAGGCGGACATCAACCAGGACATCGGCGCATCGGTTCTGACCGGCAATGTCGGCGTACAGGCGGTTGCGACCGAACAGAAGTCGTCGGGTCTGGTCGCGGCAAACGGGACGCTGGTCCCGACGATCCGTGGTGCCGATTACTGGGATTTGCTGCCGAGCCTCAACCTGTCGCTGCGTATGCCGGGCGACTGGGTGATCCGCGCCGGTGCTGCGCGGCAGGTACAGCGTCCGCGCCTCGACGATATGCGCGTGTCGCAGGGCTATGGCTATAATCCGCAGGAACAGATCATCACCGGCGGCGGCGGCAACCCGTTCCTCCGTCCGATCCGATCGAACTCGTTCGATCTGACCGTCGAGAAATATTTTGGACGCGCCGGCTACATTGCGGCACAGGGCTTCTACAAGGACCTGAAGTCGTTTGTGTATAATCAGACGATCCCGTTCGACTTCGGCGGTTTCCCAACGCCCACGGGCACCCCGGCGGGCACGCCGACGCTCGGTCGATCGGACGTGCCGATCAACGGCGAGGGCGGAAGCATCTACGGTGTCGAACTGGCGTCGACGCTGCCGCTCAACACCTTTGTGTCGTTCCTCGATGGTTTTGGCGTGACCGGCGGCGGATCATGGACCAAGACCCAAATCAAGCCGACCCCGACCTCCCCTGCGGAAGACATTCCGGGCTATTCGAAATGGGTCATCAACGGCACCGCCTATTTCGAGAAATGGGGCTTCAGCGCGCGCGGCTCCGCCCGGTACCGGTCGAGCTTCATCGGCGAACTGTCCGGTTTCGGTGGCAATCGCCAGCGTCGCCGTGCGCTGGACGAGACGATCATCGACGCGCAGGTCGGCTATGAATTTCCGAAGGGCACGACGCTCGAAGGATTGTCGCTCTTCGTGCAGGGGCAGAACCTGACCGACGAACGCTTCGCGACCGTCGATCCGGCGTACGACCTCGCGGTAATCGATTATCAGAGCTATGGCCGGCGCTTCCTTGCCGGGGCATCGTTCCGGTTCTGAAGCCACATGCCCGCCCGTCCCATGTCGGACGGGCGGCGGTGACGGGAGGCGTTGATGGCGATCGATCAGAACCCGGTCCGCAGCGTCGCTATCGTCGGCGGCGGTTCTGCTGGCTGGATGGCCGCTGCGGCGCTGGCCCGGTTCCTGCCGGCAGACACGCGGATCACGCTCATCGAGTCCGACGCGATCGGGACGGTCGGCGTGGGCGAGGCGACGATCCCACAACTGCGCCTGTTCAACCAGCATCTGGGCATCGACGAGGATGATTTCGTCGCGCGCACCGGCGGCAGCTTCAAGCTCGGCATCGAATTCGTCGGGTGGAACAGGGCGGACAGCCGCTATCTCCACGCGTTCGGCACGATCGGCCGGTCGCTGGGGCTGGTGGCGTTCCAGCATTACTGGCTGGCGGCGGGCGGCGGCGACGCGCCGGCCTCGCTCTGGACGCACAGCGCCTGCGCCGGGGCGGCGGCGGCGAACCGATTCGATCGCGATCCGGGCAATCCGCAGGCGCCATCGGGCATTGCCTGGGCCTATCATTTCGACGCGGCGCGTTACGCCGCCTATCTGCGCGAACGCGCCGAGGCCGGTGGCGTCGAGCGGGTCGAGGGGCGGGTGGTCGCGATCGATCTGGACGATGCCGGCATTGCCGGAGTGACGCTCGACGATGGTCGAGCGATCGCTGCCGATTTCTTCATCGATTGTTCGGGGTTCGCCGCGCTGTTGATCGGGCGGATGCCGGGCGATCGCTGGGACGACTGGTCGTCGTTACTCCCCTGCGACCGGGCGCTGGCGGTGCCCTGCACGGCGACACAACCGATTACGCCCTATACCCGCGCTACCGCGAGGAGCGTGGGGTGGCAGTGGCGTATCCCGTTGCAGGCGCGGACCGGCAACGGGTTGGTCTATGCCAGTACGCATATGTCCGATGACGAGGCGATGGCGACCTTGCTCGGCAACCTCGACGGGGCGGCCTTGGCCGATCCCAGGCTATTGCGCTTCACCACCGGGCGTCGCCACGCGCCCTGGATCGGAAATTGCGTGGCGCTGGGACTGGCTGCCGGGTTTCTCGAGCCGCTGGAGTCGACGTCGATCCACCTGGTGCAGTCGGGGATCGCCCGGCTGCTGTCGCTATGGCCGGTATCGCGACCGCGTCCGGCCGATATCGCCGAGTTCAACCGCCAGTCCGAACGCGAATGGCTCGGCGTGCGCGACTTCCTGATCGCACATTATGTATTGAACGGTCGCGACGAGCCTTTTTGGCAGGAACGGCGCGCTACGCCGCTCCCCGACAGCCTCGCCGAGCGTATCGCGCTGTTCCGCGAATCGGGCCGCATTGTCCGCGACGAGCATGAATTGTTCGGCGAGGTCGCGTGGCTGCAATTGCTGGTAGGGCAGGGGGTGCGGGCGGAAGGCTATCACCCGCTTGCCGACGCGTTGCCCACCGACCGCCTCCACCAGTTTCTCGACATGCATTCTAAACATGTTGCCGCCACGGTCGCGCGGATGCCGACCCATGACCAGTTCCTGCGCGCCCATTGTCCGGCGCCCGATGCAAAGGTTGCCGCGTGATCCGATCCCTGCTTCTGGCCCTCACCCTCGGCACAAGCGCATTGCCTGCCGCCGCGCAGGATTTCCGATCCCGCGCGCCTGAAGACGAAGTGATCTATTTCGTCCTGCCCGACCGGTTCGAGAATGGCGACCGGTCGAACGATCGCGGCGGGTTGAGCGGCGACCGCATGGTCCATGGCTATGATCCGACCGCCAAGGGCTTTTACCATGGCGGCGACCTGAGGGGGCTGACCGCGCGGCTGCCCTATATCCAGTCGCTCGGCGCCACCGCGATCTGGGTTGGCCCGATCTTCAAGAACAAGCCAGTGCAGGGCGGCCCTGGCCAGGAGTCGGCCGGCTATCATGGCTATTGGGTGACCGACTTTACCCAGGTCGATCCGCATCTCGGCACTAATGCCGATTTCAAGGCTTTGGTCGATGCGGCGCATGCGCGGGGAATGAAGGTCTATATGGACATCATCGCCAACCACACCGCCGACGTCATCCAGTATCGCGAATGCGCCGGCCAGAGTAGCTGCGTCTATCGCAGTCGCGCGGACTATCCCTATGCCGCCAAGGGCAAGAACCGGGGCTTCGCTGGTGATGGCGTGCAGACGGCGGAGAATTTCGCGAAGCTGACCGACCCGTCCTTCGCCTACACGCCCTATGTGCCGGCGCCCGAAAAGGCGCTGAAGGTGCCGGCGTGGCTCAACGATCCGATCTATTATCATAACCGCGGCAATACGACCTTCACCAACGAAAGCTCGCAGATGGGCGATTTCGTCGGCTTGGACGATCTGATGACCGAAAATCCGCGCGTGGTCGCGGGGATGATCGACATCTTCGGCGGCTGGATCGACCGGTTCGGTATCGACGGCTATCGCATCGACACCGCCCGCCATGTGAACCCCGCATTCTGGGCGGCGTTCGTGCCGGCGATGCGCGAACGGGCCAGGGCGAAGGGCATTCCGAATTTCCACATCTTCGGCGAAGTAGCACTATCGTCGCTCGACGCGGGCGGCCTTGCGGCATGGACGAAGACCGGCAAGTTTCCCGCCGTGCTCGACTTTGCGTTCCGCGAGGGCGTAGTGCAGACGCTGGCGGGCAAGCGGGGCACCGACGCCTTCGAAACCGTGTTCGACGGCGACGTGCTCTATGCCGGGGGCGAGGCGATGGCGCGGCAACTGCCGACCTTTACCGGCAATCACGACAATGGCCGCTTCGCCTTCTATCTCCGGCAGGCGCGACCCGAAGCGAGCGATGCCGAAACCCTGTCGCGCGTGATGCTGTCCAACGCCATGCTGCTGACGCTGCGCGGTGTTCCGACCATCTATTCGGGCGATGAACAGGGATTTGCTGGCGACGGCAACGATCAGGACGCGCGCGAGGATATGTTCGCGTCGCAGGTCGCGTCGTACAATGACAACAAGCTGGTCGGCACCAACGCCACCACCGCGACCGCCAACTTTACGCCGACGCATCCGCTCTATCGCCAAATTGCCGAACTGGCGAAGCTGCGCACGAGCACCCCGGCGCTGACCCGCGGGCGGCAGGTGCTCCGCGCTCGGGAGGAAACACCCGGCCTGCTCGCCATCTCGCGCTTCGATCCGACCAGCAACGCCGAAGTCCTGCTGCTATTCAACACCTCGACCGCGCCAATCACGCGCAACGTACAGGTCGAAACCGCCTCGACCGGCTTCCGTGCGCTCGCCGGACGCTGCGGCAGCGTGACCGCGCCAGGTGCGATCCGTGTCGACCTTCCCGCCCTTGGCTATGCGGTATGCGCCGCGGAGACCCGCTGATGACCGAGACTGCGAATACGCGCCGCTGGTGGCACGGCGCGACGATCTACCAAATCTACCCGCGCAGCTTCGCCGACAGCAATGGCGACGGAATCGGCGATTTGCCCGGCATCACCGCGCATCTCGATCATGTCGCGTCGCTCGGCGTCGATGCCATCTGGCTGTCGCCCTTCTTCACGTCGCCGATGAAGGATTTCGGCTATGACGTTGCAAATTATTGCGATGTCGACCCGATCTTCGGCACGCTCGCCGACTTCGACGCGCTGATTGCGAAGGCACATGCGCTGAACCTGAAGATCATCATCGATCAGGTCTGGTCGCATACCAGTGACGAACATCCATGGTTCGTCGAAAGTCGGTCGAGCCGCACCAATCCGAAGGCCGACTGGTATGTCTGGGCCGATGCCAAGCCCGACGGGTCGCCGCCGAGCAACTGGCAGTCGGTGTTCGGCGGGCCGGCCTGGACGTGGGACGCTCGGCGCGGGCAATATTATCTGCACAATTTCCTGAAGGAACAGCCGCAACTCCACGGTCATAATGCGGAACTGCAGGAAGCGTTGCTCGACACCGCGCGCTTCTGGCTCGACCGTGGCGTCGACGGGTTCCGGCTCGATGCGATCAATTTCGCGATGCACGACCCGGAACTGCGCGACAATCCGCCGATGCCAAGCAACGGCAAGACGCGCACCCGCCCGTTCGATTTTCAGCGCAAGCTGTATAATCAAAGCCATCCCGATATTCCCGGATTCCTCGAACGCGTACGGCTGCTGCTCGACGGCTATGATGGCGACCGCTTCACTGTTGCCGAAATCGGCGGCGACGAGGCGACGCGCGAGATGAAGCTGTTCTGCGGCGGCGGCAACCGGCTGAACACCGCCTATGGCTTCGACTTTCTCTACGCGCCCGAATTGTCGCCCCGCATCCTGCGCGACGCGCTGGAACCATGGGACGAAGCATCGCCCTGGCCCAGCTGGGCGTTCGAGAACCATGACGCGCCGCGTGCCGTCTCGCGCTGGCTGCCCGAAGGCGCCGATCCCGCCGCGTTCGGCCGGGTAAAGATGTTGCTCCTCGCATGTCTGCGCGGCAACATCTTCCTCTACAATGGCGAGGAACTAGGCCTGCCGCAGGTCGAGATCGCGTTCGAGGATCTGCAGGACCCCGAAGCGATCGCCAACTGGCCGTTGACCCTGTCGCGCGACGGTGCACGCACGCCCATGCCATGGGTCGCCGACGCCGAGAATCTTGGCTTCGGGTCAGTCAAGCCATGGCTGCCGGCGGGTGAGGCTCACCGCCCGCTGGCGGTCGACCGGCAGGAGGGCGACCCGCAGTCGCTGCTGCACTTCACCCGCAACGCGCTGACGCTGCGCAATGCCCATTTGGCGTTGCGATCGGGCAGCATGACGATCGTCGAGGCATCGGACGCGATCCTCACTTTCGAACGCAAACTGGACGGGCAGCGACTGCTCTGCGTGTTCAACCTGTCGAATGCGCCGGCTGATTTTGTCGCGGGTGACGGCTGGCGGTCGATCGAAACCATCGGCGATGTCGACGGCGACCGCTTCGGCGCGTTCGCGGCGCGCGTCGCTATCCGCGACGAAGTCGGCTGAGGTTGTAACAGGTCCTGCCCGCTCGCGGGGAGGGGGAGAGAATTCAATGCAGACCCGCCCGACGCTCGACTTTGCCCAGCTCTGGAACATCTCGTTCGGCTTCTTCGGCATTCAGATCGGCTTCGCGTTGCAGAACGCGAATGCCAGCCGCATCTTCCAGTCGCTCGGCACCCCGATCGACCAGCTGGGGCTGATGTGGATCGCCGCCCCGCTGACCGGGCTGCTGGTCCAGCCGCTGATCGGCCATTATTCCGACCGGACCTGGGGACGGCTGGGGCGCAGGCGACCCTATTTCCTGGTCGGCGCGATCCTGTGTACCTGTGCGCTGTTCTTCATGCCCAATTCGCCCAGTATCCTCGCCGCGGCGATGACGCTGTGGATTCTCGATGCGTCGCTCAACGTGTCGATGGAGCCGTTCCGCGCCTTTGTCGGCGACATGCTCGCCCCCCGGCAGCGTCCGGCGGGCTATGCGTTCCAGACATGGTTCATCGGCGCCGGCGCGGTCGTTGCCAGCATCGCGCCCTATGTCCTCGAACACGGCTTCGGCGTCAGCAACGTCGCGCCGGCGGGACAGGTGCCCGATGCCGTGCGCTACGGCTTCTATTTCGGTGGCGCAATGCTGCTCGCGGCGGTGCTGTGGACGGTGCTGACCGTTCGCGAATACAGCCCGGCAGAACTGGCGGCGTTCGGCGAGGAGGCGGAGGAGCCTGCCGACCCGATGCCGCCGGCCGTGCCGCAGCGCGGGCCGTTGTGGATCGCGGGCGGCATCGTCGTCGCGCTGCTGATCGCATGGGCCGAGCGGAGCGGCGCGCTGGAGAGTGGGCGGGAAGCCTATTTCGTCGCCGCCGGGATTGCGCTGTACGGCGTGGCGCAACTCGTGTCGGGGGCACTGGTGCGCAGCGGGCGTGGCGACAATGTGCTCAGCCACATCATCGGCGATCTCGCCACCATGCCCGACACGATGCGCCGCCTCGCGCTGGTCCAGTTCTTTACGTGGGGCGCGCTCATCATCATGTGGGTCTATACGACGCCGGTGATCGCACAGCAGGTCTGGGGCACGATCGATCCTGCCTCTGACGGCTATAACCAAGCGGGCAGTTGGGTCGGCGTACTGTTCGCCATCTATTCGGGGGTCGCGGCGGTGGCGGCGTTCGCGCTGCCGGTGCTGGCCCGCCGGATCGGCGCGGCGCGGACCCATCTGCTGTGCCTCGCCATCGGCGCGGCGGCCTATATCGGCATCTTCGTGACGCACGACGGGATGGGCATGATCGTACCGATGATCGGGATCGGCATCGCCTGGGCTTCGGTGCTGACCATGCCCTATGTGCTGCTCGCCAACGCGCTGCCACAGCGCAAGCTGGGCGTCTATATGGGCATCTTCAACTTCTTCATCGTCCTGCCGCAGCTGATCGTCGCGACGGTGATGGGCGGGGTCATCAAGACGTGGTTCCCGACCGATCCGGCCTATACGATGCTGGTGGCGGCGACGGTGATGGCGCTGGCGGCGGTGGCGATGCTGCGGGTGCCCGAACCTATGCCAGCGTGACCGTCCGGGCGGCGCGATCGATGCGGATCGACGCGCCGGGCAGGCGGAGTTCGAAACCCGGACAGTCGGGCGCTTCCCAGCGTTCGGGCGTCATCGGCGTGCCGTCGAGCGTCAGCCATGTCGCCTGATCGGGCACGGTCCGGTCGAACACCGCCGGCCGCTCGCGCCGCCAGCGGGAGAGGGTGGCGACATGCTCTTCCAAGGCAACGTCGCGCGCTGCCCAGTCGACCCAGGTGATCGCATTGTCCTGCGCATAGGCATTGTTGTTGCCCCGTTGGCTGCGACCGAATTCATCGCCGGCGGTCAGCTGGATATGGCCGCGCGTCGCGAACAGCGTCGCCAGCAGCGCGCACAGGTCTGCCGTGCGGGCGGCGTTCACCGACGCATCGTCAGTCGGTCCTTCAACGCCGTGGTTCCACGACAGGTTGTCGCCATGACCGTCGCGATTGTCCTCGCCATTGGCATGGTTGTGGCGCTCGACACGCGACACGAGGTCGGCAAGCGTGAAGCCGTCATGCGCGGCAAGGAAGTTCACGCTGCGGGTCGGTGATCCGAAGACATCGGCCGATCCCATCAATCGCGTCGCCAGCGTGCCGACGCCGGCATCGCCGCGCCAGAAGCGGCGGACATCGTCGCGATAGCGGTCGTTCCATTCGAGCCAGTCGGCCGGGAACTGCCCGAGCTGATAGCCGCCCGGACCGATATCCCACGGCTCGGCGATCATCACCCGGTCGGCCAATAGCGGGTCGGCGGCAATGGCGGCAAAGATTGGCGCATGGGCGTCGAACCCCGGCGACCGGGCGATGACCGGCGCCAGATCGAAGCGGAACCCGTCGACGCCCAGCGTCGCGAAATGGCGCAGCGATGCGAGGATCAGATCGCGCACCCCGGTATCGCCGGCATCGAGCGTATTGCCGGTGCCGGTGTCGTTGATGAGGCTACCGTCCGGGGCATGGGCATAGCAGCGATCGTCGAGCCCGCGCAGCGACAGGATCGGGCCATGCACGTCGCTCTCACCGCTATGGTTGAACACGATGTCGAGGATCACGCCGATCTCCGCCGCGTGTAGGGCCGCGATCGTCTCGCGCAGTTCGGCGACGCCACCGGGCGCGAGGCCGGGATCGATCGCCATCATCGCGACCGGATTATAGCCCCATGCATTGGTAAGCCCGAGCGGCGGCAGATGCCGTTCATCGATCCACGCGACGATCGGCATCAACTCCACCGTACCGACGCCGATCTTCTGAAGATGCGCGACGACCGAGGGGTGGGCGAGCGCGGCGATCGTCCCGCGCTGCGCCTCGGGCACATCCGGGTGCATCATGGTGAAGCCACGGACGTTCAGTTCGTAGATCGGCCGCGCCGGATCGATGCGCGGTGACGCCGGCCGGATCGGTACGACCGGCGCGGGAACGATCGCCCGCGGCACGATCGCCGTAGTATCCGCACCGAATTGCGAGAGGGCCGGGTCGTAGGCGAAACGGCGATCGAGCTCGACCGCATAGGGATCGATAAGCAGCTTCGCCGGATCGAACCAGCGTCCCGCGTGCGGCGCCCATTCGCCTTCGGCGCGGTAACCGTAACGCTGTCCGGGGCCGACGCCCGCCACGTCGCAGACGAACCAGTTGCCATCGCGGGTCATCACGACGCGGCGTTCGCGGTCCTCATCGAACAGACACAGCCACACCCCCGCCGCGTCGCGCGCGCGGACGACGAAACGGGTTCCGCCGTCGATCGGGCTGGCGCCGGGCGTCACTGGTTCGTCAGGCTGCGATAGAGATCGGCATAGCGCGCGCCGCTGCGCTTCCACGAAAAGTCTGCGCGCATCCCCTGTTTCTGCATTCCCGTCCACAGGTCGGGGCGGGCATAGAGCGCCATCGTCCGTCGCAGCGCATGGAGCAGCCCGTCCTGGGTCACCGCCGCGAACTGCACGCCGGTCGCCACGCCCGCCGCGACCGCCGCTTCATTGGCGTCGATGACCGTGTCGGCCAGTCCGCCGGTCCGCGCCACGACCGGCACGCAGCCATAGGCCAAGCCGTAAAGTTGCGTCAGCCCGCACGGTTCGAAACGCGATGGGATCAGGATCGCGTCGCCGCCGCCCTGCAACAGATGCGACAGCGCCTCGTCATAGCCGATCCGCACGCCGATGCGCCCGGGATGCCGGCTGCGCGCCGCCATGAACGCCCCTTCCAGCGCCGCATCGCCCGATCCGAGCAGGGCGAGCCGCCCCCCGAGCGCGACCAGCATGTCGAGGCCGTCGGCGAGCACGTCCATGCCCTTTTGCCACGTCAGCCTGCTGACGACGATGAAGATCGGCCCGTCGCCGTGATCGAGGTCGAATGCGGTTTCGATGGCGCGCTTGTTGGTGCGGCGGCGTGACAGGTTGCGCGCGCTGTAGCGGGCGGGGAGGGCGGCGTCCTGCTCGGGCGACCATATCGCCGGGTCGATGCCGTTGACGATGCCGCTGACCCGGTCGCTGCGCGCTTCGATCAGCCCTTCCAGCCCCATGCCGAATTCGCTGCGGCGGATTTCCTCGGCATAGCTCGGCGACACCGTGGTGATCGCATCGGCCGATGCCAGCCCGGCCTTCAGCAAGCCGACACCGCCATAATATTCGACCCCGTCGAGCGCGAACGCCGACTCCGGCAGGGCGAGTTCTGCGAAGATGCCGGCATCGTAGCGGCCCTGGAACGCGATATTGTGGATCGTCAGCACGCTCGGCACGGTCGCGCCGTCGTAACGCAGATAGGCCGGCGCCATCGCCCCCTGCCAGTCATGCGCATGGAGCAGGTCGAAGCGCGGCGCGATATCCGCCGCCGCCCGCCCAAGGGCAGCGAAGCGCCGCCAATTGTCGCTCCAGTCGCGTCCGGTGGCATCGGCATAGGGTCCGCCATCGCGCATGAACAGGTCGGGCGCATCGAGGACCAGCAGCGGATGGCCGTCGATCCTCCCCGCGATCAGTCGCGCCGGTGATCCGAGCAGATCGTCCCAGCGCTGCACGGGCTTGGCCTTGCCCACTTGCCTCAGGACCGAGGGATAGCCGGGCAACAGCGTCGTCGTCTCGACACCGTGCGGCGCGAGCGCGGCGGGCAGGGCCCCGACGACATCGGCGAGCCCGCCGGTCTTGACCAGCGGATAGGCTTCGGAAGCGACCGAGAGAACGCGCACCTACATCCTTTCCGTGCCGGGGAGGATCTCGACAGCAACCATCACAGTTCCAGCCGGTCGATCATCGGCTGGGTAATCAGGCAGATGCCGCGTTCGGTCCGGCGGAAGCGGTGGCCGTCGATCACCGGATCCTCACCGACCACCAGTCCATCGGGAATCGTCACCCCGGCATCGACCACGCACCGCGTCAGCCGCGCGCCGCGCCCGATATGGGTCATCGGCAGGATCACCGATTCATCGATGTTGCTATAGCTGTGCGCCCGAACCCCGGTGCTCAGCAGGCTGCGATGGATGCTCGACCCCGACACGATGCAATTGCCGGAGACGAGGCTCGAGACCGCACAGCCGCGCCGTCCATCCACGTCATGGACGAACTTGGCCGGTGGCGTGATCTCCGAATAGGTCCATAGAGGCCAAGTCCCGTCGTACAGGTCGAGTTCGGGGACGACATCCGTCAGGTCGATATTCGCCTCCCAATAGGCATCGACCGTCCCCACGTCGCGCCAATAGGCCCGCGGCTCCTCGGGACTGCGCACGCACGAGGCGGAGAAGCGATGCGCCTGTGCATGACCGTGCTTGACCAGCCACGGGATCAGGTCCTTGCCGAAATCGCGGCTCGAATCCTTCGTATCGGCGTCGCGGCGCAGTTCCTCGAACAGCAATTTGGTGCGGAACACATAGATGCCGAGGCTGGCGAGCGCGCGGTCGGGCTGGCCGGGGATCGCGGGCGGGTCCTTGGGCTTCTCGACGAAATCGATGATCCGGTCGGTGGCATCGACATGCATCACGCCGAACCCTACCGCCTCCATCCGCGGCACTTCCATGCACGCCACCGTCACGTCGGCACCGGTGTCGACATGCTGCTGGAGCATCAGCTCGTAATCCATCTTGTAGATATGGTCCCCGGCGAGGATGACCATATATTCCGGATTATAGCTCTGGATGATGTCGATATTCTGGAACACCGCGTCGGCCGTGCCCTCATACCATTGAAACTCGCTGATCCGCTGGCTGGCGGGCAGGATGTCGAAGCTCTCGTTGCGTTCGGGGCGCAGGAAATTCCAGCCGCGCTGCAAATGGCGGATCAGGCTGTGCGCCTTGTACTGCGTCGCCACGCCGATGCGGCGGATGCCCGAATTGATCGCGTTCGACAGCGCGAAATCGATGATCCGGCTCTTGCCGCCGAAATAGACGGCCGGCTTGGCGCGGGTGTCGGTCATCTCGAACAACCGGCTGCCGCGCCCGCCCGCCAGAACATAGGCCATCGCGTCGCGCGCCAATGGTTGTCCCCGCCGTTCCATGCATCTCTCCCCGTTTACGCTTCGTATTTGAACCACAAGGTGGCGAGCGGCGGCAGGGTCAGCACGACCGCTCCGCCCTCGCTCGCCACAACGCCCAGATTACCGATTCCGCTGCCGCCATAAGCGGACGCATCACTGTTCAGCACCTCGCGCCAGCGCCCGTCCTGCGACACCGGCACGCGGTACCCCTCGCGCGGGACGGGGGTCAGGTTGCTGACGATCAGCACCGGCGCTTCACCCGGCGCGCGGCGTTCCCATGCGAAGACGGAGTTGGCGAAATCGTCGACCACCGCCCATTCGAAACCGTCGCCCTCGCAATCGCGCGCGTGCAGCGCAGGGGTGTCGCGGTACAGCCGGTTGAGATCGCGTATCAGCGACGCGACGCCACGATGCGCAGGTGCGTCCATAAGCTCCCAGTCGAGTGCACGCTCCTCCGACCATTCGCGCCGCTGCGCGAACTCCTGCCCCATGAACAGCAGCTTCTTGCCCGGATAACCCCACATCAAGCCGTAATAGGCACGCAGATTGGCGAATTGCTGCCAATCATCACCCGCCATCTTGTTCAGCAGCGACCCTTTGCCATGGACCACTTCGTCATGGCTGAGCGGCAGGACGAAATTCTCGCTGAAGGCATAGGTCAGGCCGAAAGTGATTTCGTTGTGGTGATGCGAGCGATACACCGGCTCGCGCGCCATATAGGCGAGCGTGTCGTGCATGAAGCCCATGTTCCACTTGAACCCGAAGCCGAGACCGCCTTCATGCGCCGGCTTCGACACGCCCGGCCATGACGTCGATTCCTCGGCGATGGTGAAGAACCCCGGATGCTCGCGATAGACGGCGCGGTTGGTCGCCCGCAGGAACTCGACCGCCTCCCAATTCTCGCGCCCACCGGCTTCGTTCGGGATCCATTCGCCGTCCTTGCGCGAATAGTCGCGGTACAGCATCGACGCGACCGCATCGACGCGCAAACCGTCGACATGATAGCGCTCAGCCCAGAACAGCGCGTTGTTGACCAGGAATTGCGATACCTCGCGCCGCCCGAAATTATAGATTGCGGTGTTCCAGTCCGGATGGAACCCGAGCCGCGGATCGTCATGTTCGTAAAGCGCGGTGCCGTCGAACCGCGCGAGGCCGTGCGCGTCGGTCGGGAAATGCGCCGGTACCCAGTCGAGCAGGACGCCGATACCCGCCTTGTGCGCACCGTCGACGAAGCGAGCGAACCCGGCCGGATCGCCGAACCTCGCTGACGGGGCGTAGAGGCCGGTGGTTTGATACCCCCAGGACGGGTCATAGGGATGTTCGCTGATCGGCAGAAACTCGATATGGGTAAAGCCCATGTCGACGACATAGGGGATCAACCGGTCGGCCAACTGGTCCCACGGCAGGAACCAACCATCGTCCCCGCGCTGCCAGCTACCGGCATGGACTTCGTAGATCGAGATCGGCACGCGGCGCGGATCGATCGACGCCCAATGGTCGCGGTGTGCGGCGTCGCGCCAGTCATGGTCGGGCGGCGCGGCGGTGCGCGACGCGGTCGCCGGCCGCAACTCGCTGGCAAAGGCGAAGGGGTCGGCCTTGTGCGGCAGCCGCTGCCCGTCGGGACCGATGATCGCGAACTTGTACGCCTGTCCGGGGCCCACATCGGGCAGGAAGATTTCCCAGACGCCGACATCGCTCCGCCGCCGCATCGGGTGGCGCTTGGTATCCCAATGGTTCCAGTCGCCGACGACGCTGACAACCTGCGCATTGGGCGCCCACACCGCAAAGTGCATCCCCTCGGCACCCTCATGCCGGATCGGATGCGCGCCGAGCTTGTCGTGCAGGCGCAAGTGCGTGCCCTCGGCGATCAGGAAGTCGTCGGTCGGCCCCAGCACCGGGCCGAACGAATAGGGGTCCTTCACCCACCATTCGCCGCCGCCGCCACGCGCGTAATAAAGGAGCGGCTGGGGCGGGCCGTCGATCGTTCCCTCGACGATGCCGTCACCGACCGGCCGCAACTCGCCGAGCATCTTGCCCGACAGGTCATGCGCCAGCACCTTTTGCGCGTTGGGCAGCCATGCGCGAACGAACGTCCCCTCGGGACCGGCATGCGGTCCCAGAAGGGCGAATGGATCGGCATGACGCCCCGCGAGCAGCGCCGCGATGGCGTCGGCCGGGGGCCTCACATCACCTTCCAGATATCGCGGGCATATTCGCCGATCGTGCGGTCGGAGGAGAACCAGCCGACCCCGCCGACATTGCGGATCGCGCTGGCGTTCCAGCCGGCGCGGTCGGCCCAGCGGGCGTCGACGTCGCGCTGCGCCTGCGCATAGCTGTCGAAGTCGGCCGCGCACAGGAACCAGTCGCTATCCTCGATCCCGTCGATCAGGCCCGCATAGCGGCCAGGATCGTCATGGCTGAACACGCCGCCCTTGATCGCCGACAGCGCCTGCTGCAGCTCGCGCGACGCGTCGATCGCCTCGCGCGGGTTATAGCCATTGGCGCGCTTCTCGGCGACTTGGTCGGCGGTCAGGCCGAAGATGATGATGTCGTCGGCGCCGACATGGTCGCGGATCTCGACATTGGCACCGTCCAACGTGCCGATGGTCAGCGCACCGTTCAGGGCGAGCTTCATATTGCCGGTGCCCGATGCCTCCATGCCCGCGGTGCTGATCTGTTCGGACAGATCGGCGGCGGGCATGATGAGTTCGGCGAGCGACACATTGTAGTTCGGCACGAACGCGACGCGCAGCAGCCCGCGCACCGCCGGATCGGCATTGACCCGCCGGGCCACATCGTTCGCCAGTTTGATGATGAGCTTCGCGTTGTGATAGCTCGACGCCGCCTTGCCCGCGAACAGCTTCACGCGGGGCGTCCAGTCCTTGTCCGGGTTGCTGCGGATCTGGTCGTACAGCGCGACCGTCTCGAGGATGTTCAGCAACTGGCGCTTATATTCGTGAATGCGCTTGACCTGCACGTCGAACATCGCATCGGGATCGAGGCGGACGCCCATCACCTCGCGCAGATGCTGCGACAGCCGGACCTTGTTCGCGCGCTTCACGCTTTCGAACTTTTCCCGGAACGCCGCGTCGGCGGCGAACGGCTTCAGGTCGGCCAGCTTCGTCGCGTCGTCGAGGAAGCCGTCGCCGATCGCCTCCTGGATCAGCGACGTCAGCCCCGGATTGCTCTCGAACAGCCAGCGGCGCGGCGTGATGCCGTTGGTCTTGTTATTGATCCGGTCGGGATAGAGGCGATGCAGATCGGCGAACACCGTCTGCTTCATCAGGTCGGTGTGCAGTGCCGCGACGCCATTGACGCTGTGGCTGCCGGTAAACGCCAGGTTCGCCATGCGCACCCGCCGCTCGCCGCCTTCGTCGATCAGGCTGATCGCGGCGATGGCGCGATCGTCCTGCCCCTGCGCTCGCGCCTCGCGCAGCACTTTCGCGTTGATCGCATAGACCAGCTGCATGTGGCGGGGCAGCAGGCGTTCGAACAGCGGCAGCGGCCAGCTTTCCAGCGCCTCGGGCAGCAGCGTGTGGTTGGTGTAGCCGAAGGTTGCCTTGGTGATCTCCCACGCGCCCTCGAAATCGAGCGAATGATCGTCGATCAGGATGCGCATCAATTCGGCGACTGACACTGCCGGATGCGTATCGTTCAGCTGGATCGCCGCCTTGTCGGGCAGGGTGCGGATGTCGCCGAAATACTGGACGTGGCGGCGGACGATGTCCTGGATCGATGCGGAGGAGAAGAAATATTCCTGGCGCAACCGCAATTCCTGCCCGGCGGGGGTCGAGTCCGCCGGATACAGCACGCGGACCAGCGTGTCGGCCCGGACCGATGCGGCCAGCGCGCCTTCGTGGTCGCCGGCATTGAACCGGTCGAGCCGGATCGGATCGCGCGCCCGTGCCGTCCACAGTCGCAGCGTGTTGACCCGCGCCCCGCGCCAGCCGATCACTGGCGTGTCCACCGCGACCGCTTCGACGCTTTCGCTCGGCATCCAGTGGCAATCGCCATTCTCGTCACCGACGACTTCACCGCCGAAGCCGATACGATAATTGCTCTCGCGGCGCTCGAACTCCCACGGATTGCCATGACGCAGCCAGGTTTCGGGCAGTTCGACCTGCCAGCCATTGTCGATCCGCTGGCGGAACATGCCGTTCACATAACGGATGCCATAGCCGTACGCGGGCAGGTCGAGGCTGGCGAGGCTTTCCATGAAACATGCCGCCAGCCGCCCGAGACCGCCGTTGCCGAGCGCGGCATCGGGTTCCTCGCCCTCCAGATCGGCAAGGTTCACGCCCAGCGACGCCAGCGCGTCACGCACCTCGTCGGTCCGCGACAGGTTGGCGATCGCGTCGCGGAGCAGCCGCCCGATCAGGAATTCGAGGCTGAGATAATAGACCTTCTTGGCGCCGGCGGCATGGGCCTGCTTACTCGACGCCATCCAGCGTTCGATGATGTCGTTGCGTACCGTCAGGATGGTGGCGGCGAGCCAGTCATGCGGCAATGCTGCCTGTGCATCCTTGCCGATCCGATGGACCAACGTTTCGAGAATCGCTTCGGCGAGCGGCGGGGACGTAGGGGAAACGGCGGCGAAGGCAGGCTGGGTCACGCAGGTTCCTCTGAACAGGGTCGGAGCGACAGTATCGATTGTCGAACGCTTGTCACGCGCAATACGTATGCGTGCGATGCGTCGTTCCGGTTACCATCGGGTTAGCAGGTCTTTAATGTCGCACGACTTTGTCGCGGCACCGGCCTCCACTCCCAACCGTTCGGTTCGAGTAGCTTCAAGCTGTCGAGAAGCGCCTGTCGAGAACGACCCTGCAACAACCAACGCCTTCTCGACTACGGTTCTCGACAGGCTCGAACCTGCGCTCGAAGCGAACGGGAAAAGGAAGCAGTGCTACCCGACCATCACCACATGCAGGAATCGCGGGCCATGCGCGCCGCGGACATATTGCCCCTCGATATCGGTCGTCCCCGAAACCCCGGTGACCCAGTAATGCGCGCGATGCCCAGCAAGATCGGCCGGGATATCCTCCAGCGTCGCGACCAGATCGTCCTCCGCCAGCACGACGATATGGTGCAGCGTCAGGAAATTGGGCAGCATCGGCGCGTCCGGCGCGGTTTCGAACACCAGCGACCCGCTTTCCGCGACGCCCGTCTTCGCCACCGCCAGCGTCGCGACCTGATCCGGCGCGGCGACAGCGTCGATCCGGAACCCGCGCCAGTCGAGTGCCGCCACGCTGGCTGTGGGTGGCAAATAGAGCGCAGCGGGCAGGGCCTGTGCCGCCAGATAGCGCCGTACCGCATCAGGTAGTGCCGGCGCATCATCGATCCGGTCGAACGTCGCCGACACGCTCGGCCCCGCCAGCCTTGCGACAAAGCGGTCGAGCAGCGAACCGGCCGGTTCGGGCGGGCGTTCGCTCCCCGCGACCAGCGCCGCCGCCTGCGCCGCCAGATCGACCGGCACCGGCGCGCGCAGCTTGCCGAGGATCGCGTCGCGCGCGCTCATCGCCGTCGCCCTTTTGCATATTGTTCCATGAAGGTGCCGCCTTCGGGGGCGGGCATGTCGCGATATTTCGTCCATGCGCCGGCAAGGGGTAGCCGCGATATCCAACCCTGCCGCGCCATTAGCCGCATCGCTTGTACCGCCGCACCGCTCGCCATCCGGTAGAGGCGGGGCCGCAGCACTGCACGTCGCCAAAGTCCCAGCCCCTGTCGCATCGACACCGGCTCCAGGCCCTCGCGCCAGCTCTTCTCGCGCCATCCGCGCAGCAGGGTGGGGAGCGGTATCTTGACCGGGCACACCTCCTGGCACCGCCCGTTCATCGTACAGGCATGGGCAAGATCGCGATTGGCCGACAGCCCGTCGAGCGCCGGCGTCAGCACCGCGCCCATCGGCCCCGGATAGGTGCCGCCATAGGCGTGGCCGCCGACTTGGCGGAATACCACGCAATGGTTCATACATGCACCACAGCGGATACAGCGCAGCATTTCCTTCAACGCCGCATCCGCCGCCATCGCGCTGCGGCCGTTGTCGACCAGCACGATGTGCATCTCCTCCGGCCCGTCGCGGTCCCCGGCTCGCTTCGGCCCGGTATAGAAGGTCGTATATTGGGTCAGCGCCGCGCCGGTCGCCGACCGCGCCAGCATCCTGAGCATGTGGATCGCATGCGGCAGCGAGGGCACGATCTTTTCGATCCCCGCCGTCACGATATGCACGCGCGGCGGCACGATCGACAGTTCGGCATTGCCTTCGTTCGTGACGGTGCAAATGCTTCCCGTATCAGCGACGAGGAAGTTCGCGCCCGAAATACCGACATCGGCGCCCAGCATTTCGCTGCGCAGATGCCGCCGGGCGCTTTCCGCCATCGCCGCGATCGTTTCCTCGACATGCGGGTCGCAATGCTTGGCGCGGAACAGCGCCGACACTTGCTCGCGGGTCTTGTGCATTGCCGGCCAGACGATGTGCGACGGCCGCTCGCCCCCCAGCTGAATGATATGTTCGGCCAGGTCGGTCTCGACCCGTTCGATCCCCGCCTCGGCCAGCGCATGCGGCAGGCCGATTTCCTCACCCAGCATCGATTTCGACCGCGCGACCGATTTCGCACCGGCCCTGCGGCACAGGTCGATGACGATCGTCGCCGCTTCATCAGCGGTCTGCGCCCAATGGACCTGCGCACCGGCCGCGATCGCATTCGCCTCGAACATCTCCAGATAATGGCCGAGATGCGCGATCACATGATCCTTGATCGCCGCCGCCCGCGTCCGGGCGTCCTCGAATGCCGGGAAAGCCTCGACCGCCAGCGCCCGCTTGGCCTCGGCGGTGCCCGCGGTACGCTCGACCGCGACCTTAAGCACACGGTCCGCTAGCGCCAGTTCAACCCGTTGCCCAAAGCTCATGACGTTTCCCCGATCGCCGGGCCGTCGCCCATGCCGGCCAGGATCTCGACGGTATGGAACGCCCGCACCTCGCTGCCGCGCCGATGCAGCTTGCCCGCCATGTTCATCAGACAGCCAAGGTCACCGGCCAGCAGCAGCGCCGCGCCGCTATCCTCGATCGCCTGCGCCTTCTCCTCGACCACCGCGTTCGAAATGGCGGGATATTTGACGCAGAAGGTGCCGCCAAAGCCGCAACAGGTTTCCGCGCCTTTCAGCGGCAACTGGTCGAGGCCGGCGACCGCTGACAGCAGCGCGCGCGGCTGGCGCTTGATGCCGAGTTCGCGCAGCCCCGAGCAACTGTCGTGATAGGCGGCGCTGGTCGGCAAGGCGACACCGTCCGGTCGCCAGCCCTGTGCGTCGAGGAACGACAATATCTCGTGCGTCCTCGCCGCCAGCGCCTCGGCCCGCGCCAGCCATGCGGGATCGTCGGCGAAGAGTTCGGGATAATGGACCTTGATCGTGCCGCCGCACGATCCGCTCGGCACCACGATCGTGTCATAGGGTTCGAGGCAGGCGATCGTCGCCTTGGCGATCGCGACCGCGCCGTCATGGTCGCCCGAATTGAGCGCTGGCTGGCCGCAACAGGTCTGACCGGGCGGGACGATCACGTCGAAGCCGGCTTCTTCCAGCACCTTCAGGCTGGCAAAGCCGATGACCGGCCGCATCGCATCGACCAGACAGGTGACGAACAGAGCGACCGATGGCTGGTTCATAGCCCGTGCCGCTTGGCGAAGTCGAAGAACAGGTTTGTCCAGGGGGCCGGTTGTCCGTCGAGCATGACGCCGAACCCATGGCCGCCAATCTCCGGGAAATAGGCTTCGGCCGGACGCTTCGACCGCCGCAGCGCCGCCAGCAGCGCAAGACCGTTGTCGACGCTCACCACCTTGTCGTCGATCGCATGGGCGATGAAGGTCGGTGGGCTGGCCGCGCCGATCCACGCATCGGTGCGGGCGCGCACCGTTTGGTCGGGGGACGGATCCTTGCCGAGCAACTGGTCCTGCGACCCCTTGTGCGTGCCGGGCGTGCCCATCAGCGCGACCGGATAAAGCAGCCCTGCCGCGCGAACGCCCAGCGGCTGCGCATCGGCGGCGTCGACCGGCGTATAGGTCGCGTCGGTCCGATAGACCAGCATCGCGGCGAGGTGCCCGCCGGCCGAGAAGCCCATCACGCCAATCCGGTCGATCGCGACGCCATTGCCGTTCGCCTCGGCCTTGATGAGCCGCAGCGCACGCTGCGCATCCTGCAACGGTGCGTCCGGTCCCGCGGCCCATGGATCGCCGGGCAACCGGTACTTCAGTAGATAGGCATGATAGCCGCGATCGGCGAAGAATTGCAGCAGCGCCCGCCCGCCATTGCCGATCGCGACGCGCAGGTATCCGCCGCCCGGGATCAGCAGGATCGCCGCGCCGTTGGGCTTGGTTGGAGCGATGTGCGCGATGGTCGGGGTGCGGACGTGCAGGAAGGCGGTGTCGTCCTTCGGCCCAGTCGGGGAGCGGGGGATTTCCTGCTCCGTCGCCGTGACCTTCTCCCCACCCGGTGCCGCGCCCGGCCAGATCGGGCGGTAGGCGAGGGAAGCGGAACCCGGCTGGGCGAGGGCGGGCAGGGCGGTGGCGATGCCGAGCGCGGCTCCTACCCCGAGAAACGTCCGCCGTGCCATGCCCCAACCAGCAACGTCACCCCAGCGTAGGCTGGGGTCTTGCTCGATCGAAGCGCCCGCTCCGTCACCAAGAGACCCCAGCCTGCGCTGGGGTGACGATGGTTTGGAGCGCCTCACCGACATCCCATCTTCCCCAGTGGCGTAGTCCGCGTCAGGTCGGGCCGGTCCTTCGCGACCTTCGCCGCGACCGGAAGCCCGGTTCGCGCCAGATCGGCGGCGATCAGTTCGGCCACGCCGCGCGCGCCCAGTTCGCTGAAGTGGGTGTCGTCGCTGATCCCGTCCTTGAACCCCGGATAGCGTCCGGCCGGATAGTGAAGGAACAGCGCCTTCGACCCCTCGACCCCCTTGCCGTCGACCCAGCCGCGCGACGCTGCCTCGAGATCGATCAGCTGCGTTCCCGTGGTGGCGGCGATATCGCGCACCACCGCCGACCACGCCGCGAAATCGGCCTTGGTCTTGCCGTCCGGCCCGAACGAGCGGCGCGCGACCGGCGTGATCAGGATCGGCGTCGCGCCGTGCCCCTTCGTCTCCCACACCATCCGCAACAGATTGTCGCGGTACAGCGTCGCGGCCGGGGCATAGCGTTCCGGCTTGTTCTGGCTGGCGTCGTTATGGCCGAACTGGATCAGCACGACATCGCCGGGCTTCACATCGGCCATGATCTTGTCCCATCGCCCCTCGGCGATGAAGCTCTTGGTCGAGCGACCGCCCATCGCCCGGTTCTCGACCCGTACGTCGCCGGTCAGGCCGCAGGGCAGCATCTGCCCCCAGCCGGTCTGCGGATAGCGATCTTCCTTGTAGTTCTGCGCGGTCGAATCACCGGCGATGAAGATCGTTTCGGCGGACAATGGTGCACCTATCAGTATCCCCGCGCAGGCGGGGATCCAGAGCCGCAGACGACGACGCTTGTCACCTTGGACTCCCGCCTTCGCGGGAGTACGGTTGAAGCCTTGGCTCATTGCAGGTTCACGAACATGCCGCCGTCGACCAGCAGCGCCGCACCGGTGACATAGGCCGCCATGTCGGATGCGAGGAACACGATCGGTCCGACCATATCCTCGGGCTGGCCCAGCCGGCCGAGCGGCACGCGGCTTTCCATATATTTGCGCTTCGCTTCGTCGGCGAGGTCGTCCTTGTTGATCTCGGTCAGGATCGTGCCCGGCAGCACCGAATTGCAGCGGATGCCGTGACGCCCCAGCGCGATCGCCGTCGACTGCATCAACGAATGCACGCCGGCCTTGGTCGGGGTGTAATGCGTCTGGTACTCGCCGCCGACCAGTGCCGAGATCGACGACACTGCGATGATCGCACCGCCATCGCCCTGTTCGACCATCGCCTTCGCCGTCGCCTGGCACATATAATAGGCGCCGTGCAGGTTGACGCGCAGCGTCCGCTCCAGCGTCTCGGCCGGCATGTCGAGGAAGCCGTGGAATGGGCAGATGCCGGCGTTCGACACCATCACGTCGACCCGGCCGAATTCGGCGACGGCCTTCCCGACGAAATCGGTCGCGGTGGCGGCTTCGGCGACGTCGCCCTTGATCGCGAGGCCACGCTGTCCGGTCGCCTCGATCGCGGCGATACAGGCATCGGCGTCTTCGTCGCGGCTGTGATAGTTGATGACGACGTTCGCGCCATGCTGCGCCGCGCCGATCGCCGCAGCCCGACCGATGCCGGTCGATGCGCCAGTCACCAATACCGTCTTGCCTTCCAACAGCTTCATCTCGGTCCTCGTCCTTATCGCTTGCGCCGTTTTTGCAGCGCCTGTGTTTCCGGGGACCAGCCGAGATCGCGGCTGATCCGTTCGGCGGTGCCGCGCACGTCGACGCTGAGCGTCTGCATGCGGTCATCGTCCATATATTGCGCGGCGCTCGACACGCTGATTGCGCCGACGATCCTGCCCGACGCATCGCGCACCGGGGCAGCGACGCAGCGGATCAAATCCTCGTTTTCCTCAAGGTCATAGGCATGGCCGCTGGCGACATAACCGCGCATCCGTTCCATCCAGATGTCGAAGTCGGGCCGGCGCGTGCCGGGCGGATGCTCTGCCTCGAAGATCGCGGTCCAGCGCGTTTCCGAATCGTCGAGCAGAAGGGCCTTGCCCAGACCGGTCGACGACAGCGGCTGACGATCGCCGATCCGGCTGGAGATATCGACGCGGCGCCGTCCCGGGATCTTGTCGAGGTACAGTGCCAGATCGCTGTCGAGCCGCCCAAAATGGACCGTGTCCTCGGTCTGGCTGGCGAGTTCCTCGATCCGTGGCCGTGCGATCTGCACGATATCGGCCTGCCCTTGCGCGAGGAAGCCGAGCTGCAACAGCTTCGGCCCCAACAGATAGCCTTCGCGCGGCAGGAAGGTAAGAAAACCGCGATCGATCAATGCATTGGCCAGCCGGTGCGTCGTCGACCGCGTCAATCCCATGCGCTGCGACAGCTCGGCCAGCTTTACCGGGCCGTCGATCACCTGATCGAGCAGGTCGAGCCCGCGCACCAGCGTCTGGCTGCCCTGCGCCTTGCCCGCGCCCTTGGCGTCGGGTTCGGCATCGCCCTCGGCTGCGATCGGCGATTCTTCATTTGACGGTTTCTGTCTCATCTAGTAGCATCCTATCCCATAAAGTGAGAAAGTAAACCAGTCGGAGCGGATGTTCGCGGGATTTCCCGCAGCGGGGTTTCCAACAGTTCAGACCGCATGGGTCGGCTTCATACCACATAATGGTATTCGGCGCGTGCGGATTTCGGATCAGTCGGCGGCGGACCTTGGCGTCCGCGCGTGTAACGAAGGTGGTGGCAATGAAGGCGGCGCTTCCCAGGATCAAACACGTCCGCGCGTTCACCGTGCGGGGCGGCGGGGCGGATTATCACGACCAGCAGGGCTATCACTGGATCGACGATCACATCGCGACCCCGATGAGCCGTTACCCTGAATATCGCCAGTCGCGGCAGAGCTTCGGCATCAACGTGCTCGGCACGCTGATCGTCGAGATCGAGGCGGAGGACGGCACGATCGGTTTCGCGGTGACGACCGGCGGCGAACCTGCCTGCTTCATCGTCGAGAAGCACCTTGCCCGCTTCCTCGAAGGGCGCTCGCCGACTGAATATGAGAAGATCTGGGACCAGATGTACTTCTCGACCCAATATTATGGACGCAAGGGGCTGGTGGTGAACGCCATTTCGGGCGTCGACCTTGCGCTGTGGGATCTGCTCGGCAAGCTGCGCGACGAACCGGTCTATCAGATGCTGGGCGGCGCGGTGCGCGACGAACTGCAATTCTACGCGACCGGCGCGCGGCCCGATCTCGCCAAGGAAATGGGCTTTATCGGTGGCAAGATGCCGCTGCACCATGGTCCGGCCGAGGGCGTCGAGGGCTTGAAGAAGAACATCGCCGAACTCGCCGACATGCGCTCGCGTGTCGGGCCGGACTTCTGGCTGATGTGGGATTGCTGGATGGCGCTCGACGTCGACTATGCGACGCGCCTCGCCCATGCCGCGCACGAACACGGCCTGAAATGGATCGAGGAAGCGATCAGCCCCGACGATTACTGGGGCTATGCCGAACTCAAGCGCAACGTGCCGCGCGGGATGCTGGTCACCACCGGTGAGCATGAGGCGACCCGCTGGGGTTTCCGCATGCTGATGGAGATGGATTGCTGCGACATTATCCAGCCCGATGTCGGCTGGTGCGGCGGCGTCACCGAACTGCTCAAGATTTCGGCGCTGGCCGATGCGCGCGGCAAGCTGGTCGTGCCGCACGGATCGTCGGTCTACAGCTATCACTTCGTGGTCACCCGCCACAATTCGCCCTTCGCCGAATATCTGATGATGGCGCCGGAGGCCGATCATGTGCAGCCGATGTTCCATCCGCAGTTGATCGGCGAACCGATTCCGGAGAACGGGCGGATGCGGACCAGCAAACTCGACGCTCCGGGCTTCGGGGTCGAACTGAACCGCGACCTGACCATGCACCGTCCCTTCGAAGATTGAGAGAAACGACATGAAATTCTGCCGCTATGGAAATCGGGGCGCTGAAAAGCCCGGCATCGTCGATGCGAATGGCCAGATCCGTGACCTGTCGGGCGTGGTCGACGACATCACCGTCGCCAGCATCGCCGGGCTGAACGTCGATGTCGACGCCCTGTCGGTCGTTGATGGAACGCCTCGCTACGGCGTACCGGTCGCCGGCATCGGCAAGATCGTCGCGATCGGCCTGAACTATGCCGACCATGCCGCCGAATCGAACCTGCCGGTGCCGGCCGAACCGATGATGTTCATGAAGGCGCTGTCGTCGCTGACCGGCCCGAATGACGAGGTGATGATTCCCAAGGGTTCGACCCATACCGACTGGGAAGTCGAACTGGCCGTCGTGATCGGCAAGACCGCGCGCTACGTGTCGAAGGAAGATGCGTTGTCCCACGTCGCCGGCTTTGCCATCGCCAACGACGTGTCCGAACGCTTCAACCAGAAGCAGCGCGGCAGCCAGTGGTCGAAGGGCAAGGGCCACGACACCTTCTGCCCGCTCGGCCCCTGGCTGGTGACGCCGGACGAGGTGGGCGACCATCAGAATCTCGACATGTTCCTCGACGTCAACGGCGAGCGGATGCAGACCGGCAATACGAAGACGATGATCTTCGACGTCGCCGAACTCATCGCGTACGTCAGCGAGTACATCACCCTGTATCCGGGCGACGTGATGATCACCGGTACGCCGCCGGGCGTGGGCGAGGGCAAGAAGCCGAACGCCATCTACCTGAAGGCAGGCGATACGATGAAGCTTGGCATCGCGGGTCTCGGCGAACAGAAGCAGCAGGTCGTCGAATGGCGCAACCTCGGCGACGTGGTGCTCGGATGACGATCTATTCGGGGCGGTTCGCCGGGCGGAACGCGATCATCACCGGCGGCGCGTCGGGCCTCGGCCTCGCCGTCGCCGAACGCATCGTCGCGGAGGGCGGACAGGTATCGGTGTGGGACATGAACCCCGCGCTGGAGCAAACCTGTGAACGCGCCGGGCTGCACGGCGTCCGTCTCGATGTTTCCGACGCAGCGGCGGTCGCCGCCGCTGCCGAGGAAAGTGTGGGCGCACTGGGCAAGATCGATATCCTGATCTGTTCGGCGGGCATCACCGGCGCGACCGTGCCGGTGCATGAATTCCCGATCGACAGCTGGCTGCAGGTCGTGAACGTCAACCTGAACGGCCTGTTCTACTGCAACCGCGCGGTCGTGCCGCACCTGCTGGCGAACGGCTATGGCCGGATCGTCAACGTGGCTTCGGTCGCGGGCAAGGAAGGCAACCCCAATGCCAGCGCCTATTCGGCGACCAAGGCCGGGGTGATCGGCTTCACCAAGTCGCTTGGCAAGGAACTCGCCGGCAAGGGCGTCATCGCCAACGCGCTGACCCCGGCGACCTTCGAAAGCCCGATCCTCGCGCAACTGCCGCAGAGCCAGGTCGACTATATGCGCTCGAAAATCCCAATGGGACGGTTGGGCGAGGTCGACGAAAGCGCGGCGATGGTGTGTTTCATGGCCAGCGAGGAATGCAGCTTCACGACGGGGTCGGTGTTCGACACCTCGGGTGGTCGGACGACGTACTAGGACCCGTTAGCCGCATTCCCGTTCGGTTCGAGCAGCTTCGAGCGAAGTCGAGAAGCGTCCGTCGAGAACGCCCTGATTGGGGCAACCCCTTTTCGACTACGGTTCTCGACAGGCTCGAACCTGCGCTCGAAGCGAACGGATGCTGTAACTAGGAACAGAACCGGGAGCGCAATGCCATGGAAAAACTCCCCTTCGTCGACGCCCATGTCCATCTCTGGGACCTCGACCATATCCGCTATCCATGGCTGACCCCGCCTTTCGCCGATGACGGTCCCAACGGCTCGGTCGAACCGATCGCCAGAACCTATCTGCTCGACGACTATCGCGCCGATGCCGGCGACTGGGACGTGCGTGGCATCGTCCATGTCGATGCCGGTGCGGCGACCGCCGATGCGCTGAAGGAAACCCGCTGGCTACAGACGATGGCCGATCGCGAGGGGCTGCCGAGCGCGATTATCGCCTTTGCCGACCTGTCCGACCCCGACGTCGACACGTTGCTCGGGCAGCACGCGGCACACCCGAACGTCCGCGGCATCCGCCATATCGTCAACTGGCACCGCGATCCGCGTCGCACCTACACCCCGCACGACGTGACCCAGGACGAGGCATGGGGCAGGGGCTATGCTCGCCTTGCCGCACACGGCCTCAGCTTCGATCTGCAAGCCTATCCCGGCCAGTTCCCTGGTCTCGCCCGGCTGATCGAGCGCCATCCCGAAACGCCGGTGATGATAAATCACATGGGTATGTGCGTGCCGGGCGAGGAACGCGAATGGCGCGACGGCCTGACCGCGCTCGCCCGCCTGCCGCATGTCGCGATCAAGCTGTCGGGCATCGGCTTCACCCACCGCCCGTGGACCCTGGATCAGGCCCGCACGCTGGTGCGGACCGCGATCGATCTGTTCGGCACCGACCGGGCAATGGTCGCCAGCGATTTTCCGACCGACAAGCTGTTCGGCAGCTTCGCCGAAACGCTCGGCGCCTATGTGACGGCCACCGCCGACTTCACCGAAGCCGAACGCCGCGCGATGTTCGCCGGTAACGCCAACCGCCTCTATCGTCTGGGCCTGACGCTATGACGCCCAATCCGCTGACCGGCGTCCTCTATCATTGGCTAGGCGGCTTCGCCTCGGCCAGCTTCTACGTGCCCTATCGCGGCGTCAAACGCTGGTCGTGGGAAATATACTGGCTGACCGGCGGCATCTTCTCGTGGGTGCTCGCCCCATGGTTCTTCGCGCGTGTCCAGACGAACGATCTGCTCGGCGTGCTGGCCGCGACCCCGGCGCCGACGCTGCTCTGGCCGATCTTCTTCGGCGTGCTATGGGGCTTCGGCGGGCTCGGCTATGGGCTGGTCATGCGCTATCTCGGCCTATCGCTCGGCATGGCGGTGGTGCTCGGTCTCTGCACCGTCTTCGGCACGCTGATCCCGCCGCTGTTCGCCGGGGACTTCGCTGAAAAACTGCTCGATACGACATCGGGCAACATCATCCTCCTGGGGCTCGCCCTGACGCTGGCGGGGATCGTCGTCGTCGCGTTGGCGGGTGCCAAGAAGGATCAGGCGCTGTCCCCCGAACAAAAGGCCGCCGCCGTCGCCGAGTTCGATTTCCGCAAGGGCATCGTCGTCGCGATCTTCGCCGGGATCATGTCGGCCTGCTTCGCTTTCGGCCTTGCCGCCGGCGAACCGATCAAGGCACTGTCGGCGGCGGCGGGCACCGGGCCGCTATGGACCGGGCTGCCGGTGCTGTGCCTCGTCATGTTCGGCGGGCTGCTGACCAACGCGGTGTGGTGCACGATCCTGATCGTCCGCAACCGCAGCGCCGGCGAATGGCTCGGCCGGGGCAAGGCGGCCGGCGCGCCGATGGCGGGCAATTTCCTGCTGTGCGCGCTCGCCGGCACCGCCTGGTATTTCCAGTTCTTCTTCTACACCATGGGCGAAAGCCAGATGGGTCGGTTCGGCTTTTCGAGCTGGACGCTGCACATGGCCTCGATCATCATTTTCGGCACGCTTTGGGGCTTTGCGCTCAAGGAGTGGAAGGACGCTGCCCCCCGGACCCGTGCGATGGTCTGGGGCGGCGTCACGCTGCTGATCCTCGCTACGATCGTGATCGGCTATGGCAACATGATCGGCGAATAGGCGATCAACGCAGCGGCCGCACCACGGCCGCGTCGCGATCGACCGACAATATCCCGTTCGCCTCGCGCAATTCGGCGATCTGCAACACGGTGCGCCGGTGCCAGCGCAGATCGCGCACGACTTCCGGCTCGCCCGACTGGTGCACGAAATAGACGATCCACGCCCGGTCGCCGACCACGACGATGTCGGGATGCTGCCCCTTTGCCCGGTCGGTCGGACGCTTGCCCGGATCGGCGAGCAGATAGTCCGGTTGCCGGGTCCAGTTCGCCGCATCGTCGGACCGCTGCACCAGCAATCCCTTCCACGCGTCGCTGACCAGCCACCAGCGCCCGCGCCAGCGGAACGCCTTCGGCCCTTCGCCCGGGGTGTCGGTGACGATGCCCTTGACCGTCCAGTGGATCAGGTCGCTGCTATCGGCATAGTTGATCGATTTGCCGGTGCGTTCGTCGTTGAACCACAAACGGTAGCGGTTCGGCCCCAGCACTGCGACACTGGCGTCGATCACCCGGTCGGAGCCCAGGTCGAGCCGCTCCCCGCATTCCCACCGCTTCAGGTCGCGACTGGTCAGGTGCACGATGTAGCGCGGCGCGTTCCAGTCCCGGAATACCCCCGGCACGACCGTCAGCCACATATGCCAGCGCCCGCCGATCCGCTGTACCTCGGGCGCCCACAGCGTCGCGCCGGTGCAGCCTTGCGGTATCGCCGCCGTACCGCCATAGCGCCAGTGGACGCCGTCCTTCGACCGGGCGATGCCGATCGCGGTGCCATGCACCCACGACACGTCCTTCTCATCCTCGATCGGCAGGTTCGCGCGGCGGTTCGTATAGAACATCACCCATTCGCGGCTCGCCGGATCGCGCACCGTCGACGCATCGGCCGCACCGTCATGCACCGGATCGCGCCACAGCGGAACCGGAGCGGTTGCGGTGGCCGCCTGTGCCAGCAACGCCGCCCAGATCATGCGAGCTTCGCCGCGACCGGGTTGTTGCCCCATAGCCGGTCGTGCGGCCATCCCGACAGGTCCTCGACCACCGCCTTGTGCCGCGGATCGGGGGGCGCAGTGTCGCCGGTGCGCAAGCGTTCGATCTCCTCCATCAGGATCGCGTGCGTCGTCGGATCGAGGTGGAAGCGCAGCGAGATGAGGATGCCCGCGGCGAGCACGCCAAGCGTCCCCACGCCTAGCAGCAGCGCGATGGTGTTGACCGCTTCCGGCGTCTGCGTCTGCGCGCCCGACACGAAGCCGCCCGCCTGGATGATGAGCCCGACCCCCGCCACCGCCGCCGCCTGCGTCGCCTTGCGCACGAAGGTCATGACGCCGGCAAAGCTGCCCTCGCGCCGCTGTCCGGTCACGATCTCGTCGACATCAGCCATGTAGTTGTACGTCGCCCATGGGATATAGTTTAACGCGCCGCGACCGAGCCCGGCAAGGCCGATCGCCAGATAGATGAGCGGGCTGGTCGCGGTCGTACCCCCCGCCCACAGCGACAACAGCACGATGACGCCGAGGCCGAAGGTGACCGCCGCCAGCCGATAGGCGAAGGCCGGCGAGGCGCGCAGCGCGAGGTTGATCGCGATCACCACCGCCACGAACTGGACGATATACATCGTGCCGAGCAGTCCTGAGGCCATCGCCGTCGTGCCCGCCAGTGCAAAGATCACGAAGAAGGTGAAGGCGGCGTTGAAGATGTCCTGGCTGATATAGCCGCCCAGATACATGCCGAGGTGCAGCCGGAACGCACGGATGCGCATCGTAGAGAACAGGTTGCGATACAGCGCCTTGAACGCCGAACCGACGCCCGCGCTCGCCCGTCCGGCGGCCTGCGGGGGCAGGGGGCGTTCCCAGCTGAACCGGTACAGGAACGCCGCCGTCGCCATGAACAGCGCCGCGAAGATCAGCCCCATATAGAAGAAGGTCTGCGCACTGTCGCGGCCGAGATAGTTGATGAGCCATAGCGGCAGGAACCCGGCGAGGATCGCGGCGGTCTGGCCGAACAGGATGCGGAACCCTGCGAACTTCGCCTTGGTCTTGTAGTCGGTCGACATTTCCGCAGCGAGGGTCTCATACGGGATGATGACCATCGCATAGACCAGCTCGAACCCGACATAGCTGACCAGATAATACCAGAAGCTCATGCCCGGCAGCCACATCAGCGCGAAGCTCGGCAGCAGGGGGATCGCGGCGAGGATGAAGAAGCGCCGCCGCCCGAACCGTCGCCCCAGCGACGTCGTGCCGAAATGATCGGACAGATAGCCGATCACCGGCGACGCGACGGCATCGAGGATGCGGGCGACCGCGAAGATCAGCGCCGCCTGTCCCGCGGTCAGCCCGCAGAACTGGGTGTAGAAGATCAGCACCCATCCCGAGATCACCGCCATCGACCCCGCGCCCAGCACGTCGTTCGACCCATAGGCGAGGTAGTTGATGAGCCGTACCGGACGCTTGGCAGGTGGGGCGGATATCACGCGCGCTCTCTCCTCCGCATGGTGCAGGCTTGCGTCGCCCACTTCATCATGCTCAATATGTGAATAGTTATCATACTATGTGGAACATCCACAAGCGCGTTTGGAGAGAGCGATGCGGACCCCGATGATCCTCGGCCTCGCGGCAATGCTGATGAACGCCGCGCCTGCGCTGGCTAAGCCCGCCGCCGAATGGGTCGATCGCCTGACCGGCCACCGCGTCATCCGCATCAGTCGCGTGCCCGACAGCACGACGCTTTACTTCCACCAGAACAGCTATACGCCGCAGGGCGACCGGATGGTCGTAAACGTGCCCGACGGCATCGCCACGGTCGACCTGAAGACATGGGACCTGAAACCGCTGATCCGTGAAAAGGGTGTGACGCTGCTCTTCACCGGCCGGCGCACCCGCACCGCTTACTATGCGCGGCAACTTCGCAACGATGCCAGCGGTCCGTCCTCGGTCTACGCCGTCGATATCGACACCGGCCGCACGCGCAAGGTCGCCGACGTCCCCGGCGGGTCGATCGGCTCGATCAACGCCGACGAGACGCTGCTGCTGGGACAGGTCGCATTGGGCGAAGGCACGCTACGCCCCGACGGCACGCGGCAGGACGATCGCCATACGCCCGGCCGCGTCGTCGGGCCGGGCGAGGCCGATTACCGCGCCACCCGCGCCGACGGCACGCCGTACAGGTTCGCCGAGGCCAAGGAACGCCGGCTGAACGAACGGCTGGAGGCGGGCATTCCGATGGAGATCTTCACCATCGACCTGCGCACCGGGCAGCGGCGTGTCGTCACCGCCTCGACCGATTGGCTGAACCATATCCAGTTCTCGCCGACCGATCCGCAGCAAATTATGTATTGCCACGAAGGGCCGTGGCATAAGGTCGACCGCATCTGGACCATCCGCGCCGACGGGACGGGCAAGACGCTGATCCACAAGCGCACCATGAACATGGAGATTGCCGGCCACGAATTCTTCTCGGTCGACGGCCGGACGATCTGGTACGACCTGCAAACGCCCCGCGGCGAGGTGTTCTGGCTCGCCGGCTACGACCTGACGACGCGCAAACGCCATTGGTACAAGGTCGACCGCGACCAATGGTCGGTCCATTACAACCAGATGCCCGGCGGCAAGCGCTTTTCCGGCGATGGCGGTGACAGCGAGATGGTCGCCCACGCCCCTGACGGCAAATATCTATACCTGTTCACGCCGCAGGCGATCCCCGACGTCGCCGATATCCACGCCGCCAATGTCGATGCGCTGATCGTGCCCGGCACGCTGGCGGTCGAGAAGCTGGTCGACATGCGCCAGCACGACTATCGGCTGGAGCCGAACATGACCTTCACCCCCGACGCGAAATGGGTCGTGTTCCGCGGCAATTTCGAAGGTGCCACGCACATCTATGCGGTGGAGGTGGCGAAGCCCGCCACCCCCTGAAACCCCGTCAGGCGATCGGCGGCAACCGTTCGAGATGCTTTTCCAGCGTCAGCGGATAGTCGCGGACCCTGACCCCGGTCGCGTTATAGACCGCATTCGCCACCGCGCCCGCAACGCCGCACATGCCGAGCTCGCCGACGCCCTTGGCCTTCATCGGGTTGGCCTTCTCATCCGCCTCGTCGAGGAACACGACCTCCTGATGCGGAATGTCGGCATGGACCGGCACTTCGTAGCTCGCGAGGTCGTGGTTGACGAACATGCCGAAGCGCTTGTCGACCGCCAGTTCCTCCATCAGCGCCGATCCCGCGCCCATCGTCATCGCGCCGATCACCTGGCTGCGCGCCGATTTCGGGTTGATGATCCGCCCCGCCGCGCACACCGCCAGCATCCGCCGGATGCGGGTGATGCCGGTATAGGCGTCCACCCCCACCTCGACGAAATGCGCGCCGAAGGTCGCGAACTGATAGGACTTGTCGAGCTTGTCGAATTCGATCTTGTCCTCGCCGACCAATTCGCCGCCCGCCGCTGCGGCGCGCAGGTCGCCGCTCTTGCCGCCGCCGCTGACCCGGCCATCGACGAATTCGGCACTCGCCGCATCGATGCCCAGCCGCCCGGCCACCTGTTCGCGCAGCTTGACGCAGGCGGCATAGACGCCCGCCGTCGCATTGGCCGCGCCCCATTGCCCGCCGGAGCCTGCCGACACCGGATAGGCCGAACTGCCGAGCTTCACCACCACCGCCTCGGCCGGCACGCCCAGCATCTCGCCCGCCGTCTGAGCGATGATCGTATAGCTGCCGGTGCCGATATCGGTCATGTCGGTCTCGACCGTCACCACCCCCTTACGGTCCAGCCGCACGCGAGCGCCCGACGGCCGGTTGACGTGATTGCGGAACGCGGCGGCAACGCCCATGCCAACCAGCCATTTGCCGTCGCGCATCTGCCCCGGCGTAGCGCTGCGCCGCGACCAGCCGAAGCGCTGCGCCCCTTCGTTCAGGCACCGGACCAACTGCCGCTGTGAGAAACGCCGCTCGGGCTTTTCAGGATCGACCTGCGTGTCGTTCTTCACCCGCAGCGCGACGGGGTCCATCCGCAGCTTTTCAGCGAGTTCATCCATCGCGATTTCGAGCGCCATCATCCCCGGCGCTTCGCCAGGCGCGCGCATTGCATTACCCTCGGGCAGGTTCAGCACGGCAAGGCGCATTGAGGTCAGCCGGTTCGCCCCGGCATAGAGCAGCTTGGTCTGGTTGACCGCGGTTTCCGGGCCGCCATTGGGCTGGTCACCCGATCCGCTCTCATGCGCGATCGCAGTGATCGTGCCATCGGCCTGCGCGCCCAGCCGGATGCGCTGCCGCGTCGCCGGGCGATGGGTCGCATTGTTGACCATCAACGGCCGCTGCATGGCCAGCTTCACCGGCCGCTTCGCCGCCTTCGCGCCCAGCGCTGCCAGCACCGCATCGGCGCGCAGGAACAGCTTGCCGCCAAAGCCGCCGCCCACATAGGGCGACATGAGCGTAATCTTGTCCTTGGGAATGCCGAGCGTCCTGGCAAGATCGCCGCGCCCCCAGTCGATCATCTGGTTCGACGTCCACAGCGTCAGTTCATCGCCATTCCACGCCGCGATCGACGCGAACGGCTCCATCATCGCATGGCTGTGGTCGGGCGTGGTATATTCGGCATCGATCTTGACCGGCGCGGCGGCAAAGGCGTCCTCGAACGTGCCGACCCGGTCGACCGGCGGCGCCCCGCTGCCCTCGCCGCTGTCGCCGCCGGTCAAGGGCGCGGTCTTGAGCGCCTCGTCCAGATCATAGCTGCCGGGCGCCCGCGCATAATCGATCCGCACCAGTGCGGCGGCGGCGCGCGCCTGTTCGAACGTCTCGGCCACGACCAGCGCCACCGCCTGATGATAATGGTCGACCTGCGGCCCGGCGAGCAGCTTGACCGTATTCATCTGCCCCTTGCCCAACTTCCCCGCATTCTGCGCGGTGACGATGGACAGGACGCCCGGCGCGGCGCGCGCGTCGTCAAGGTTGATCGACCGGATCGTACCCTTCGCCACCGCCGATCCGACGATATAGCCATAGGCCGGATTGGCGATGGCGCGATGCTCATAGGCATAGGGTGCGAAGCCGGTCGTCTTGAGCGGACCATCGATCCGGTCGTGCGGGCGGCCGACCACCTTCATCCGGTCGATGGGATTGGTCGTCGCGGGGGTATCGAACTGCATGGATTACGCCTTGGCTTGCGCGATGACCGATGCCAGCGCGCGGGTGGCGAGCGGCAGCTTGAACGCATTGTCCTTGGTCGGGGTCGCCCCCTGAAACGCCCGCCCGGTGACCGCGGCGGCCCCTTGCGGCAGCAACGCGTCCGCCGCCTCGACCCGCCAGGGCCGTGGCGCCACGCCGCCGAACGCGACGCGCCCGGTGCCGTCGCGCTGGATCACCGCCGCGACCGACACCAGCGCATAGGCATAGGACGCCCGGTCGCGTACCTTTTCATAGAAATGGCGCCCGCCGATCGGGCGGGGCAGAGTGACGGCGGTAATCAGCTCACCGGGCTTCAGCACCGTATCTATCTCGGGCCGATCACCCCATAGCCGGTGGAACTCGGCAATCGGGATGGAGCGCGTCTGCCCACTGCCGTCGACCGTCTCGATCGTCGCGTCGAGCACCCGCATCGCCACCGCCATGTCTCCCGGAAAGGTCGCGATACAGGCGTTGCTGACGCCGATCACGCCCAGCTGCCGCGAATAGCCGCCGATCGCCGCGCATCCCGACCCCGGCTTGCGTTTGTTGCAGGCCATGTTGGTGTCGTAGAAATAGGGGCAGCGCGTCCGCTGCAGCAGATTGCCGGCGGTCGACGCCTTGTTGCGCAACTGGCCCGAAGCCCCGGCGACGATCGCGCGGGTCAACACACCATAATCGCGCCGTACCCGTTCGTCGGCCGCCAGATCGGTATTGGTAACAAGTGCCCCGATGCGCAGGCCGCCGTCGCGGGTCTTCTCGATCTTGTCGAACCCCAGATCCTGCACGTCGACCAGATGCATCGGCGTCTCGATCTCCAGCTTCATCAGGTCGAGCAGATTGGTGCCGCCCGCGATGAACTTGGCATCGGGGCGTCCGGCGACGATGCGCGCCGCCGCGACCGCGTCGCGTGCGCGTTCGTAGGTGAAGGCTCTCATGCCTTGGCTCCCGCGACATCGGCCATCGCATCGGCGATGTTCGAATAGGCACCGCAGCGACAGATATTGCCGCTCATCCGCTCGCGCATCTCCATGTTCGTTGCGGCCGGGCGTCTAGTCAGGTCGGCCTGCACATGACTCGGCACCCCGCGCCGTATCTCGTCGAGCACCGCCACCGCCGAACAAATCTGCCCCGGCGTGCAGTAGCCGCATTGATATCCGTCATGCTTGACGAACGCGGCTTGCATCGGGTGCAGCTTGTCGGGGGTGCCCAGCCCCTCGATCGTCACGATCGCGTCGCCTTCGTGCATCACCGCCAGCGTCAGGCACGAATTGATCCGCTTGCCATCGACCAGCACCGTGCACGCCCCGCACTGGCCATGATCGCAACCCTTCTTGGTGCCGGTCAGGTACAGGTGCTCGCGCAATGCATCGAGAAGCGTGGTCCGCGTATCCAGCGTCAGCTGCTGCGGCTTGCCGTTCACCGTGAACCGGACCGGCATGGTCGGCGGCGCCTGCGGTTCGGGGGCAGTCTGCGCGACCGCCGCGCCCGGTGCTACCGCGATCGCGGCACCCATCGCGCCGCTCGCCAACACGCCGCGGCGTGAGATTTCCAGTTCGGGCCTGTCCGCCATGCGTTCGATCATCCTTGTCGGGGAACATCCCGGAAGCCGGGACAACGCACGAAGCCGCCGATCGCCCCGTCACGATCGGCGAGCGTACGCAATCGCGCGAACGAATGGGGTCAGCCGGGCAGGCCGCCGGTCTGGCGCAGCGCCTCGCCCAGCGCGAGTGCGGCGGCGGTGGCGAGGTTCATCGATCGCACCTCCGCCCGGATCGGCAGGCGCAGCCGCTCGTCACACGCCTCGGAAATGTCGGCGGGAACGCCGGCGCTCTCCTTGCCGAACAGCAGCACGTCGTCGGGTTGGAAGGCGAAATCATAGGCCGACCGGTCGCTTTTGGTCGTGAACAGCACGAGCCGCGGCGGCGCGACCGCCGACCGGAATGCATCGAAGCCCCCATGCCGCGTGACCGCGACATGGTCGATATAGTCCATCGCCGTCCGCCGCACCCGCCGATCGTCCCAGGCGAACCCCAATGGCTCGATCAGGTCGACCGCGACGCCCAGACAGGCGGCCAGCCGCAGCACGGCGCCAACATTGCCGGGGATTTCGGGTTCATACAGGGCGATCCGCATCACCGCTGCTTGGCGGCTGAACGGCGCCGGCGCAAGGTCGCGTGGGTCAGATCGCCATTTCGACCGGCGCCAGCAGATGGTCGACGACCCGCATCGGCCGGCCGATATGATAGCCCTGCAACTGGTCGCAGCCCCATTCACGCAGCTGCGCCAACTGTTCGGCGGTCTCGACGCCTTCGGCGACGATCGACATGCCCAGACTCTTGCCGAGGCCGATCGTCGCCTTGACGATCACGGCGGATGCGGCGTCGGACAGCATCGTCGCGACGAAGCTACGATCGATCTTCAGCTTGTCGAAGGTGAATTCCTTCAGATTGCTGAGCGACGAATGACCGGTGCCGAAATCGTCCATGGCGATGATCGCGCCTGCCGCCTGCAACCGGCGCAGCGTCGTCTGCACCGCATGTCGATGCTGGTCGAGCAGCGTCGCGCTTTCGGTGACTTCGAATTCCAGCCGGCGGGTGGCGATACCGTGTTTCGCGGCGAGGTCGAGCAGGGTGCCGGCCAGTTCGGCGTCGCGGAACTGGAGCGGCGACAGGTTCAGCGCCAGCAGCATCGTCTCAGGCCACTGCGCGGCGGCGGCCATCGCCGTATCGGCGACCCATTGGCCGATGCGCCCGATCTGCCCCGTCGCCTCGGCGATCGGGATGAAGATGTCGGGGCGGATGTCGCCCAGATCGATATGGGTCCAGCGCAGCAGCGCCTCGAACCCGGTGATATCGCCCTCGGGGGTCGCGATCGGCTGATAGGCGAGATAGAGCTGGTTCGCATCGATCGCGCGTTCCAGATCGCGGCCCAGCCGGCTGCGCAGGCTAACTTCCTCCAGCAGTCCGGTATCGAAGAAGCGCGCGGTGTTCCGCCCGTCCGACTTCGCCCGGTACAGCGCCATGTCCGCCAGATTGTGCAGGTCGTCGCCGCCCTGATCGGGGGAGGAGATGGCGACGCCAATGCTCATCTGGATCGGGACGTCGGCGGTCATCGTCGCTTCGCTCGCCCGAGCGATGCGGCGCAGAAGCGCCTCGGCGGCGGCCGGCTGAGACTGGGCGACCTGGATGATCGCGAATTCGTCGCCACCGATCCGCGCGACGAGGTCGCTGGCGCGGACACAGCCCGACAACAGCTTGGCCGCGCGGCGCAACGCGTCGTCGCCGCCGGCATGGCCGCAGCGGTCGTTGATGCTCTTGAATTCGTCGAGGTCGATCGCGAACAGCGTGACCTTCTCGCCGGTCCGCCGCGCACGGATCAATTCGTGGGTCAGCCGGTTCTCGAACAGCAGCCGGTTGGGCAGGCCGGTCAGCGCGTCGTGATGGGCGAGGAAGTCGACCCGCCGCTGCGCGCTACGCTGCGCCTCCATCGCCTTGTGATATTCGGACACGCCGCGCGCCAGGTCGCCGACCTCGTCGCGCCGGTCGAGACACGGCACGCTCTGCCCGACGGGACGGTCGGCGCGAAAGGCGCGCAGGATGCCGGCGATCGCGGTGATCGGGTCGATGACGCGCAGGTGCAGCCACAACGCCATCACCAGCAGCGCCAGGATCACCGCCCCGGCACTCAGCAGCGCGCGAAACGTGCCACGGTGGTTGAGCGAAATGGCGTCGTCGGCGGCATCCCCGATCGCACGGCCCAGCACGTCGCGCGCCCGCGTCCGTTCACTCTCCAGCCGTTTCAGCGCATCAAGGAACCGCGGCATCGCCGGCTTGATGGCGTCGGGATCGTGGCGGGCGGTGTCGACCAGCCCCTGTCCGATCGGCACGAACGCCATCGTCGCGAGGCGGGTCTGCGCCAGTGCGATGCGCAGTTCGGCCGGCAGCGCCCGGTCGGGGTCGGTTATGGTGACGTTCGACAGCTGGCGGAATGCCCGCAACTCGGCGGACAGCAGCCGCCACTGCGCCTCGGGCACGGTGCCGTGCCGCTCGGCCATCCGGGTCGCATCGCCGATCGACAGCCGCAGCGCCCGCTGCGCCGCATCCTGCCGGTCCTGCCCGCGCAGCAATTCGGTCAGGTGGCCGATATGCCCCGCCGCCGATCCGACCTCCGCGCCGATGTGCAGCCAGCTCGCCAACAGCAACAACGACGGCAGCAGCACGGCCGCGCAGGCTAACGTTACCTTGGTCGAAATCGAGAGATGCACCGGCGACTCCCCGTGGAAGGCCGCAGGGTAGGGTAAAGAAATTACCAACAGGTTAGGATTTCCCCGCCCGCCACCGTTCGACCGGCGGCGGGCAGGGCGGTGGTCAGCGGCGGCGCGGCGGCACCGAAGCGACCACCGGCACGACCCCCTTGGGCGCCGCGGCCAGCCGCCGGATCAGGTCGGTCTCGGCGGTGCGATAGGGGGTGCCGTCGGCGCGGAACACCTCGTGGAACCAGATGGTCGGCTCGGCCAGCACATAGGGCTTCTGCCAGCTGTCCCATGGCAGCCGCGTCTGCGTCTTTCCATCGACGAAGCCCCAGTTCATCATGCCGACATTGTAGCGTTTCGCGATCGGCAGCGACCCGTCGAAGGTCGATCCGTTGCCGCGCGCCATATATTCGGTGCAGATGATCGGGCGCTGATAGGGCAGCAGCTGCCGGATGCGCCCCTCGAACGTCTCGGGCCAGCTATAGTCGTGGAAGGTGATGACGTCCGACTGCGCCAGTTGCAGCTTCGCCATCGCCGATCCCTTGCCTCCCGGCGTCCAGTCGTCGCCGATCCACACGCCCGAGGTGATCGGCTGCATCGGATCGGCTTCGCGCGCCCAGTCGAACACCTGCGCCAGCAGCGCGCGGACCAGTGGCTCCTTGCCCTCCTGCCCCTTATACTGATCGGCGCCGTTGTCGGGTTCGTTCCACACGTCCCAGCCGAGGACGCGATCGTCGCGACCGAACGCCGCGATCACGCCCTGCACATAGGCCTTGTACGCCGGATAACGGCTCCGGTCGCGCAGGCCGACCATGCCCGGCCCCTGGACCCAGCCCGAATTATGCACGCCGGGGATCGGCGGATGCTGCGGACCCAGCTTCGGGTTCGGGTCCCAGCAGCTGTCGAACAGCACGAACAGCGGCTTGATCTTATGCCGCGCGGCGATCTGCAGGAATTCGTCGATGCGCCGCTTGAACCCCTCCGGGTCCTGCGTCCACAGCTGGTCGTGCAGGAACACGCGCATCGTGTTCATGCCGATGCCCTGCGCCAGGTTCAGCTCGTAATCGATCCGCTTCGGGTCCCAGGTCTCGGCCTGCCACATCTCGAACTGGTTGATCGCGCTCGCCGGCGTGAAGTTCGCCCCGACCAGCCATGGCTGCTTCGCATACCATGCATTGGCCTGCGCCTCGCTCCACCGGTCGCGCGCCTCGGCCGGGCTCATGGTCAGCATGGTCGCACCCAGCAGCGCGACGACAAATTCCTTCATTCATTCTCTCCCTTGTCCGCGCTCCCGGTCCGACCACACACGGTGGTCGGAGCGCGAAAACGCTTCTTTCGTAACCGTTTCCAATTATCACATATATTCGTATTGTGAACGCCTTCCGGCGCTGTTAGGTCGGACAAATCGGCGGCACCAGACCGCATCGCTTTGAACTGGGGAGGAAATATGCACCGCAAGCATTTCTGGCGCGCATCCGCGTCGCTGCTGGCCGCCACCGCGGGCACGCTGCCGCTGACCGCGCTCGCACAGACCGGCGCGCAGGAAACGCCCAAGCCGACCACGCCGTCCGATCAGTCGGTCAGCCCGACCGCCCCGGCACCGTCGACTCAGGACAGCGCGAGCGACGACGGCGACATCGTCGTCACCGGCCTGCGCCGCAGCCTGCAATCGGCGCAACAGCTCAAGCAGAATTCGGACGGCATCGTCGATGCGATCGTCGCCGAGGATATCGGCAAGCTGCCGGACACCTTCGCCTCCGCAGCCCTCGCGCGCGTGACCGGCGTACAGGTGACGCGCGGCGCAGGCGAGGCGGCGGGCGTCCAGATCCGCGGCCTGCCCGATATCAGCACCACCTATAACGGCCGCGAGATCTTCACCGCCGAAGGGCGCTTCGTCGCGATCCAGGATTTCCCGGCCGGCACCGTCGCCGCGCTCGAAGTCTACAAATCGAGCACCGCGAACCTGATCGAGGGCGGCATCGGCGGACAGGTCAATGTCCGCGGCCGCCGGCCGTTCGATTTCAAGGGCCTCGAAATCTCCGGCTCGCTCAACGGCGTCAACTGGGAGCAATCGGGTGGGCTGACGTGGAACGGCAACCTCCTGGTCAGCGGGCGGTGGAACACCGGCATCGGCGAGATGGGGCTGCTCGTCAACGCGTCCTATGTCGGGCTGAACTATCTCGACGCGACGCGCGAACAGTCGCTGGTGATCGGTACGACGAACGTCGCCAATGCCGGCGTCGACGGCGTCCGCTATCCCGATGCGCAGGGCCGCTTCACCAGCAACGGCAAACGCTGGCGTCCCTCGGCGAACGCCGCGTTCCAATGGCGGCCAAGCGACGAACTCGAACTTTATGTCGACGGCCTGTATCAGGGCTATCGCGGCCATGATTCCAACCAGTGGATGTTCGTGCCGATCTTCGGCGGCGACGCGTTCCGCCTGAACAACCTGACGACGCGCGACGGCAACCCCACCATCGCCCAGAGCGCGACCGTGGTCGGCGCCAACACGCCCGACGGCTATTTCACCTCCGCAAACGGCCGCACCGATACCTATCAGGTCGGCGGCGGCGCGACCTGGACCCGCGACCGGCTGCGCCTGTCGGCGGATGTCGCCTATACCGACAGCGCCTACACCTTCAATCTGAACAATATCGACTATCTGTTCGCCAGTTCGCCGACCCGCAACGTCGTGTTCGAAACGCCCAGCGGCAATTATGGCGGGCCGAGTTTCAACTTCGTCGATTTCGACGTGACCGATCCGAGCAATTTCCTGACACGCGGCTTCTTTCAGGAATTCCTGAAGGTCGGCGGCAAGGACATTCAAACCCGCTTCGACGCGCAATACGACCTTGGCGACGGCTTCCTGAAGGAATTCAAGGTCGGCTTCCGCTACAACGACCGCGACGCCAATCGCGATCGCGGCGCGCCGTACATCAGCACGCTGAACGGCAGCGTGCTGACCGAACAGCGCATTCCCATCTCGGCGCTGCCGATCGAGATCGGATCGACGCGCCCGGCATTCAAATTCGACAATGCCTTCCCGGTGAAGACGATTGCGTCGATCACCGAACCCAGCATCCGCGCGAACATCGCCGAGCTGCGCTCCTTCTTCGGCGCGCCGGCCGGCAACCCGGCCTATAACCCGACCGAGAATTTCCGCGCGAATGAAAAGGCGTTCGCGACCTATGCGCAGGTCAAATACGGCTTCGACCTGAGTTCGACGATGAGCGTCGACGGTCTGGTCGGCGTCCGCGCGGTCAAGACCAAGACGCGCATCGGCGGCTTCGCCCGCGACGAAACCGATCCGGCCAACCCGACCTTCAGCCCGGTTACCGCCGAAAACGAATATACCGACTATCTGCCCAACGTCAGCGCGCGGATCCGCTTCAACGAAGAACTGCAGATGCGCCTCGCCTATACCCAGACGCGGACGCGGCCGAACTTCTTCGACCTGAACCCGACGCTGACCGTTGGCCCGCCGCCGGTCATCGACCCCAACAATCCGCCCAACCCGAACGATCCGAACAGCAATCTGCGCAACATCTCGGGCGGCAACCCGGAGTTGAACCCGCTGACCTCGGACAATTACGACGTCAGCCTCGAATGGTATTTCTCGCGGACCGGTTCGCTCACCGGCGCACTGTTCCGCCGCGATGCGCAGGGCTTCATCTCGCGCGTCGCCATCGCTCCGGTCGATCTCGGCTATGGTCCGTCGCGCTTCGACCGGCCGGAAAATACCGGCAAGACCCGCTTCAACGGGGCTGAGGTCGCCTTCACCAGCTTCCTCGATTTCGACAGCCTTCCCGAATGGATGCGCGGCTTCGGCGTACAGGCGAACGCGACCTATATCGACGCACGCGGCGACCTCGCCACGGGCCTCAGCGCCTCGCCCAATGTCGCGGGCACGCGGGTGCCGTTCACCGGTGTGTCGGAATGGTCGGGCAACCTCGTCGGCCTGTACGAACGCTCGTTCTTCTCGGCGCGGCTTGCGTATAACTACCGGTCGGATTTCGTCAGCTATTACAGTGTCGAACCGCTCGATATCGGCGCGGACGGATCGCCGCGCACCCGCGCCGTGATCGAAAAGGGGCGGGGCCAGCTCGACTTCTCGACGACGCTGACCCCGGTGCCGAACGTCACGTTGGCATTCGACATCGTCAACCTGCTCGGCAACCCGATCAAGCGGACCCGCCAGTTCAACGATGCCGGCGACGTCTATACCCGCCAGATCCAGTATCTCGAACGCGTCTATTCGCTCGGCGTCCGCTTCCGCTTCTGATCGGGGACGAAGGCGAGACTTCTGCGCAAGGCTGCTTCACCGTATCCCCGCGAAGGCGGGGATCCAGGGCCGCAGTCGCAAGCCTTTGCTTGCTTGGCTCTGGACCCCCGCCTTCGCGGGGGTACGACAATTTTCGGGATTGAGCGGACAGCGCTTGCAGGCATGATCTGCAAAGAAACGGAGGAGCCGTTTCGCCAAAGTCCCGACGAACCGACATGCAACCCTCCGAACCTAAGGGACCCCACCATGCGCAAACGCCTGTTCCTCCCGCTGGTCCTCCTAACCAGCGTCGCCGCCGCCCCGGTCGGCAATCCGCAATTCGAGGGTGCCGATCCCCACGCCATGTTCATCGGCAACGAACTATGGGTGTTCCCGACCGGCGGCCCGGGCGGCAGCTGGGCCGCCGACCGCTTCGGTGCCTTCTCGACCCGCGATCTCAGGAACTGGCGCCCGCGTGGCGAACTGATCCGCCGCGACCAAATCGGCTGGATCAAGGATGACGGCGCACCCGAACATTTTCTCTGGGCGCCGGGCGTCGCGACGCGGAACGGCAAATATTATCTCTATTTCTCGGTCGGGCCGCAGAACCCGACACCCAGCCGCATTGGCGTCGCCGTCGCCGACCGGCCGGAGGGGCCGTATCGCGACAGCGGCCGTCCGCTGGTGACCGGAGGGCAGGGGTTCGAGGCGATCGACCCGATGGTCTTCAACGACGCCCGCTCGGGGAAAAGCTATTTTTATGCGGGCGGCAGCGCCGGTTCGAAACTGCGCGTCTGGGAACTCAAACCCGACATGGTGACGATCGCCCGCGAAGTACCGGTCGCCAACCCGCCGCAATTTACCGAAGGGGCCTTCATGCACGAACGCGGCGGCACCTATTATCTGTCGTACAGCCATGGCCGCTTCAACGGCGCCAGCTATTCGGTCCATTACGCGACCGCGCCTTCGCCGGTGGGTCCCTGGAACTATCGCGGCGCGATCCTGACCAGCGATGCGACGCACAAGGGGCCGGGCCACCACAGCTTCGTGAAGGCGCCCAATGGCGAATGGCTGATCGTCTATCACCGCTGGGAAAATCCGCAGGGCGCCGAACCCTATCGCGGCGAACGACAGGTGGCGATCGACCGCGTCCGCTACGCCCGCGACGGTCGCATCCTGCCGATCCGGATGACCGACGGCGCCGCCGCACCGACGTTGGCGGCGCGCTAAGAGCTTACGGTTTGGCCGGCGCGGCCGGCTGCGCCTCGGCCGGGGCGGGGGCAGGCGGGTTGTTCATCGCCTGCACCTCGGCGGCGGTCTTGAAATCGAGCAGTTCGACCTGGAACACCAGATCGGAATTGGCCGGGATCGATCCGGCTTCCCGCGCGCCATAGCCGAGCGCCGCGGGAATGCAGAACCGCACCACCGCCGTCCGGTTCATCGTCTGCAACGCTTCGGAAAAGCCCGGGATCACCTGATCGATCGGCAGCGGCGACTGCATGTTCTGGTCGAACACCGCACCGGTCGCCGCCAGATATCCGACATAGTTGATGAGCGCGATATCGCTCGCGGTCGGCTTCGCCCCGGTGCCGGGACGCAGCACGCTATAGCCGAGGCCCGACGCGGTCTTGGCCGAACACAGCCGCTGCGCCGCCGGGACGATCGGGTTGAGCGGCAGCGGGATGATCGCCGTGCTGGGCTTTACCGCCGGGGCCGGAGTCTGGGCATGGGCGATGGGCGATACCGCCAGCAGGGGTAAGGCGACGATGCGCGCGACGCGGGACAGGATGGTCATGGGCCGCGCCTATAGGTCGGACCGGCCCGCGGCGCCATGCGTTTCCGCTGGACATATCGTCCTGCTCGCCTAGCGTCGCAAACCGAGGCCCGATGTCCGACCGTCTTAAGATCCTGTTCCAGCATCTCCTGCCCAAACGCCACCTGACCGGCTTTGCCGGCCGGGTCGCGCGTGCGGAATCGGCGTTGCTGACGCCGCGCCTGATCCGCTGGTTCGCGCGTCGCTATGGTGTCAACATGACCGAGGCGGCGAATGCGGACCTTAACAGCTACAAATCGTTCAACGATTTCTTCACGCGCCCGCTGCGCGATGGCGTGCGTCCGCTCGCCGGTGTCAACTTCGTGTGTCCGGTCGACGGCGCGATCAGCCAGTTCGGCCCGATCGAGGACGGCCGCATCGTCCAGGCCAAGGGCCACTGGTTCAATACGGTCGAATTGATTGGAGGCGATCCGACCCTCGCCAAATCGTTCGAACGTGGCAACTTCGCCAACTTGTATCTCTCGCCCCGCGACTATCACCGCCTGCACATGCCCTGCGACGGCACGCTGACGCGCATGATCTATGTTCCCGGCTCGCTCTACTCGGTAAACCCCGTCACCGCCCGCGGCGTCCCCAATCTGTTCGCCCGCAACGAACGCGTCGTCTGCGTCTTCGACTCGGCCGACCATGGCCGTTTCGTCATGGTGCTGGTCGGCGCGACGATCGTCGGCAGCATGGCGACCGTCTGGCACGGCGTCGTCAACCCGAAACGCACCGGCCGGATCGCCGAATGGACCTATCCGCCAGGCGACATCGTGTTGAAACGGGGCGAGGAAATGGGCCGGTTCCTGCTTGGATCGACGATCGTCATGCTCTTCGAACCCGGCCGCATCGCCTTCAACCCCGACTGGGCCTCCGAACGCCCCGTCCGCCTTGGCGAGGCGATGGGCGTCTAACGACGGTTCAATGCGGCCGTCTCGGGCACCGGCGTCAGCGCCGGACGACCGTCGAACCACGCCACCAGATTGTCGACCACCAGCCGCCCCATCGCCGCCCGCGTCGCGACCGACGCCGACCCGATATGCGGCAACAGCACGACATTCGGCATTGCGATCAGAGCCTCCAGCACATGCGGTTCGTCCTCGAACACGTCCAGCCCCGCACCGCCAATAATACCGTCCTGCAATGCTGCCACCAGCGCCGCCTCGTCGACGACGCTCCCCCGCGCGACGTTGATGAGCACCCCCTCGCGTCCGAGCGCCTCGAGCACCGCTGCGTCGATCAGGTGCCGCGTGCCGCTGTTACCAGGCACGATCGCGATGACCACGTCCGACGCCTTCGCCAGCGCGACCGGCGTGTCGTGATAGCGATAGGCGACACCCTCCTGCCGCGACCGTCCATGATAGGCGATCGCGACGCCGAATGCTTCCAGTCGCCGTGCAATCGCCTTTCCGATCGCGCCCAGCCCGATGATCCCGATCCGCCGCCCACGCAGCGTCGGGGACAGCGGGAACGCGCCCGCGGGCCACTGTCCCGCGCGAACAAAGGCATCGGCCTGCGGAATGCGGCGCAGCGTCGCCAGCAACAGCCCGACGGCCAGGTCGGCTACCTCGTCGTCCAAAACCCCCGGCGTGTTCGTGACGATGACGCCCTGCGCCGCAGCCGCCTTCGCATCGACATTGTCATATCCGACCCCGAAGCTGGCAATGATCTCCAGCGCAGGCAGCCGGTCGAGCCACGCCGCATTGATCCTGCCCGCCAGCGTTGTCGCCGCCATGCCGACGATCGCCGGCCCGACCTCCGCCAGAAACGCATCGCGGTCGTCCTGCTCCCACAAGCGGTGCAGCGTGAAGCGTTCGTCGAGCGCGGCGACGACGTCGGGAGCCAGCGGGGCGGGCATCAGGATCTGGGGTTTGGCCATCGCCCGTCGATAGCATGGCAAATGCCGTTGCCGATGCAAAAACTGGTGGACGCACTTGGGCTCGAACCAAGGACCCGCTGATTAAGAGTCATTTTTTGGGGTGTCCCGCAAGGCCCCAGAACGTCCAAAAACCGCAGAAATCCGCCATTGCATTATCCCAAGGTTTCCCGCAGTTTACCGGGGTATCTGACCCCAAGTGATACCTAAGGTAACACATCAGCGGGTCCGGAATTGAGGTGGGACGAATGGAGAACATAGGTAACATCCTAGGTAACAAGACGGCTCTCACCGACGCGAAGCTGAAGGGTCTGAAGGCGCCGGAGCGCGGCCAGATCGAGGTCAGCGATCCTGCCGTTCCAGGGCTTCGCGTCCGGATTGGCGCCACCGGCTTGAAAACGTTCATCGTCCGGAAGCGGGTAGGCGGCAGGGTCAAGAACATGACCATCGGCCAATACGGTGCCCGTTTCGGTCTTGCCGACGCCCGGAAGAAGGCTCGCTCAATCATCAGCGACATCGAGACAGGCGGGGACCCTAGCTCCAAACTAAGGATGCCAAGTAAGCGAACCAGCGCGCTCACGATCCGCAGCATGGTCCCGGACTATCTGGCGGCAAAGGCAGATCGCCGGTCCGTAGGGGAGATGAAGCGGGTCCTTGAGAACTACGTCATCCCGGTGCTGGGCGACCGAATGGCGGAGGCGGTCACCCGGGGGGACATCACGGCACTGGTCGACAGCGTCGCCGCTACAGCGCCCGTGATGGCGCGCAACGTCCACGCGCAATTGTCCGCATTCTACTCGTGGGCACTACCGAGGCTAGATCGACTTCCCACAAACCCGTGCCGAGATGCCGGCCGTCCGAAGGCGCCGAAGGCTCGCGACCGCGTGCTCGACGACCGGGAGCTTGCGACCCTGTGGAAGCTGTTAGACGCCGAACCGCTTCCTTGGGGGCCTGCATTAAAATTGTTGATCCTGACCGGGCAGCGGCGCGCTGAGGTTTTCAGCGCGGACCGTAGCGAGTTCGACCTTAAGCGTGGTGAGTGGTGGATACCCGCTGAGCGGGCGAAGAACGGTGAGCGCCACTTCGTTCCGCTTTCCCGGGAGGCACTGGCCGTTCTCAAGAAGATCGACGAGGTGCCGGACAGCCCCAAGTTGTTTCCGGCGAAAGGTCAGCCGCAGAATGGACCGAGCGGCTTCAGCAAGGTTCAGGCGCGACTACGGGCTACAATGCTTGAGAAACTCGGTGTGGTACGCGACTGGACGCTCCACGACATTCGACGGACGGCGGCAACGGGGCTCCAGCGACTCGGCGTTCGACTGGAAGTCACCGAGGCGGTTTTGAACCATGTCTCGGGAACTCGAAGCGGTATCGTCGGAGTGTACCAGCGCTATGGCTTCGCGGCCGAGAAAAGGGCAGCTCTCGAAGTCTGGGGCGCTGAAGTTACAAAGCTCGTGACGGAACATCCGACGAAGGGGGCAGCCCGAGTCTCCCGTCGGAAGAAGAGCGCAGGCGCTGATACCGATTAGATCAGCTTAATGTATGGCGCACAAACACGGCGCGAGCCTAGCGCTCTTGCCGAGGTTGGTCGTGCCGCCGCTGAGCTGCCAGGCTCCTTCCGACCCGAAGGCAGTCATAGCCGGGGCAAGTTTCCCATCTCAGAACCGGACATTTTTAACCGGCCTTTTGACACCTGCAAACCCTCAGAAATCTGAATACGAGTGCCGGTGTCACAACCGACCGGGCCTGTTGAAAAATGCCGGACATGCCGGGTTACTCCTTCGTTTCACCCCTGCCGAGAGGAGCGCCGCCATGATGGGACCAACCTGTCGCGGTGGGCGGGAAGGGGCGTCCCGCCGCACCATAGAAGCCATGTTGCCCGCAGACCACCTGCTGCGTCGCATTGATAGATGTCTCGACACGAGCGAGCTGAGGCAAGCACTGGCTGGGCATTACAGCACACGAGGGCGACCATCGATCGATCCCGAACTGCTGATCCGCATGACTCTGATTGGCCGCATCTACGCGATCGCGTCCGAGCGGCGCCTGTGCGAGGAGCGGCGCTACAATCTGGCTTACCGCTGGTTCTGCCGCCTCACGCCGGGAGACAGGGTTCCGCACCATTCGACGTTCAGCAAAAACCGGCATGGTCGCTTCCGCGAGGCAGGCGTCTTTCGAACCCTGTTCGACAGCACAGTTCGACGCTGCATCGACGAAGGGCTGGTCGGAGGAAAAGACGCCGCGATCGACGCGTCGTTTATAGCGGCTGATGCAAGCTGGCAGCGTAAGACCGTTCCTGGCTACCTGCCGTATGTCGCCAACGCATCGCGCGCGGTTCGGGAATGGGTGCAAGACACCGGAGATGCCGTTTGGGAAATGGCGCGCTCGAAAAGCTGCCAAGGCGTCTCTCGAACAGATCCTGCCGCGGCCTGGTCGGCGCGAACGGTGCGGGGCCGGTTCGGCTACGCCCTCAACGCGCTGGTCGACACCCCAAGTGGCGTTGCGCTTGATGTCGAGGCGACGCCGGCTCGTTTCGCGGAGGAGGTCGATGCCGGCCGCGTCATGCTCGAGAGGTCGGCAGATCGGTTCGACTTCCACCCCAAGCGGGTTGCGGCCGATAAGGCCTACGGCAGCGCCGGTTTCCTCGGCTTCGTCCGTAACCACGGCGCGATCCCACACATCCCCGTGATCGACCGGACGCAGCAGGCCAAGGGCAAGCTGCCGCGAACGGCCTTCAGCTATGATCGTGACACCGACAGCTTTACCTGTCCGAACGGTAGGCTCCTCCGGCACCACGCATTTCACCTGCCCACCGGCGTACACCGTTATGCTGCCGATGCGCGTGACTGCGAGGCGTGCGTGCTTCGAAAGAAATGCACGACGGCGCGGCGTCGTACCCTGGTCCGACTGGACGATGAGGACGTTCGCGATCTTGCTCGAGCCGAGATGGAAACCGGGCTTTACAAACGGTCGATGCGGTTGCGGCGCGGGGTCGAACGGTTCTTCGCCGACGCCAAAGGCAAGCATGGCATGAGACGCCTTCACCTGCGCGGCATCCGCGGAGCGGAAGAAGAGTTTCTGATCGGCACGGCGGTGATGAACCTGATGATCCTGGCGCGACCACAGCGGCTCACAGGCAAGCCGCGCCGGGGAAGGTGTATTCCCGCGGCCATGACCCCGGCTGCAATCTCCGCCCGGTCCATCGAACATGACGTGATCGTCGCGCCCGCTCGGCGATATGCCTGATCGTTGAGGCGCGGCGTGGTTCATCACGCGGCGCACAGTCGTTCTTTGCGGTACGGCACACCGTCAAGCAGCGCCTGGCCCGGCGCTTTAGGCGTGCCGTCACCGTTCACGTACATATAGAGCGTCGTGGTCGTCATCCCAAGGCGCCGCGCGACATCGGCTGCAATCGCGTTGCGGTCGGACATTGCGGCCATCGCCATCGCCAGCGTCGCCTTATCCATCTTGCGAGGTCGTCCGCCCATCCGCCCCCGGGCGCGTGCCGCAGCAAGGCCGGCCTGTGTGCGCTCGGCGATCAACTCACGTTCGAACTCGGCAAAGGCGGCGAAGATGCCGAAAGCGAGGCGACCGTTGGCGGTGGTGGTGTCGATCTGCGCGCCGGCACCCGTCAGCACCTTCAACCCGATGCCACGCTCACGCAGCGCCTCGGCAGTGATGACCAGATGCCGGAGGTCGCGCCCGAGACGATCCAGTTTCCAAAGGACCAGTGTATTGCCAGGCTGCAACGCCTTTAGGCAGGCAGCCAAACCGGGACGCGCATCGTGGCGGCCCGAAGCGAGGTCTTCATAAATACGCGAGGCATCGACGCCGGCCGCGAGCAGTGCGTCGCGCTGCGGCGCCAGCGTCTGCGATCCATCAGCTTTGGACACCCTCACATATCCGATGAGCATCATTACCTCGCCAGAAAAGATATCCACCACCCCTGCAATATGCCGGTGGTTTCCGCAACGGGTTTTCCGATCTCTAGGAGGCGTCGTTGAGGCAAAAATCGCTGCCGCCAGAAAACCGGCCGTTTTACGAACAGTTTGAGCCTGATGTCGCGGGTGAGCTCGCCGATCGCTGCCCGAAATGGCTGCTCGTTCACGGATCCGACAGACGGGAACCATGCCGCAGCCCAAGGCGTTGGGCGCCTTAGACGAGGTCCTTACCACGGGGACGTCCGATTAGATGGGGAAACGACATGCGCGCACTATGCTGGCACGGTAAGGGCGATGTCCGTGTCGACACCGTCGCGGATCCCGAGATCAAGCACCCGCGCGATGCGATCATCAAAGTAACCGCCTGCGCGATCTGCGGGTCGGACCTTCACCTGCTGGATGGATATCAGCCTACCATGGAGGCCGGCGACATCCTCGGCCACGAGAACATGGGCGAGGTCGTGGCGCTCGGGTCCGAGGTCACCAACCTCAAGATCGGGGACCGGGTGGTGGTGCCGTTCACGATCAGCTGCGGCGATTGCTGGTTCTGCAAGAAGGGTCTGTTTGCGGCCTGCGATCGGACCAATCCGAACGCCGAGATGGCCGCCAAGGCGATGGGCCATTCGCCCGCCGGGCTGTTCGGCTTCAGCCACATGCTGGGCGGCTACTGCGGCGGCCAGGCGGAGTATCTCCGCGTGCCGATGGCGGATGTCGGTCCGATCAAGATTCCCGACAACGTTACCGATGAGCAGGCCCTCTTCCTATCGGATATCTTCCCGACCGGCTACATGGCCGCCGAGAATGCGCAGATCGAGCATGGCGACACCGTCGCGATCTGGGGCTGCGGTCCGGTCGGCCAGTTCGCCATCCGCTCCGCGCTGATGATGGGCGCCGGCCGCGTGATTGCGATCGACGAGGTGCCCGAGCGACTCGCCATGGCGGAGGCCGGTGGCGCTGAGACGATTAACTTCGCCGAAACCGATGTCTATGACGAGCTGCAGGCGCGAACCAAGGGCCGGGGCCCCGACAGCTGCATCGATGCTGTCGGCTGCGAGGCGGCCGCGCACGGGGCGGCGGACGCGGTCATGGACAAGGTGAAGGCAAGCATGATGCTCGCCACTGATCGCGTCCACGTCTTGCGGCAGGCGATCATGAGCTGCCGCAAGGGCGGCACGGTCTCCGTGCCCGGCGTCTACGTCGGGATGGGTGACAAGCTTCCGATCGGTGCAGCGATGAACAAAGGACTAACGATCAAGCTCGGCCAAACCCACGTGCAGCGCTATACTAGACCGTTGCTGGAAAAAATCGTCGCGGGCGCGATCGACCCCAGCTTCGTGATCACCCACCCGGCCAGTCTTGAAGACGCGCCAGAAATGTACGCTAAATTCCGCGACAAGGAAGAAGGTGTGATCAAGGTTGTTATGCGCCCGCACGGCTGATTGGCGGGATAACCGGGAACAGGACGCTTATCGATGCTGATCGACACCGCCGCTGTGGAGCACGTGTAGCGGCGGTGTCGATCAGCTTGCGTCCAAGTATGTCGGCAGACCTAGGCAGCTGCCTTAGCCGAGCGTGCCGCCTGGTCGAGTAGATCGGTGGCCTGAGCCGGTGAGAGCGGCTTTGCGAAAAGATAACCCTGGATCGCGTTGCACCCGGCTCGGGCCAGGATGTCCGCCTGCTGCTGCGTCGGACGCGGCGGCGGTCCTCAGCGGCAAACTGCACGAAGCGACCAACCACTGCCGGAAATCCTCCGCCTCGATTGGTCGTGCGAAGTGGTAGCCCTGTGCTTCCTCGCACCCCATCCCGGCCAGCATCGTCGCAGCGGCGGCGCTCTCAACGCCTTCGGCAACGACGCGGTAGCCCAGATCGTGCGAGAGGGTGATCATTGAACGAACAAGGGCTTGCTCCCGCTCTTCCTCCGCCAGATGCCGGATGAATGACTGGTCGATCTTGACCACCCGCGCCGGTAGGCGCTGGAGATAGGCAAGGCTGCTATAGACCGTGCCGAAATCGTCGATTGCCAGCGGCACCCCGGCGGCTTTCAGCTCGCGAAGCTGCGTCATGGCGCGACCGCCATTCTCCATCACGGCACTCTCCGTCACCTCCAGCTCGATCGCATCCGGGCGCAGCCGGTGCTTCAGGAGATAGAGCTGCACGCGTCCGGCGAAGTCGCTTTCTTCGAGATTGGCCGCAGAGACGTTGATCGAAAGCTGAAGGTGGAGTCCCTCTTTCCGCCAGGCTGCAAGCTGTCGCATGGCCGTATCAAGCACCCATGCGGTAGTGGGCTTCGCAAGCGAGGTCTGCTCGATGATCGGAATGAACTCTCCGGGTGACACTTCCCCCAAGCGAGGATGCTTCCAGCGGAGCAGCGCCTCCGCCCCGATGCACTGCCCCGAGGCGACATCGACCCGCGGCTGAAATACGAGCCTGAGCTGACCCGGCTGGTCGAGCGCAGCACCAAAATCGTTGAGGAGTGTGAACCTGCGGCCGTGAACGCGGTCCTCGTCGGGTGAGTAGAGGCTAACGGCGTTCTCTGACGCACGGGCGTCCTGGGCGGCGCTATAGGCGGTACGCAGCACGTCGCGCGGGTCCGCCTCACCAAGAATGACGGGCGTGACGCCAATCGCGGTGGTCATGGCGAACCGAACGACGGAAGCATTCTGGGCTGTCGCCAGCATCGAGTCGAGCAACGCCAGATATGCGTCCCGCTCCGGCTCAGGCGGGGACAGGAACGCAAACTGCGTTGCAGCGACATGGTAGGCCGTTCGTCCGGGGCGAGTGCTGCCCGGAGCGACCTGGCGGCATCCTGCACCATGTCATCGACGAACGAAGGCCCCATCACGCGCAGGCCGTTGTTGAGCTGGTCGTTACGGGCAAGGTCGAGCAGCACGGCATATCGCCGCTCGCCAGGCGCATCCCGACCAAGGTCTTCAAGATCGTCGAGAAACTGGGTGCGGTTGGGAAGGCCGCTGAGGGGATCGATGCGCCCGAATGCGTGCTGCATCTCGATCTGCGCCATGACCATATCGGCCAGATCGCTCAGGCCGGTCATCTCCACCTCAGACACCGTTCGCGGCTCCGTGCCGAGCACACAAAGCGAGCCGAGGCCGAATCCTTCGCGGGTAACGAGCCGAACGCCAGCGTAGAAGCGAACTCCTGTTTCCGCCAGGAGGCTCGTCGCATAGCAGTTGTCGGCGAGAAGGCGGGGATGACCAGCACCTCGGTGGTCTCCGCCACCTGCGCGCACGGTGCCTTGTCGCGCGGTATGGAGCTATGTTCGACCCCGACACGCGATTTGAACCACTGCCGGTCCCGATCGGTCAGTGATACCGCCGAAATAGGCAGATTGAAGATCTGGCTCGCCATGCGCGTGATGCGATCGAAGCTCGCGCTCGGAGGCGTGTCGAGCAGGTTCAACTGGTATAGCGCGTCAAGTCGCGCTTCTTCGTCCTGTTTCACGATCCGTCCCTCTTCGCCCCCAGGACTAGACGGGGTCGGTTCCGGCTGAGGGCGAAATGACACCCTAAGTGGACTGGCTGGGTTTGGGGGGGGCGGCATTCGCGACTTCAGCGAAACTGGCTATGCAGCCCTGAAGGGCCATGTGATGTATGAGCATGATCCGATCTGCCTACATCGCCGCGGCGCTCGTCCTCGGCCAAGTCGCGCCCTTGGCGGCACAGGACACTCCGCGAGCATACGATTTCCAGGAACGCACTCGCGCACTTGCATTTGACCCGGCCCGCTTCTTCCCCGAACGGTCCGAACCGGCAATGGCGGTCCGCTATCTGGGAGACGATTACGGCTTTCCGGTTTACGCGATCGCAGTCCGCAGGGGCTGCACCGATGCCGACCTGGGCGAGGCACGTCGGACATGCGGAGATCGCCTGATAGCCCGGATGGTCCGTTCACCCTATGAAGGTAAACCGCCAAGGGCGCGAGCCCGCGGGCAGCGACTATTTGCCATGATCGCAAAGTCACCGCCGCAAAGCGATGATGCCCTGCTCCGTTCGCTCGATAAGGCAGGACTGGAGTGGCTCGAGGCTGACATTCGCAAATGTCCCATCGCAATGGCGCACCTAGCGACTGGACAAGACCCCAGGTTCTCGTCCGTGTTAAATCAGACCCGCCAGATGCCCGAGATCGTGCTGCACGCCGACAAGATATCGTTCGAGATTGGCGAGTACCTGATGCGATCACGCTACGAGGGATGGCTGAAGCCGGGTAGTCCCGGTGCGTGGGCGAACGACTTCGCAGCGAGCCTGGAATCTTGCTGGAAACCTTCTACGGCGCTCGTGCCTTGGCGGGTGGTCAAACGATAATTCAGCGTCTTCACGACAGGATCAGATGCCGAGAATTCTTACTCCGCGATTTTGATATCGGGAGCCGTGTGCACCCGCGCACGCCCGACGATTGCGGCGACGGTGTTCTTGCTGAGACCCAGGTCGCGGGCAATCCAGCGATAGCTACGGCCCTCGGCGACGAGCGCCAACACCTTGGGGGCGAGCCGGTCGGACTTGGGGCGGTCGCCGGTCTGTCTCCCCAATTTGCGTCCCCGTGCCCGTGCCGCAGCGAGGCCGGAGCGCACCCGTTCGCTCAGCATGTCGCGCTCGAACTGCGCGATGCCGGCAAGCATCGTCGCCATCATCCGCCCGTGCGGGGTGTCGACCTCAAACGTCATGCCGCTCATCGCGACTACCGAGACGCGCCAGCCTGACAGCCGATTGAGCGTATCGAGCAGGTCCTGGGTCGAGCGTCCCCAGCGGCTGAGTTCGGTGACGAGGATCGCATCGATGTGCCGCGCCTGCGCCAGCTTCATCACCTCGGCTCGCGCCGAGCGGTTGGCCTTCATGCCCGAGGCGGTTTCGCGGAAGACCTCGACCACCTCATAGCCGCCGCGTTCGGCGAAACCGGCAAGGTCGCGCAACTGCCGCTCGCACGACTGGTCGGCTGTCGACACGCGGGCGTAGATGGCGGCGCGTTGTCCCAATTGAACCTTCCCGAAATCCGGCCCCGAAAACACTTGATTTGCGTCGGGTCAGTGTTGTCCAAAACAGACTTCTGTTCAACCGGGGCACTGGGCCATGCCGCGCCGCCATATCCTGAGCGCCCGGCAGCGGTCGGCGCTGCTCGACCTGCCGACCGACGAGGCATCGCTGCTGCGGCACTACATCCTGGCCGACGACGACCTGATCCATATCGACCGGCGACGCCGCCCGGAGAACCGAATCGGCTTCGCGCTGCAACTGTGTGCGCTGCGCTATCCCGGTCGGATGCTGGCACCGGGCGAGGTGATCCCGCTGGCGGTGTCGGTCTTCCTCGGTGCCCAGCTCGGCATCACCGGCGACACGCTCGCCCGATATGCCGTTCGCCGCCAGACGCGCCAGCAGCACATGGAGGTGCTGCGCCGGACCTACGGCTACAGGATGTTCCCCGGTCAGGGCGCACCGGGACGGGCATTCCGCGACTGGCTGCTCGCCGAAGCCGAACAGGCCCGCTCCAACGACGATCTTGCCCGGCGCTTCATCGCCCGCTGCCGCGACACCATGACCATCCTGCCGGCGATCACCACCATCGAGCGGCTGTGCGCGGACGCGCTGGTCGCGGCCGAGCGCGGTATCGAGAAACGCATCGCCGCACGCTTCGATCGCGTCGCCTGCACCCGGCTCGACCGGCTGACGACCGAGATGCTGCCGGGCGCGATCAGCCGCTTCATCTGGCTGCGCCGGATCGAGCCGGGCAACAATTCCGCCGCGGCGAACCGGCTCCTCGACCGGTTGGAGTTCCTGCGCGCGATGAACCTCGATGCCGGACTGCTCGCCGGCGTCCCGCCCCACCGCGTTGCCCGGCTTCGCCGGCAGGGCGAGCGCTATTTCGCCGATGGTCTGCGCGACCTGAACGCCGATCGGCGCCGCGCCATCCTCGCGGTCTGCGTCATCGAATGGGTGGCCGCGACCGCCGATGCGGTGGTCGAAACGCATGACCGGATCGTCGGCCGTACCTGGCGCGAGGCAAAGCAGGTGCATGATGCGCGCGCCGCGGAAACCAGAGGAGCGGTCACCGCGACGCTGGACGGGTTCGCCACGCTCGGCCGATCGCTGCTCGACGCACATGGCGAGGGCGCATCGCTGGAGGATGCGGTCGCGCGCGCGGCGGGATGGGACCGGCTCGGCCGCCTCGTCGCGACAGCCCGGACGCTGACCGACACGCTGGGCGACGATCCGCTGGCGCATGTCGATCAGGGCTACCATCGCTTCCGCCGCTATGCGCCGCGTATGCTGCGCTGCCTCGATCTCGCAGCCGCGCCGGTTGCCCGGCCCCTGCTCGATGCGGTCACCGCCATCGCCGCCAGGGGCGAACTGCAGGCGACCGACGATTTCCTGCGCCCGCATTCCAAATGGCGGCGTCAGTTGCGGGTGAAGGGCGATGATGATGCCCGCCTCCGCGAAGTTGCGGTGATGTTCCACCTGCGCGACGCGCTGCGCTCGGGCGACATCTGGCTCGACCGCTCGCATCGCTATGGCGACCTGCGGCACGTCCTCGTGCCGATGGCCGTCGCGCATAGCATGAAGCTGGCGGTCCCGTCCGACCCGCAGGCCTGGCTGGCCGACCGCAAGGCGCGGCTTGCCGATGCCCTCGCCCGGCTCGGTCGTGCCGCGCGCAACGGGACGATCCCACACGGCAGCATCGAGGACGGCACGCTGCGCATCGACCGCCTCACTGCCGACCCGCCGGACAGGATCGAGGAATTGCTGCTCGACCTGTATCGTCGCCTGCCGCCCGTCCGCATCACCGACCTGCTGCTCGAAGTCGATGCCGCGCTGGGCTTCACCGATGCCTTCACGCATCTGCGCACCGGCGTGCCGTGCGGCGACCGGATCGGCCTGCTGAACGTCCTGCTCGCGGAGGGGCTTAACCTCGGCCTGCGCAAAATGGCCGAGGCCTGCAACACCCACGACTATTGGCAGCTCTCCCGCCTCGCGCGCTGGCATGTCGAGAGCGAGGCGATCGACCAGGCACTGGCCGCCGTGGTCGCCGCGCAAGGCGATCTGCCGATGGCGCGGGTCTGGGGCGTGGGCACCACCGCGTCGGCCGATGGCCAATTCTACCCCGCCGCGCGGCTGGGAGAGGCGATGAACACGGTCAACGCCCGCTACGGCAACGATCCCGGCATCAAGGCCTACACCCACGTCAACGACCGCTTCGCACCGTTCTCATCGCGCACCATTCCGGCGACCGTCAGCGAGGCACCCTATCTGCTCGACGGGTTGACGATGAACGAAGCTGGACGCCGGATCGAGGAGCAGTACGCCGACACCGGCGGGTTCACCGACCACCTGTTCGGTATCAGCGCCATGCTGGGCTACCGTCTCGTGCTGCGCATCCGCGACCTGCCGTCCAAGCGACTGTACGTCTTCGATCCTGCCGCCACGCCGACCGAACTGCGCCCGCTGGTGGGCGGCAAGGCACGCGAGGCGCTGATCGTCGCCAACTGGCCCGACCTGTTCCGCTGCGCCGCCACCATGAGCGCGGGGCAGATCGCGCCAAGCCGTATCCTGCGCAAGCTCGCCGCCTATCCGCGCCAGAACGACCTTGCCGCAGCCCTGCGCGAGGTCGGGCGGATCGAGCGGACGCTGTTCATCATCGAATGGATCCTCGACACCGGCATGCAGCGGCGCGCCCAAGTGGCCTGAACAAGGGCGAGGCGCATCACGCGCTGAAGAACGCCCTACGCATTGGCCGACAGGGCGAGATCCGCGACCGCACCACCGAGGGTCAACACTACCGGATCGCCGGCCTCAACCTCCTCACCGCTATAATCGTCTACTGGAATACCCTGCACCTCGGCCATGCCGTCGAGGCCAGGCGCCGCGAAGGGCTGGATACGCCTGACCATCTGCTGGCCCACGTATCGCCGCTCGGGTGGGCGCACATCCTGCTCACCGGCGAATATCTCTGGCCCAAGGACGCCAGCGCTTAGGGTGTCATTTCGCCCTCAGCCGGAACCGAACCCAAGCAGGCGGAGACGGGTACGTCGGTGGCGGAGGTGATCCGCCGGATGGGGATCTCGGAGCAGACGTTCTACCGCTGGAAGAAGGTGTACGGCGGCCTCGGCGTAGGCGAGTTCGTGTCGATAACGGGCCCGAGTTCATCTCGAAGGCGCTCGACCGCTGGGCCTACGAGAACGGCGTCACGCTGGACTTCAGCCGGCCGGGCAAGCCTACGGACAATGCCTTCGTGGAGTCGTTCAACGGGCGCCTTCGGGACGAGTGCCTGAACACGCACTGGTTCCCTGTCGCTGGAGGACGCCCGGGCCAAGATCGAGGCTTGGCGGCGCGACTATAACGAGAGCAGTCCTCACACATCGCTTGGCTGGCTGACGCCGGTCGAATATGCTGCTGCCGCGGCCAAGATCGCGGCCGAATGAACGCCGGAAACTCACCTTCGACCTGGATGAGAAACCGGGGGACCGTCAAATCGCAAAGCCAATTCCGGCCGTCGAACCTGTCACGAGCGCCGTCTTGCCGGAAGGGTCGATATTCATGCGCTATCTCCAGGGATGGTCTTTAACGGTCTGGGGATTGCGTAACGTCAGCCCTGCGCGGCGAGTTGCGCCCGCACGGCGTCGGCCAGCGGTGTCGTCGAACGCCCGATCAGCTTCGAGAGCTGATGGCCGTCATCGAACAACGCGCCCTTCGAGGCATCGACGTCCCACGCGGCAAGCCCTTCGGCGAAGCCGTCGGGCAGGCCGACCTGCTTCAGGATCGCGGCGTAATCTGCCTGCGGCAGATCACGGTACGGGATGTCGCGACCCGTCTGGCGCGAGATCTCGGCGGCAAGGTCGGCGAGCGTCACCGCGTCGTCACCGGCCAGCTCATAGGTCTTGCCCTCATGGCCGTCGCTGGTCAGCACGATGGCTGCGGCTTGGGCATAATCGGCGCGGGTCGCGAGCGACAGGCGTCCCTCGCCAGCGCTGCCGACGAGCGCGCCATTCTCCAGGGCTGCGGGAATCGAGCCGGTGTAGTTCTCGGTGTACCAGCCATTGCGCAGGAGGGTCGTCGAGATACCGGAGGAGGCCAGCAGCGCTTCGGTCGCACGGTGCTCCTCGCCCAGGCTGATCGGCGATCGGTCGGCGTGCAGCAGGCTGGTGTAGACGATACGCTTGATGCCCGCCGTCTTGGCGGCCTCGATGACGTTGCGGTGCTGTGCCTCGCGCTGCCCGACCTCGCTCGACGAGATCAAGAGCAACGTGTCGATCCCGGCCAGTGCCGGAGCGAGCGTCTCAGGCTGCGCGTAATCGAACGCGAGTGCCTCGACACCCAGGTCGCTGGCCTTTTCGGGCGAGCGCACCAGCGCCACGATCGGCTCGTCGGTCGACTTGCGCTTCAAGCTTTCGATGACGAGGCGGCCAAGCTGGCCGGTCGCGCCGGTGACGCCGATGGTCATGACAATTCTCCTTCAGTGACGCGGTGAGATCAGTTGAAACGGAAACCCGAGATGGCGGTCGACAGCACTTCCTCGGCATAGACCCGGGCGCCTTCGCCTTCGGCCGCGCCGGCCGCGACCATCAGGGGCAGCAGATGCTCCTCCTTGGCGGGTGGATGGGCGAACCGCGCCGATGGCGCATCGGCCCAATGCGCCAGACGCTCGGCTCGCTGCGCACCATCCAGTTCCATGCTCTCGGCCAGCCATTGGTCGAACGCCTGCGAGCCGGGCGTCGAGCGCGGGTCGCCATAGGCGCGCATGTTGTGGAAGCTCATGCCCGAACCCAGGATCAGCACACCTTCCTCACGCAGCGGCGCGAGGGCGCGCCCGGCAGCGACATGGAGGGCCGGGTTCAGCCCCCGCTCGACGGACATCTCGATCAGCGGAATGTCGGCATCCGGAAAGGCCACCTTGAGGGGCACGAACACGCCGTGATCCAGGCCCCGTGTCGCGTCGACAGACGAGGGGATGCCCGCATCCTTGAGCAGGGCCGCGGCACGGGCGGCGAGCGCGGGCGAGCCTGGTACGTCGTAGCGCAGCTGATAGGTATGGGGCGGGAAGTTGTAATAGTCGTAGATCAGCTCGGGCCGTTCGGCGCCGGTGAAGGCAAAGCCGTCCGTCTCCCAATGTCCCGAGACGACGAGGATGGCCTTGGGCTTCTCGGCGAGCGTGTTTGGCAGGCTGCGCAGGAACGCTTCCATACCGGTCCACACGCCGCGCGGGTCGTCCATGAAGAAGCAGGGGCCGCCGCCATGCGGGATGAAGTAGGTGGGCTGGACGCTCATGGTCATACACTCCGGTGCAAGCGCCGAGGAGGCGGCCTGGATCATCGTTCGATCTGCTGACCGGAATATGTGCCCGCTATCGCGCGATGATAATCTGCCGAGTAGAAGGATCAGCTTCAACCACGGGTAGGAAATCATGACGGATCGGTTGACGGGTATGGACGTGTTCGTCCGGGCGATCAGGCTCGGTGGCATCTCTGCCGCCGCCCGTGATCTGCACATGTCGCCAGCGATGGCGGCAAAGCATCTGGATGCTCTTGAAGCGCGGCTTGGCACCACGCTGGTGCAGCGGTCGACGCGTCGGCTGTCGCTGACCGAGGCAGGCACCGACTATTTCGAAAAGGCCGAACGCATCCTGATGGAGATCGGTGAAGCCGAGGCGGAGGCATCGTCGCGGTCGATCACCGCGCAGGGGCTGCTGCGCGTCAGTGCGCCCGCCACCTTCGGCGTTCTGCACCTTGCCTCTCTCATCCCTGCTTTCTCCGCACGTCATCCCGAGGTGACGATCGAACTGGGCTTCAACGATCGCTACGTCGACCTGCTGGAAGAGCGATGGGACGTCGCCGTGAGGATCGGGCGGCTGGCCGACAGTGCGCTTGTTGCCCGCAAGCTCGTGGCGATGCGCATCGTGCTGTGTGCCGCCCCCGCCTACTTGGCGCGGCGCGGAACGCCCACCCGCCTGGCCGATCTTGGCGTTCACGATTGTCTCGGCCACACCAACGCGTCGTTGGCAGGGACCACGTCGTGGGCGTTCGGCAAAGACGGGACGATCAAGGTGCCGATCTCCGGATCGATGTGCTCCGACAATGGCGAGGCCTTGGTTCGCGCCGCCATCGCAGGCCAAGGGCTGGTCTATGGGCCTCGCTTTATTGCGGCAGAGGCGCTTCGCGCTGGCCAGTTGAGCGAGCTTAAGCTGGATGAGCCGCCTATGATGCTGGGAGCGGCATATGCCATCACACACCCGACGCGGCGCCCCGCCGCCAAGACGCGGGCGTGGATTGACTTCTTAGCCGAAGCACTCCCCGCTCTTGGCACCGATTGGTGAGATGCCGAGCTAGAAGACGTCCCGAGTTTTCACCCGAGGATCGCGTCTGCTATCTCGAAACATCACGGTCTTTTATGATTGTAGATATCAGTGACCCAGCGAAAGCGACGCCCACAACCGCACATGGCTGGCATCGATAACGCCGAGGCTTGGTCCCTTTCAGTTGGTGCAGCGGGGGCCGCGGGCGCGGCGGACGTTGCGGGTGAGCGTGAACCGCATCACTGCCAACCCTCGATGACGATCTTGCCGCGTGCGGTAGTGCTCTCAAGCGCCTGGTGCGCGCGCTTGAGGTTCGCGGCGTTGATTGGGGAGAACCGTTCGGTGAGGGTGGTGCGCACCTCGCCGGCGTCCACGAGGCTGGCGATGGCCGACAGGATCTGACCCTGCGTTTCCATATCAGCGGTCTCGAACATTGACCGGGTGAACATGAACTCCCAGTGGGTCGACACTGATTTCCGTTTGAACGGTACGACATCGAGTGTCTTGGGGTCGTCGATGAGTGCGAAGCGTCCCTGCGGGGCGATCAGCTCGGCGATCTGCTCAATATGCTCGTCGGTGTGCGTGGTCGAGAAGACGAAAGCCGGCGCGCCGATGCCCAAATTCGCCACTTGCCGAGCCAGCGGCTGGCGATGATCGATGACATGGTGCGCACCGAGCTCACCCACCCAGGCCTGCGTTTCAGGGCGCGAGGCCGTCGCAATGACGATCAGCTCGGGTACTTGGCGAGCAAGCTGGATTGCCATCGAGCCTACCCCGCCGGCACCCCCGACAATCAACAGCGCATGTGCTGCACCGGCTACAGGAGTACGCACGGACAAACGCTCGAAGAGGGCCTCCCACGCGGTGATCGCCGTCAGCGGCAACGCCGCTGCCTCTGCCCAATCGAGGCTGGCCGGCTTCTTCCCGACAATGCGCTCGTCGACCAAGTGCAACTCGGCGTTGGTCCCATCACGGCCGATGCTGCCCGCGTAGAACACCTCGTCGCCCGGTTCGAAGCCGCGCACTTCAGGGCCAACAGCGCGAACGACACCGGCGGCATCCCAACCCAGGACACGCCAATCACCGTGGATCGAACCCGAGCCAGCGCGCACCTTCGTGTCAACCGGGTTTACCGAGACAGCCTTGACCTCGACGAGGAGATCACGGCCGGTAGCGTTGGGATCGGGAAGTTCGATATCGACGAGAGCTTCCGTGCGATCGATCGTTCCGGGCTGCTGGTAGCCGATTGCGCGCATGATAAATCCTATTGTCAGGGGCTGTATAGCGAACTTTGTCGTGTACGGGATACGCACAAGCGACGTCGCGGTTCGGCATCGTCGTCAGGCTGGCGACGGCGTGGCTGCCGCTGCCGTCTTCCCCGTGAGGTCGGTGATGACCGCGCCGATCAGCGCCCGTAGCCAGCGGTGTGCGGGATCATGCCGATAGCGGACGTGCCAAGCCATTTCCACGGGAAAGCTGCCAAGGTCGACCGGAGCCGGCAGGATCTTCAGCCGGGGGTCGTGCATCAGCCGCCTGCAGATGAGCGAGGGCAAGGTGGCGCAATAGTCGGTCACCGCCACCATCTCGGCTACCGCGAAGAAGTTTGTCACGGAGATTGCGACGTCACGCTTCAGCTGCTGCTGCGCCAGCGCCTGGAACAGCCCGGCGCGCATCCGTCCGGGCGGCACGATGTTGACGTGCTTCATCGCCTCGAACTGCTCGCGCGTCATGGCATCGCCGACGCCCGGATGGTCGGCGCGGACGGCGCAGGCGAGCCCTTCGTCCATCAGGTGCTGGACGACGAGGTTGTCGGGCGGATCGACGATGCGGCCCAGTACGAGCGCCGTCGTGCCCGATACGACGCCTGTTTCCACAAGATCGTTGCCGTAGGGCGTCAGACGAAGCTTTATGCCGGGGGCGACCTTCTCCAGGCGCGCCACGACAGCGGGGACGAGGACGAACTCGACATAGCCGTTCGGCGCGATCGTGAAGAGCCGTTCGGCCTGTACGGGGTCGAAGGCCTGCTGACCGAGGACCGCGTTGTCGAGCTGCGCGAGTGCCTCGGCGATCAGCGGTGAGAGTTCAAGCGCGATCGGGGTCGGCTGGATGCCGTAGCGCTCGCGGACGAACAGTTGGTCCTGAAGCATCAGTCGTAGACGCGATAGGGCGTTAGACAGGGCGGGCTGTGTCATGCCCATGCGCTCGGCGGCCCGCGTGACGCTGCGCTCCTCCATCAACGCGACGAAGATCGGCAGCAGGTTCAGATCGTAGCGCATGCAGTCATCCTGTTAGCGTTATATCTGAAATCAAAAAGATAAACTTCTGGAATATGTCAACGAGGCCCATTTCCCATCCATCGGCGACGGACGCCGCGAACATGGAGGTTCAGATGAGCAAGGGACAGGTTCTCGTTCTTGGATCGAACGCGACGCAGATCGGTCTGCGTGGCGGCGGTACCGCGACGGTCGGTCAGTATCTCAACGAGACGGCGGTCCCCGCGCTGGCTCTGCTCGACGCCGGCTATGACATTGTTCTCGCCACGCCCAATGGGGCCAAGCCGCACATCGACGCCGTCTCCTTTTCGGTTGATCATTTTGGCGGCGATCAGACGGCATTCCAGCGCGCCAAGGACTTTTTTGCCAGCCACCCGGCGATGAACGACGTCCGCAGCTTGCGCTCTGTCGTCGAGGGCGGCCTGGACGGCTTTGTCGGAGTGTTCGTGCCGGGCGGCCACGCTCCCGTCGTCGACCTGATGCAGGACCACGACGCGGGCACGATCCTCCGTCACTTCCACACGGCGGCCAAGCCGACCGCGCTCCTCTGCCACGGACCGGTAGCCGTTGTCGCTACGCTCGACGATGCTCCGGCCTTCCGCAAGGCGCTGGAGGAAGGCGATGACGCCGGGGCGGCCGACCTGGCGCGAGACTGGATCTACTCGGGCTACCGCATGACCGTCTTCTCGGCGAGCGAGGAGAAGATCGCCGAGGAGCAAGTGCTGAAGGGCGAGCTCTTCTTCGACATGGAAAAGGCGCTGCGCTCGGCCGGTGGCGACGTCTCGGTCACTGACAAGAACTTCGCTTCGAATGTCGTCGTGGACCGGGAGCTGATCACGGGCCAGAATCCGGCGTCGGACCAGGCCATGGCCGACGCTTTGATCGAAGCCCTCGATCGCGCCGCTGCGTGAGTACCAGGATGACGGGCGGGGCGCTCAGGATGCGCCCCGCTTCGCATATAACCATGACAAGGAACGGTGCCATGACAGCCAACGTGAAGATCGTCGCCGTGCTCACCGCCCGTGCGGATACCGTCGACCGCCTGCACGCTCTGCTCGACGCCATGTTAAAGCCGAGCCGTGCGGAGCCGGGCAATTTGCGCTACGATCTCTGGCAGGACCAGAGCGATCCGAACCGCTTCGTCCTCGACGAGCTGTACGCGGACTCGGATGCGGTTGCCGCCCACCGCGCGACGCCCCACTTCCAGAACTACCTCTCTCAGATCGGCGATCTGGCCGAGCGCGGCGCGTTCGTCCTCAACCCCGTCTCCGCGACCTGAAGGTGCTGCCATGGGCAAGCTTAAAGAATGGGTGGGGTCGGCGCTGCTGGCACAACCGTTCTATGTAGAGGAGCTGCGGATGATCGGCCTGTTGGCACCTGCGCTTCGCCTGGGCCTTATTGGCCTCGTTTATCCACGCGGCGGCTACCGCTGGCGCGGGGCCGCGATCCAGCGGAAAATCAACATCTGAAATCAAGGACACACAGTCATGACCAAAGGTATCGAAGGCAAGGTTGTTCTCATCACCGGCGGCAGCACCGGTATCGGCGCGGAAACCGCGCGGCTTCTCGCTGAACGCGGCGCCAAGGTGGCCATCGCCGCCCGTCGCAAGGACAGGCTCGACGAGGTTGTCGCGGACATCGCCTCAAGCGGCGGCACGGCACGTAGCTACGCGCTCGACGTCACCGACAAGTCGGCGGTCCAGTCCGTCGTCGCCGCGATCATCGCCGACTTCGGTCGCCTCGACGTGCTGATCAACAACGCCGGGCTGATGCCGATCCGTCCGATGGCCGAGGTCAACACCGACGAGTGGGACCAGATGATCGACGTCAATCTGAAGGGTACGCTTTACGGCATCGCGGCGGCCCTTCCCGGCTTTCTCGAGCAGGGCAGCGGCCACATCATCAACCTGAGCTCGGTTGCGGGCATCAAGGTCTTCGCACCAGGCGGCACGGTCTACTCCGGCACCAAGTTCGCCGTCAGCGCGATCAGCGAGGGCCTTCGCCAGGAGGTGGGCGAAAAGGTCCGTGTCACGTCTATCGAGCCCGGAGCCGTCGAAAGCGACTTGAAGTTCACGACGTCGGGCACGGCTGCCGAGACGGTACTCGACTTCTATAAACAGGCCATCCCTGCGGCGTCGGTGGCGCGTGCTATCGCGTTCGCTGTCGAACAGCCTGATGACGTCGACATCAACGCGATCGTCATCCGGCCGACCGCACAGCAGTTCTGACGATGGAGAGGAGGCGGAGCGGTGTGTGCTCCGCCTTCGTTACGTCAGTCAATCACACCGCCGTTCAGCTAAAATTGCGGCGTAGCGACAAACGTGCTGACGATGGTGTATCTCACACTTCAAATTAGTCCTTGGTCGGCGCAGCGAGCCTTCCGGAAAGCAGCCCATTTCATGCCGAACGCGAACCCTATCGATGGGGCGGCTCAACCCGATACTGACGCTGGCTTCCGCCAGCGTCCGCATGGACATGATAGCGCCAAGGACGCTCCTTCCCCATCAACGCCGTCCGAGGGTCCTGCAGTGGGCAGCCCCCCTTGGAGCGATCCGGGAGCAGCGCCAGAGCTTGCAGGTAACAAGCCGGCCGGCGGGGTGGATGCTGACCATCCGCACCTGTTTCATCTGGCCGAAGCGCCTGCCAATGTATTTGACGGCGGGGGTCTGCAAGGCGGACACGAGCACAATTGGCCAATCCTGAAGGGGCAGCAGGGGGCGTGCTACATCGCTCGCCTAGCGCCTGGCGGCATACGCGAACCGCATTGTCACCCCTACGCTTGGGAGATGAACTTCGTCCTTCAGGGTCGCGTTCGCTGGACCGTCGTGGGGCCGAACTCGGCGCAAGACGGTCCATTTGAGGCCACGAAGGGAGACATGATCTTCGCGCGTGCCCGCTGTGCAACGTTTGCACCCTCTCGTTCGTTATTTAGACAACTAATACCTAGTCATTTATCTTGAGGAGTTGGTCATGCCCAAACTTGCGCTGTACGTGCCACTGAAGGCCAAGCCCGGAAAGGAGAGCGAAGTCGCGGATTTCTTGACCTCGGCGCTACCGCTCGTTCAAGCCGAACCCGGTACCCTGACTTGGTATGCGATCCAGGAAGGCCCCGGTGCGTACGCGATCTTCGATACGTTCGACACAGAGCAAGATCGGCAGGCGCATCTTGACGGCAAGGTTGCCGCCGCACTCATGGACAAGGCCGATGAGCTGTTCTCCGAACCGCCGCAGATCCATAAGTTCACTCTACTGGCAGCTAAATAGCAAAGTGCTCGACACCGTTTCGTCGGGCTTGGCTGAACGGTGAGATACGCCTGCCATTCGGGATGAACGGGCCGGCTTTGGACTTCAATCAGAAGGACCACGACAGGCCATCCGCTGTAGTGGATGGCCTGTCTTTTGCGTTTTATCCTGCTTTTGATGCTGCTGCTGATGACGTGCTCCCGGTTGTTACCGCTCAGACGTAGAGTCCACATGGTTCATGGCTGGTGGTTGAGGACATACCAACTTGGTCCGGGGCATGCCGGACCAAGTTGGTCGGCGATCTGGGTGTGGGTACGCCCGCCGAGTTGTGAGGCCGACCTGACGGTGTTGTAGTCCTGCCGCCAGGCAGCCAGCACGGCCTTGGCGTGAGCCAGCGAGGTGAACAGCGTATCGTTGAGGCATTCGTCGCGCAGGCGGCCGTTGAAGCTCTCAACGAAAGCGTTCTGGGTCGGCTTGGATCGGCCGGTCAGTAGTGGATAACCGTGCGGATCGACTTTCCTTCGAGCATCAGTTCAAACGCCTCGTTGATTTCCTCTAAACCCATGGTGTGGGTAACGAACGGGGCCAGATCTATATCGCCTCTCATGGCGTCCTCGACCATGCCGGGGAGCTGTGTACGTCCCTTGACGCCGCCGAAAGCGGACCCCTTCCAGACGCGGCCCGTAACGAGCTGGAATGGACGGGTGGAGATCTCTTCGCCCGCGCCGGCAACGCCAATCACGATCGACTGACCCCAGCCACGGTGCGCTGATTCAAGCGCGGCGCGCATGACGTGGACGTTGCCGATGCACTCGAAGGTATGATCGATGCCCCAGCCCGTCATCTCGATCAGCACTTGCTGGATGGGCTTGTCATGGTCCTTGGGGTTGATGCACTCGGTCGCACCGAACTGGCGTGCCAGCTCGAACTTGGACGGATTGGTGTCGATGGCGATGATGCGACCCGCCTTCGCCTGGCGCGCACCCTGAATGGCCGCGAGGCCGATGCCGCCCAGGCCGAACACGGCGACCGAGTCTCCGGGCTGGACCTTGGCGGTATTGTGGACTGCGCCGATGCCGGTCGTGACGCCGCAGCCGAGCAGGCAGACATGTTCGGGGTTTGCCTCAGGATTGATCTTGGCGAGCGAGACTTCGGCGACGACAGTATATTCACTGAAGGTTGAACAGCCCATGTAATGGTAGAGGGGCTGGCCATTGTACGAAAAGCGGGTGGTGCCATCGGGCATCAAGCCCTTGCCCTGCGTTTCGCGGACAGCGACGCACAGGTTGGTCTTGCCCGACGCGCAGAAATCGCACTTGCCGCACTCGGCGGTGTAGAGCGGAATCACGTGATCGCCCGGCCTGACGCTCGTGACGTCCTCACCGACCTCGACAACGATGCCCGCACCCTCGTGGCCTAGAACCACCGGGAAAACGCCCTCCGGATCATTACCCGCCAGCGTGTACGCATCGGTGTGGCACACGCCGGTGTGCGTCACCCGGATGAGCACTTCGCCCTTCCGGGGTGGGGCGACATCAATCTCGACGATTTCGAGTGGCTTGCCTGCCTCGAAGGCTACAGCGGCGCGAGATTTCATGTTGGGATACCCTCGTTGATTGAAGCCGATTGCCGGTGCAAGGCCGTTGCGCCATCAGAAATTCGTCGACGCTCTCATACTGGCAGGGAGTATGTTTAATATACTCCCTGCCAGTATTCAAGAGGTGTCCAAGTGAGGATGTCAAACCAGAGAAGGCATGTGGGGGTGGCTTCGCTTCGCAGGCCTCCACCTCTGTGTCGCCCACAGCCTGCGACCTGCCCATCGATCTTGAAGGGTCCATCGATCCTGACGCCCTGAAAAACGCCGGAGAAGACGCTCGTGCTCGCTACGCCGACAACAAAATCGAGGGACAGAACGCCAAAAGGCTGCACTCTGGTGAACGGCACCGGGTAGCAAGACACGAGGCTTTTGCTCTAACCGCGGAAGAGCGGGGGCAAGAAGAAGATCGCTGATGTCGTTACTTAAGATATGTACGCAGAATCTTCATTACGCCCTCCACCTTGTCATCGTGATCGCCGTTCTCGCTTTTGACGGCCGGAACTGCACCGGCACCGAATGTTTCCCTAAGGTGACTCTCCATCACTTCTGCCATCAGTCCATTTGTCGCGCCTCGCATGGCGACAATTTGCTGCAGCAGAGGAGTGCAATCGGCCCCGGCTTCGATCGCGCGTTCCAAAGCGTCCGCCTGGCCCTTGATACGCCGCAAGCGTGTGATGGCTCGCTTCTTGTCCTCTGGTGAATGTGGCATCGCGCTTTCTCAAGAAATCGCTTCAGCATACTATACAGGGGGGGAGTTTCAATCCTGTCCAGAGACTGGCGCTTCTATAATAAGGCGAGGTTCCCCGGCCATTTTCAAAATGCGCCCCCTCTGATCGGGCAGGCATAGCCGCCATGTTACCCTGAGACAGGTCTGGCACGCGGAGGAGGAGCGGTCATGCTTTCAAGACTGCGCCACAGCGACGGCATGGGCGCTGAGGGTCCGATCCTGTGTCCGGGAGGGGGAGCCATCGCTCGCTCCCCCAGGTTTGCCGGTCAGACCGTAACGACGACCTTGCCGATCTGGTCATTCGATTCGAGGAAGCGGTGTGCGTCTTGGATGGCGTCGAGCGAGAAGGTGCGCGCGATCCGCGGCTTGAGCGCGCCCGATTCCAGTCCCGCCACAATGAACGCCTTGGCGCGATCGAGGGCGGCGTCGTCCGAGACGATCTCGCTGTAGAGATAACCCTTGAGCGTGAGGCTCTTGCCCAGCACGGAGAACAACGGGAACGGCGTCGGCTCGCCGCTGAGCGCGCCATATTCAAGCAGAATGCCGCCGCGCGCCATGCTCGCGGTCAGCGGCTCGAACGACGGGCCTCCGACCGGGTCGAGCACCACGCGCGCACCTGCACCATCGGTTATCTCCATCACCTTTGCTACCAGATCCTCTTCCCCGGTCGCGACGACATGATGTGCACCGGCATCAAGCAGGGCTTGGCGCTTGGTGCCGGTACGCGTCGTCGCGATCACCGTCGCGCCGACCATCCGCGCAATCTGGAAGGCAGCAAGACCGACGCTGCTGGAAGCAGCGGTGACGATGACGAAATCGCCCTCGCCGAGCTTCGCCTGCTCCACCAGCGCACCCCAAGCGGTGACATACTGCATCCACACGGCCGCCGCTTCCTCGAACGAAAGCGCCGCCGGATGCTTGACGACGAGGCGGGCAGGCACGTTGGCGACCTCGCCATAGGTGCCCCAGCGCGCGATATCGAGCGGGGGGATGAGGCTGACGGCTTCGCCTTCCGCAAACCCGGTCACGTCCGCGCCGACCGTGCCGACAATACCGGCAGCCTCGTAGCCGAGGCGGCTCGGGAACTCGGCTTCCTGAAGGTAGGCATGGTTGCGGAACATCACTTCGGCGCGGTTTATGCCTATCGCCTTGACAGCGATCTGCACCTCGTCGGCCGCGGGCGCGGGCACTGCCACATCTTCAATCTTGAGGACGCTGGCGTCGCCATATTCGTGGATCCGAACGATGCGGCTCATGGACCATTCCTTGATTATTGAACGATCGTTCTGTATCGATGTCAGCGACGAGGTTCAAGCTATTATTTATCGATCATTCCATATCGGGCATCAGACATGACAGACACGAAAGCTCGTCGTGGCGCAGGCCGCCCTCGAGAGTTCAACACTGACGCTGCGCTCGACAAGGCGGTACGGCTGTTCTGGCAGCGCGGCTACGAGGCGACGTCGATGGCCGATCTGGTGGCAGAGACTGGCGTCGCCGCCGCCAGTCTCTATGCGGCGTTTGACAACAAGGCGGGGCTGTTCGCGGCGGTGATCGAGCGCTACGCTGCGACGTTCAGCGTCCACCTCTATGAACCCATCAACGATCCGGCGTTGTCCACCTTCGAAGCCGTCAAAGGCCTGCTGGAACGAGCGGCGTCATCGTTCTCGGAACCTGGAACGCCGGCCGGCTGCTTCATGTATTCGGCAGCGGCAGCCGTGTCGCCGGCGTCCGCCGCCATCGAATGCCTGCTGCGCGACAAGCGTATCGCGGCGGAGGCCCTCCTGATCGAGCGTTTACATCGGGGCGCCGCGCAGGGCGAGCTTGCGGCCGATACTGATCCGGCCGTCCTAGGCAAATTCATCAATACGGTCATGGAAGGCATGTCCGTTCAAGCGCGCGACGGCGCTACGATCAACGAACTTCTCTCCATCGCCGAAATGGCACTCGATCGATGGCCGGCTGCGGTTTGATCGTCCAGGCGAGATCCCAGCAGCCTGTTTTTCAACAGCCACGGACGGTTGTGACACCGCCTCAAATGATGCCACGTTTGTACGTAGCGGTGACCGACATATCGGCGTACCTTCAACGAGTAGCCGAGAATATTAAAGGGAGCGAAAGCATATGAGATGCGTGACGCTACCGGGCGGGGACGTCGTTCCTTCGATGGGTCAGGGCACCTGGAAGATGGGCGAGCGTGCCGAGCGGCGATCCGATGAGATTGCCGCACTACGCGCAGGTGTCGATTTGGGCATGACGCTGATCGATACCGCCGAAATGTACGGCGATGGTGCGGCGGAAACGCTGATTTGTGAGGCACTAGGCAACCTCCGCGACCAGTTGTTCCTCGTCAGCAAGGCATATCCATAGAACGCATCGCGCTCCCGCCTTGCCGGTGCGTGCGAGGCAAGCCTGAAGCGGCTCGGCACCGATCGGCTCGACCTCTACCTGCTCCACTGGCGGGGATCTGTGCCGCTTGCCGAGACCGTGGAGGCAATGGAGGCGCTGAAATCGGCAGGAAAGATTCGGCATTGGGGTGTCAGCAACCTCGATACCGACGATATGGACGAGCTTGTCGCTGCCGGTGGGGATGGCTGCGTGACCGATCAGGTCCTCTACAATCTCGTCCGTCGAGGCCCCGAGCTGGACCTGTTGCCGTGGCTCACCGATCATAAAGTGCCAGTGATGGCGTATAGTCCCGTCGAGCAGGGACGGCTCTCAAGCCATCCCGCTCTCGAAAAGATCGCAGCCGAGGTCGGTGCAACCTCTGCCCAAGTGGCACTCTCCTGGACGTTGCGGCACGATGGCCTCATCGCCATCCCGAAGGCGAGTTCGATCGCACATGTGCGGGAGAACCGCGCGGCCGCAGATATCGTCCTCTCCGACGCCGACCTTGCGACACTCGACGCGGCATTTCCCCGGCCACGCGACCGCCGCCCGCTCGAAATGCTCTAGCGTCAGATGGCGATATTCTCTCTCGAAGGAAGCGAACGCAAATCGGATCGCCTCGAGGCTTTCATGGACGCGGTGCTTGCGATCGCGATCACCCTTCCGGTGGTGGAACTGCACGCACCGAAGCCTGAGGAGGGCGACCTCGCAGCGGCCTATCTGAAGCTGGCACCCGAATACGCCGCTTACGGCTTGAGCGTAATCCTCATCGGCCTCTATTGGATTCACAGCCATTTCAGCGGCAAGCTGCTGGAGAAAACCGACCACGGCTACAATCTGCTGAGCATCGGCTTTCTGGCTGCCGTCAGTATCACTCCATTTCCCGCGCGTCCGTTGGTCGAACACTTCGCCGGAGATACGCAGAGCTCAACCGCCGCCCTATGGTATCTGGGCATAGCAGCGACACCAGCGACCTGGTGGTTTCTTCGGTGGGTATACGCCACCGCCAGATGCCTCCCCGACCGGAGGCTGACCGAGGCTTATCTTCGCCGCCTGACCATCAAATATGGCCTGACCGCCGCTGCCTATTGGGCGGCATTCGGCTTGGCATTCTGGAATTGGCGTGCTGGACTAATCGCCGCGGGGATCGTGACGTTGAGCTACATCGTTCCGCCAGCAAAGCCCACCTACAAGCCAGGCTCAGAACCGAAGAATGACTGAAGCCGGCTGTTCGCCCGACACGGCGGATGCCGACTTTGGCTAATCAATCCAAGATTTTATCGATCGTGATCGGCAAAGACCGCACCCGCTTACCAGTCGCGTGATAGATCGCGTTGGCGATCGCAGCAGCGGTGCCGACGATGCCGATCTCGCCTAGGCCTTTCACTCCGAGCGGGGTCACTTCGGGGTCGGGTTCATCGACGAAGATCACTTGGATATCGTGGATGTCGGCGTGCACGGGCACATGATATTCGCCGAAATTGTGGTTCATCCAGCGACCTAGCCGGTGGTCGGGGAAGGTCTCCTCGTGGAGCGCCATGCCCATGCCCATCACTACGCCGCCCAGGATTTGGCTGCGCGCGGTTTTTGGGTTGATGATGCGGCCAGCGGCGACCGCGTCGACAATGCGTGTGACGCGGATCACGCCCAATTCCTCGTCGACCTTCACCTCTGCGAAGATTGCGCTGTGGGTGTTCTTTGACTTGTGCATACCCTTCCACATGTCGCCGAACCCGGGCGCCGCTGTCTCCTCCTCCTCGATCTGCGTCAGGTCCGCGGCACGCATCGCGTCGCCGAACGGCACCCGGACGGTCGGCGCGTCCTTCAACACGATACAGCCATCCTCGAACAGCACGTCGTCTATTGTCGCCTCGCCAAGCGGTGCACCGGCGATCTTGCCGGCTGCCTTCAACAGCTTCTTGCCGACCGCCTGGCACGCCAGCTGCACAGCCGCGCCGGACGACGCCGCGCCCCACGACCCGCCTTCGACCGGGGCGGTCGGCAGGTCGGAGTCGCCCAGCTTGGCGGTGATCTGCTCAGGGGGCAGGCCGAGCGTATCGGCGGCGACCAGGGTCATGACCGTGTAGCTGCCGGTGCCGATGTCCGACGTCGCGCAAGCCACTTCCAGGTGTCCGTTGGCCGTGAGCTTGGCGCTGGCGGACGTCTTCGAGAATTGCGCGTCCCACATGCCGGTCGCGCAACCCCAGCCGACCAGCTCCTTGCCGTCGCGCATCGACCGCACCTCGGCCGAGCGCTTGCTCCATCCAAATGCCTCGGCACCCTCCTGAAATGCCTCGCGTAGCGCCTTGCTGGTGTACGGCGTGCCATTCATCGCATCGATCGGCGAATAGTTGATGAGGCGGAATTCGAGCGGATCGACCTTGGCTTCATAGGCCATCTCATCGATCGCGATCTCGAACAGCGTCATGCCGGTTGCCGCGCCCGGCGCGCGCATGTCCGCCGAGGTCGCGGTATCGACCTGCGCGACAGTATATTCAGCGTCAGCGTTCGGGCAGTCGTAGTTCATCAATCCCCAGGTGACGACATTCTCCATATTGTCCTCGTAGCGCGAGGTGGAGGTGGTCGCCTCGTTGCGGATCGCGGTGAGCTTGCCGGTGGTCTCCGCGCCCAGCGCGATGCTCTGGATCGCCTGGGGGCGGTAGGCGTGGCTGAACATCTGATTGCGCGTCATCGTGACGCGCACCGAGCGTTCCAGCATCTTGGCGGCAAGCACCGCCAGGAACACCTGATGTTGCGGCCGGAGGCCCGAGCCGAAGGCGCCGCCGACATATGGGTTGAGGACGCGCACCTTCTTCTTGGAGAAGCCGAAGACGCTGGCAAGGTAGCCCTGCACGACCTGAGACCCCTGGGTCTTGTCGTGAACGGTGATGCTGCCGTCGTCGTGCCACTCGACGGTGGATCCGAACATCTCCATCGGATTGTGGTGCTCCGGCGGGAGCCGGTAGTCGCCAGACACCTTGAGCGGGGCGTCCGCGAACGCCTGCGCCGCGTCCCCACGGTCCTTGGGCGCCATGTAGCCGCTGCGCTTTTTCTTCGGCACGTACTTCTCGCCGACCGCAACCTCGAAGTCGGTATTGTGCGCCTCCGCCTCGTAGGCGACCTCGACCAGGCTGGCAGCGTAGCGCGCTGCCTCGAACGTCTCGGCCATGACCAGCGCGATCGGCTGCTGGCTGAACTGGATGCGGTCATCGTAGAGTGGCCGGAACGGCGAGCCCGGAATCTTCAGCTCGTCTTGGTAGCTGTGGTCGGTCCAGGCAACATGCGGCCGGTTCAGGTGCGTGATGACTTCGACGACGCCGGGTACGGCGCGCGCCGCCTCTTCGTCGATACTGACGATCCGCCCCTTGGCGATCGCGGCCTCGACGATGTAGCCGTACAGCAGGTTCTCCACCGGATGCTCGGCGGCGTAGCGCGCCGTGCCGGTGACTTTCTCAACCCCGTCGACGCGGTTGATCGCGCTTCCGATCCCGATTTTCGCTGCGGTAGCCATGATGTCTGTTCCTTAAGCGACGCGCTTGTCGGTCTGCGATTGCGGGGTGGCCTCGGCGGCCTGCTTCAGCGCACGGACGATGCCCTTGCGCGCGAGCGGGATCTTGAAGTCGTTCTCGCCCTGACCGACCGCCCCGGCGAGGAGGGCGTCGGCGAAGGTGCCGAACGCCTGCGGCGACGGGTGCTGGCCCTTCAGCAGCTTCTCGGCTTCCGTGCTGCGCCATGGCTTGTGTGCGACACCGCCGAGCGCCACCCGCGCTTCAGCGATCGTGCCGTCTTCGACCCGCATCGCGACGGCTATCGACACCAGCGCGAAGGCATAGGACAGACGATCGCGCAGCTTCAGGTAGGTGTAGGTCTGGGTGAAATCCTCGGCCGGCAGGTCGATGCCCGTCACCAATTCGCCTGGCTTCAGAGTGTTGTCGCGCCACGGCTCGTCGCCGGGTAGCCGATGATAATCGGCAATCGGGATCGCGCGGTCGCCTTCCGGACCGGTCACCTGGACGGTTGCGTCGAGCACCGCCAGCGCGACGCACATGTCCGACGGGTGCGTGGCGATGCACTGGTCGCTCGCGCCCAGGATTGCGTGGATGCGATTGACCCCACCGATCGCACCGCAGCCCGAACCCGGCTCGCGCTTGTTGCAGGGCGTGGCGACGTCATAGAAGTAATAGCAGCGCGTGCGCTGGTTGAGGTTGCCGCCATTGGTCGCGGCATTGCGCAACTGGGGGCTGGCGCCGGCGAGGATCGCGGAGGACAGCAAGGGATAGCGTTGCTCGACCCGCGCATCCCAAGCGGTTTCGGCGTTCGGCACGAGCGCGCCCAACCTCAGCCCGCCGCCGTCCAGCTCCTCGATCGCGTTCAGCGGCAGGCGGTTGATGTCGATCACCGTCGTCGGTCGATCGACGTTCTCCTTCATCAGGTCGATCAGGTTCGTGCCGCCCGCCAGGAAGCGGACCTGCTCACCTGCACCTGCCTGCACCGCTTCGGCAACGCTGGCAGGACGGGCATAATCGAAGCGGTTCATGCCTGCTCTCCGATCACGTCGAGCACCGCATCGACGATGTTCGAGTAGGCGCCGCACCGGCACAGATTGCCGCTCATCAGCTCACGGACCTCGTCGCGGGTCTTGGCCTTGCCCTCGTTGATGAGGCCTTGCGCCGAGCAGATCTGGCCTGGAGTGCAATAACCGCACTGGAACGCGTCGTGGTTGCAGAAGGCGGATTGCAGCGGATGGAGGTCGCCAGGCTGGCCCAACCCCTCGATCGTCGTGATGTCCGCCCCGTCCAGCGTCACAGCCAGCTTGAGGCACGAGTTGATGCGGCGCTCGTCGATCAGCACGGTACATGCGCCGCACTGGCCGTGGTCGCAGCCCTTCTTGGTGCCGATCAGGTCTTCGCCTTCCCGCAGCAGATCAAGCAACGTCGTCCAAGGCTCGATCGCGCGGGTGCGCGTCTCACCGTTGATCGTCAACGTGGTTGGCACCGTGCCGATCGGCACGGCGGCGTAGGTGGCGGTATTGACGGCTGTCGGCATGATCGACGCCTTTCTGCTTCGGGTCAGGCCGGGATGGCGGTGATGTCGGCGGTGTTTTCCTCGGCAACCCCGTTCTCGCGGTGGCGAAAGGCGGACAGCGCGCGATAGACCTGAAGCCGTGCGCGCATCACCGACCCTAGGGGCCGGTGCGCGGCCAGGCTGTGGGCCGGGCGGAAGGTCATTACCTCATCGAAATAGCGGGCGCGTGCCGTGCTGTAGGCTTCCTGCGCAGGGATGCGGATCGTGGCCACGGTGCGATACTGGCTGTCCTGCGACGGCCACTCGACCGAGGCGTCCTCGATCGGCTGCGTCTCCGCGTTTGCCCAGAGTTGGACCCTAAGCTCGAAGACCGCCTCGTGGCCGCGGAAATAATCGATCGCGGCGCGGCGGAAGCCGTCCTCGTCCTCATGCGGGTCGAGTTGCCACTCGCTGAGCGCGTCCTGCGCCTGCGACGCCGGCACGGCGCCGAGCTTGGCGACGTAGTCGCCGTAGCGCACCGGTGCCTGGCTGAAATAGTCGTCGCCGATCGGATGGCTGAACGGGTGGCCGAAGAAATCGGCCTTGGCATAGGCGGTGTTGAACAGGCCCAGCACCTTGTTGAAGTTGCGCGCCATCGACGACACCGCGCTCTTCACACCCTCGGGCATCGGCGTCGCCGCCCCGATCTTCTTGGCGTCGCTGAGAAAGCCCGACGCGGTCCCCGACGGGAATGTCCGTCCCGTGGCAAACACGAAGTCCTGCGTCGGCGCGTCATGACCGGGCAGTTTTTCGCCATCAACGCCGAACACCTTGATCGCCATGCCCCGGTGGGTGGAGACGCGGTCGCCCAGCGTCTCGCCCGGCCCCTGCGCGAAGCGGATCGCGACGTCGTAGGTGCCTGCCGCGGCGAACAGCCCCTGTGCCAGTTCCGGCGGAAGGTCGTCGGCGATCGTCAGCGTGCCGACGACGCAGGCCGAACTCTTGGCATGGCTGGCGCGCACGGCATGCTGCTCGCGCTTCTCGACCACCTCGCTTTGCTGGGTCATGCCCTGGATGATGCCGTCGATCGTTTCCTGTTCGTCGGGTTCGGGCGTCTCGATGTCGTCGCGGTAGCGCAGGTAGGTCATGGCGGTCCTCAACGGGTCGGAGCGAACGAGAACAGCTGGGTGCGGATCGACGGCGGCGCGCCCGGCGTGAACCATGGCGTGTCCTGGATGTGGCTCGCGGTGACGTAGATCGTCCCGTCGGATCCCTCGCTGAACGTATCGGGCCAGCGCAGCCGCTTATCGGTTAGCACGATCTCGGTGGACGAGCCGGCGAGCCGTCTGATCGAATAATCGGTCGGCGAGGTGATGTAGAGCGTTCCTGCCTTGCTCATCCACAGGCCGTCAGCGACGGCGGTGGTGGCGACGGTCTTCACCGCATCCGCGCGGTCGCGCTCGCTGACATCAGCGCGCAGCTTGTCGGTGGCGATCGAATAGAGCGTCTTGCCGGTCAGCGCCTGCCAGTAGAGCGTCTGCCCGTCGTTCGAGATCGCGATGCCGTCGGCGGCGAACGCGGGCTGCCGCCCATCGGGTCGGACCAATGGCTTGCCTTCGATCGCGACGGTGACGCTCTTGTCGATCTGGGTCGACGGATGGCCGTCGAGGGCGCGGAAGCTCTTCCCGCTGGTCAGGTCGACGACGATGATCGCGCCGCGCGTGCCGCTGTCGGTGATGTATCCGGTCCGACCGTCGGACGAGAAGCGGATATCGTTGAGGTAGGTGCCCTGCAATGCGACATCGCCCGGCACCGCAATGACCTTAGTCACCTTGTTCGTCTTGAGGTTTATGCGGACGAGCTTCGGCGCGCCCTCTAGGATCTTCTCGTTGCCCGGCGCGCCCGGGTCGACCACCCAGAGGTTCCCATGACCGTCGGGAACGATCGACTGAACGCAGACGAAGTGTTCGCCGACCGGCATCTCGTTGGCCCTGGCGTTGCGCCAGCTGTTCCACTTGGCGTCGGGATAGGGCCGGAGCGTCCCGTCGGGCATCACCTCGGCAACGGAGATCGGCGCGTCGTCGGTCCAGCGTGGGAAGTTGACGAAGCGGCGCCCGTCGGCAGTGACGGCGACGCCGGTGACCTGATGGTCAAAGCGCGCCACCTGCGTCAGCGCGGCGCTGCGTCCAGCCTGGGCATAGGCAGCCCCCGCCAGCGCCATAGTGAGGGCTCCTAGCCCGATCAGAACACCACGCTTCCGCATCGAACCTGCTCCCGTTCACCAAGCGCAACCCGTCAATTGCTGGTTAACGACCACGCCTCGTGCTTGGATCCGAAAAAAGGCACAGAAAAAAGTAGGTTAGGTAGAAACTTCATGAGCGCAGCTCGTCCACGGCTTAGCACGAGCCGTCGACAGCTGAAGCTGATGGGCTTCGACACCCTTACGCCCCCTCGATCGTTGACCGAATGCGAACGGGACGGAGTCTTCATGCATCAGATCACTCGTGGCAGCGGAAAGCCCCTGCTACTCATCCATGGCGTGGGCAGCAGCTGGCGTGCCTGGCGGCCGATCCTGGATGATCTCGCCGTGGAAAGATCGGTTATCGCCATCGATCTGCCGGGCCATGGAGCGACACCGGCCGAAGAAGATAGCGGCACATTCTATGGACTGGTCGGCAGCGTAGAGCGCTATCTCGTCGCGAACGACCTTGTCGGCGTCGATGTCGTGGGTAGCTCGATGGGCGCCCGGATCGTGCTGGAACTGGGGCGCCGGGGGAAGGTCGGCAACGTCGTCGCCCTCGATCCGGGCGGCTTCTGGCGTGGTTGGGAGCGTTCCTTCTTCCACACCACGATCGGCTTGTCCGCACGGTTGCTGCGCGCGCTGCGATCGCGCTTGCCGGCGCTCAGCCGCAGCGGCGCGGCGCGCATGGCGCTGCTGGCCCAGCTATCGGCGAAGCCCGCGGCGCTGTCGCCCGAGCTGGTATGCACCGAACTGACCAGCATCATCGACACGCCGACCTTCGATGCGCTGGTCCGTGACCTTGCCAACGGTCCGGAACAGCGGGGTCCCGCGGCTGATCCGACGCAGCGCATCGTCATCGGTTGGGGCAGACAAGACCGGCTCTGCCTGCCCCGTCAGGCCAACCGCGCGCAAGCGGCGTTCCCGTCAGCGACGTTGCACTGGTTTGCGCACAGCGGTCACTTTCCGATGTGGGACATGCCGGGGGAAACGACTACGGTCATCCTGCGGGCTACGAACTAAGACTGTCGGTCGTTTCCACGGAAAGGCTACTGGACGACGGACCCGAGACGACCAGTTTTGGAATTCCGGACCGATCTCCGCACGATCGGGAGCCTCAGAAGCCGCCGTGCCGCAGCCGGTGTCATAACCGAACGGTTGTGACACCCGTGCCGGCGGCTTTCGACCGTTCCAATCCTGAAAGCTGACTGGCAGGAAAGTCCCCAATGCCGGTCGTTTTCGACGGCGCCGGTGAGCAAGCGCCGATGGCAGCATCGAGGATCGGCCAGTTTGGCGACTGAAGCCGAGTGTATTGCGCAGAGCGGGCCAAACAGTTGTCCGAGGGACTGCCCGAGGCGTGCACTTGAGAGAGAGAGAGCGATCGCTACAGGAGCCCAGCAACTGCTGCATGAACAATTCGCTCTGCGAACGCGCCATTGCGCCTCAGTCTCTAGCTTGGTCCGTCAGCTTGCCCTCAATCCAGCTGTCGATTTCGCCCTCGGACCACGCAATCGCGCGAGGGCCCAACTTCCGCGCTTTCGGGAATGATCCGAGTTCCATCAGCCGGTAAATGGTTGAGCGACCGAGGCCGACCCGCTGTCTGACTTCGGGCAGCCTGATGAGGCGTTCCGAGGATCGGGAGAGATGAGCTTGCATCAAGCTGTCCTTCGTTGAAGCTACCGCGACCTCTCCCCAGTGGTCGGCTGCTAGTGGGTTAGGCGGTACGTCCGGGCGAGAAGTCGCCAAGACGCTGTTCTCGTTCGATCAGGTCGTGGATGTGGTGGGCAATCCGCTGCGCGACAAAGCGCGCGGCCTGCGTTCCCCAACGGGGGTCGACCCGATCGCTGGTTTCGCCAATTTCCGCGGCGAGCGCATCGGGGAGAGCGGCCACCATCATTTCCAAGAAGCCACCGAGTCCTGAGCGTGCCCAATCGGTCGCGAGATCCTGACGATCGAACAGTGCCAGCGTCAGTGTGCCGCGGGCCGGCAGCCCGGCTTCGTGCAGGATCGTCGCCGCTTCTTCTAGACTCATGTGTCGGGAGCCCTTCAGCGTACGGCTTAATTGATCCTTGGAGAGCCCGACGCGGGAAACGAGGTCGCGCTGGCTCACGCCGCTCTCGTCCACGAGATCGGCGACCACGGCATGCAGCGGCGCCGAGGTAAAAGGTGGAGGGTCGGCATTGGCGGGCACGAAATATCTCCAATTATCGAGTCGTACCGCACGCTAGCGCCAACATGGCCTGTAGGAAAACAAAACAGGAACATCCTAGCGAAGCGTAGGGGTGTGGGTCGGACTACGATGGCGTGGACGACCAACGAATCGAGCCGCAAGTGAGCCGAATCAGGGAAGATGCGGAAGTTGCGACAGCTGTCGCGACGCCGGCTGCTGAGGTGATCGACCGCCGCGACCCCAGTCGCGGAAAGTAGGAAGATTCCAAGGCCAGCTGCGATGGCGATCGCAAAATCCGCGACGACAGCGGTGATATGTTCTCTTCATGTTCCTTTCTGTTGAGGTGGCCCGGCGAGTGGCGCTTGGTGAGTGGGCGGTCGGCGTTCGGCCGCACCGACACTCCCACGGAGACGCTCTCGATGCACAGCCTCAAGCTCCCGCTGGCCCGCGCCAAACTCGGTCGTGCCAGTGACTATGTCCTGCCCGCGGTGGGGCTCATGCTCTGCGCAACCGCCGCCTATGCCGGCGCAGATGCGACCTTCAGCCCGGCGCTGACCAAGTTCACCGACTTTCTTGAGGGTTCGGGCGGCAAGATCATCGCCGTGCTCAGTCTCGCCGGCGGCATCATCGGCATGGCGTCGGGTCGGTTCAGCCTTGGCCAGGTGGCGCTGCCCGTCGGCGTCGGCATCGGTGTCGGCACCGGCGTGCCGATCGTCACCTCCACGGTCACCGCGCTCATCTGAGCGCGGGAAAAGAGGGCGGGGCGGCAGCCATGTCTGACAAGTATATCGTTCCCAGGCGTCTCGATGATCCCGAGCTCATCGGCCTTTGGACCCTTGATGAATTCATGGGGCTGGCGATCCCGTTCGCCTGGGGCATTCTCACCCAGCATATCCTGATTGGCATCATACTCTCCTGCGGAGCGTGGTTTGCGCTGCGCAAGGCAAAAGCTGGCCGAGCCAGCTCGTGGGTGATCCATGCCGCCTATTGGTATCTGGGTGCGACCTTTGTCAGGCTGAAAGCCACTCCGCCCTCCCATTGCCGCCTGCTGGCCGGCTGAGGGAGGACGATATGCTCGCCGACATTGCGCACCAGCGCAGCCAGTCCTTGTTGCGGCAGCGCAAGGTGCTGCTGCTCGCCGCCGCCGCCTCGTTCGTCATCAACCTCGCCCTGTTCTCAGCGCTCTCGTCGAAGGACCGGGAGATCATCCTGCAGCCGATCGCGACGCGTCCGCTGACGATCAGCTCGTCGGGCGTCGAGGCCGATTATCTGGAGCTGGTGACGCGCGACGTCGCGCTGATGCTGCTCAATCGATCGCCCGCCGGCCTCGACTATTGGATGGAGCAGATCCTGAAGCTCGCCGATCCGTCGGCGCACGGGGCGCTCAAGGCCGAACTCGTCAAGATCGTCACCGAGCAGCGCGGTTCCGATGTCAGCCAAGCCTTCGTGATCAACGGCATGACCGTCGATCCGAAGGGCCTGACGTCGGAAGTCGAGGGTGCCTTCGCTATATCGAGCGTGATCTCGCCATCGGCGAGCGCCTGGAAGACCACGGGTGCGAGGCTCGCCAGCCGCAGCCGGCCTTCGACGAACCGCACGGTGACCCCGAAGCGGCGAGCGACGCCTTCGACATCAGATCCCTGCTCGATGAAGTGCTGGAAGGCGAGGCACTCGTCTGCCGGATTCAGCGCAAGCTTCTGGAAGTTCTCCGCCAGGCTCGCTTCCGCCACGGCGCTGCCGAGGTCGTCGAGGACGAGGCAGGGAACGGCGAAGTCGGTGGGGAGCTTTCCTTCGTCGGCGAGAGCCTTCAGCGCGCTGTGCCGCCGTCCCCCGGCCTCGACGGCGTAGGTGCCCCTCGGCTTCTTGTTGGCGGTCACGATCAGGTTCTGGAGCAGCCCACGCGCCTCGATATCGGCACGAAGCTGGGCATCGGCAGCGGCATCGCTGCGGCGGCGGACGTTGCGCTTGGACGGCACGAGCTTGCCGAGCGCTATGGTCTGGATCATCGTCGGTCTCCTTGGTCACGAGCCTCGGGCGCGCCTGCGCCGGCTCGCGTCCTCGACGCCTCCTTTCCTCCTCCAAGTCGTGTGAGGTGGGGGTTGCCCGAACTCAGGCGATGAGGCGGGTCAGACGCTCATCGACCGTCGTTGCAAACGGGTTGACCACGACGGTTCCCCGCCAGGAGAAGCCGTTGGTCATGTCCTCGGACAGGAGGAGCGTGCAGCCGGCCTCGGCGGCGGCGTTCACGATCAACGAGTCCCAGAACTGCAGCTTGTGGGTTGTGGCCAGGTCGAGCGCCGAGAGGAAAGCCGAGCCGTTGCTGTCGGCGGTCCCAAAGGCCTGCGCCATGCGCAGCACGGCGTCGCGCGCTTCGTCGCGTGACGCGCCCGAGCGGGTCAGCACGACGTAGAGTTCACCCAGGACCTGGACGGGAACGACGAGAGCGGCACGTCCGCGCAGCTGCTTCAGGAGCGCGCGGCTGGCGTCGATCTTCGCTGCATCATCGGCATGCCGGTCGACGCCGGCGACATAGGCCAGCACGTTGGTGTCGAAGGCGACCCGGGTCACTCGTACAGATCTTCGCGGCGCCACGCCTCCGCGCGCCGGCGCGGCAGGGTGGCGACGAAGTCGAGCAGCGCATCGAGCGCGGGGCCCTGCCGGTCGAGATCATCGACCGGCGCGACCTTGGCAACGGGACGGCCGCGAGACGTGACGACGAAGGTCTCGCCGTCCTGCACGTCTCGCAGCATCTCGGAGAAATGCTGGTTGGCATCACTGGCGCTGATCGCACGTTCCATGGCCGAACCTTTCTAGTGGTAACGTCTAAATAGATGATGAGCGAGGCGCTGTCGAGCCGAACCCATGATCTCGACTATCTGCTCAATGCGGTCAGGATCTGCGGTGCCTTGGGAGCGGGTACGAACAGCCGGGTCTGGTACCGGATGATCTCGACGAAACAGCCGAGCGCCTTCAGCTCGGGCAGGCGCGCCGGATCAAACCCTGTGAGCTCAAGCCGCTGCGACCCGCCGACGAGCGCCCGCTTGGCGTGCAGCTTGCCACCGTTGCCTACGGGGACAGTTCGCCCATTCTCGAGCACCGCCCTGACGAGATCGTCCGGCGCGACCACGGGCGCATCGAAGCCGAACCGACGGCCAAGCTCCGCCAGCGCCAGCGCCGGGATCTGCCTCCCGAGCAACGATTGTCCTGTCTCGTCGACGACGCGCACCACCTGGGCGAGTTCATCGGGCAGGGCGTCCCAGATCGGCAGGAGCAGTCCGGTGACCAGGTGCATGGTCTCGGTCGACGTCGATGCGATCAGTTCGCCCACTTCGGCGGCCCAGGCGGACGCGAACCGGTCAGCTGTGGCGATGGTCCAGCGTGTGTCGGCGAACGCGTCACGATCGAGGCGCTGCCGACGCAAGGGGCGGACGATCTCGTAGCGCGGGCACAGCGTGCCGTCCTCGCTGAGCACGCTCCGGCTATCCAGGCGCAAGGCGCTGCGGCCTGACTGTTCGTTGACGAGGAAACTGGCATCCTTCCGTCGTGCAAGATCCATCACGTCGTCCAGCGACAAGGGTCGTGGGCGACGTTCCAGGCGCACCGTGAGCAGATGCGTGGTCGAACCGCTGGTGGCATCGGTCCGGATCACGCGATCCTGCTCCACGCGCAACCGCTCGACCGCCAGTGTCTCGACTCCGAGGTCGAGCGTACCCGCCTTGCGCGCCGCGTCCACGCGCGCCTCGACCAGGCCGAGATACTCGTCGAAGATCGCGTTCTGGAGCGCAATCGGGAAGGCGAGGAGGCGGTTGAGCCAGCGCTGAATCGGCGGCAGGTCGTCACGCAATCCGCCGTCCTCGGCCGCGAGGCGGAGCCCCGAACGATCCTCGAAGTCACTCAGCGTCGTCGACTGAAGCTTGCCGGCGTAGAGCAGGCGGTACCAGGCGATCAGCGCATCCTTGGCATAGTCGCTCTCGAGATTATCGGCGGGGTCGAACAGGTTCTGGCCACCGGTCTGGCGTTGCCCCCGAGTGAGGGCGCCAAGCGTGTCGAGACGGCGGGCGATGGTCGAGATGAAGCGTCGCTCGCCGCGCACATCGGTCGTGACGGGTCGGAACAGCGGTGCCGATGCCTGTGCGGAGCGATGGGTACGGCCAAGGCCCTGGATGGCCGCGTCGGCGCGCCAGCCGGGCTCGAGGAGATAGTGGATGCGGCGCGCCTGGTTCTTGGCGCGCAGGCAGGCGTGGTAGCTGCGCCCCGTTCCACCGGCATCACTGAAGACGAGCAGTGTCTTGATCCCGTCCATGAAGGCCTGGGACTCAGCGAGGTTTGACTTGGGTGTGCGGCGTTCGAGGCGCTGTGCACCGTTTGCGTCCACGACGAGGCGGCGGGTGCGCCCGGTTACTTCCGCAACTTGGGAGGTGCCGAACCGCTCAATGATCGCGTCGAGCGCCGTCGCGATCGCCGGCAGGGCGCAGAGTTGCTCGACCAGAGCATCGCGTGCGGCAAGTGCGGTCTGGCTATGTACCGGCCGGCCGTCTTCGTCGGCCATCGGCTCCGAGCGAACCGTGCCGTCCGCATCGGTGAAGACGCGCATCTGGCGGGTAGGAAAGGCACCAAGCAGATAGTCGACGACATATTCGCGAGGGGAGAGGTCGATCTCGAGCGCTTCGCGCTCGGCCGGATCGAGCTCGGCCAATCGCCGCGCGAGCATCGCCTCGGAGGTGGAGACCAGCTGAACCACGACGGCGTCGCCGCGGGCGAGGTCGGCTTCGATGGCCGGCAACAAGCGAGCATCCCTGTTCCGGCGGACGGTTCGAGCAGCGTGTCCGCCGAGGTAAGCGCTGCGGCCCGGCCCAGGAGCCACGCGATCGCAGCAGGTGTCGAGAATTGCTGGAAGGCGAGCTGCTCTTCGGTCCGGATGCTCTGCGTCGGCAGCCGATCGACCAGTGCCGCGAGGGCGGCGAGCGTGCCGAGGTTGTTGTCGTGCTCGCTCCAAGCGGACGAGGTGAGAAGAAGGATCTGCGCGAGCTCCAGCGCGTCATAGGCGTGGCGTATCGACCGATGGTCGCGCGTGCTCGCCTGCGAGCAGGCGGATTGGAGCAGCTGCCGCAGGAGGCGCTGATGGGGCTGTCGCAATTGATGCCCGCAACGGCGCGCGCGCTTGGCGTCCTTAATCCGTTCGACGCACGTGCCAATGTTGATGGGGGCGCCCGGTACCTTCGCGCAATGCTCGACCGCTTCGGATCGATCAATCTCGCGCTCGCCGCCTACAACGCTGGTCCTGGTGCCGTCCTGCGCTCGCGCGGCGTGCCGGCCAATGGCGAGACGCCGGCCTATGTCGGGAAGGTCCTTGCTGCCTGGTCACTTGGCGTCGTCCGATGAGCCGGAGTGGCGGAGGCATCATCAAGCGCCGTGGGCGACGAGGTAGGCCGTCACCTTGCCATGGACCTTTCGCCTAGGACGCCTTCCTGCGCGAAGGTCGAACACGAAGCGTGGATCGTGAACGACGATGCGGCCGAAGCGGGTTGGGCTGAGACCCGCGCGGGCGAGGTACTCCTCCACTTTCTGCAGCAATTCGTTCTCCATCGGCACCGACTCGCTTTACATCGTTCCTGTTATGTTCCATTCTCCTGCCGGTTTTGTCTAGGATGAATCCTATGATGCTTGCCCAGATTGAAGATCCTCGTGCAGCGCTCCAGCGCCTGATTGACGAGCGCAATGAGGAATATGCGGCGCTATCGCGCATGCTTCGGCGCAATGATGCTTACATCCAACAGTACATCAAGCGCGGTACGCCCAAGCGGTTGCACGAAGAGGACCGCCGCGTTCTCGCCGCTTACTTTGGCGTGAAAGAGGCCGTCCTTGGAGGGCCGCAGGAGTGGGAACAGCCGACCTTGCAGCAGGTGCCCGTGCTCGACGTATATGCGTCGGCGGGACACGGAGCCGCCGATTTCGGGGAAGCTCGCCGGGCCACGATCGGCTTTGATCCGCGTTGGTTGCGCGAACGGACCAAGGGATCGGCCGATGGTTTGTCGGTCATCCGGGTGAAGGGCGACTCCATGGCGCCGACCTTGGCTGATGGCGACGACGTGCTTGTCGATCGCAAGGACGGTGTCGGGCGACTTCGTGACGGCATTTACGTGCTGCGGCTTGACGACAGCCTCATGGTGAAGCGGCTTGCGCGCAATCCGTCCGGTCGAGGCATTTCGATCAGGAGCGACAATCCGGATTATCCGAGCTGGCAGAACATCGAGCTTGCCCGGATCGACATCGTTGGCAGGGTGCTATGGTTCGGCCGCACCCTGAGCTGATCGCGGTGGACCGAGACATGGCTATGAAGCAACTCAGCCTGCATGTCGTCGGCGCGAACCATCCGAATGCCGATGGCAGCAATCGTCGGTTCGAGATCCTGCTCTGCGTCCCGGGTGAGAGGATCGAACTCGTGCCGGAGCCGAAGAACCCGGCAGACCCGAATGCCGTTGCGGTATTCAGCGTGCGAGGCGTCCAGATCGGCTATCTGACCGCGGAGCGTGCCCCCTGGATCGGAGGAATGGTGCGCTTGGGGCGCGAGATCCAAGCTGTTTTCCAGGAGCGGACACGCATTGGAGCGGCAATCCGCGTGGCGTTCGATGGAGAGGCGCCGGTGATACCGGCGGCGTCGGTACCGCAGAGGCAGTCTCAGTCTGACCCGGACGATGCAGGCTTCTGGCCGGATTACCTTCCACCTGACGACTAGCACGTCGGGTCGGTCGTCTCGACTGCAACTTACAGCCTTGAACAGGAGACTGCATCATGGATGATCACAGATTGGCCGTGTCAGCGGCGAGTGCACCCGTGTCAGACAACGTAGAAGCGTGGGGCATCGCGGTAGACTTGGTCGCTGATCTTGGTGCCAGAGACGCGATCGCCTGGGCTTCCGACTATATGAACGACTTGGAAGATGATGATCGTCCCCACGCGATCGCGAGATGGCGCTTGGTGACCGAGGCGCTCGCTGAACTAACCCGTGCCCATCTTCACTAAGGTCGAGACGACAAAAGGGTGGGCCACACCACCACTGACACTTCATGCGTTTGAGCGCGGCGAAGCGTCACAGGTGATCCGGTACCAGCGCCAACCTACCACTCTTCATCTGGACCGCGCGCGGGGTTTGACCTTAGGCTTCGGGCAAGTTTCGGGCTGTCGCGAGGTGCTTCCGGATCTTGGGGATGGCCGCTTGAGCCTTGGCCCGTGCCGCCGTGTCACTCCCCCGCTCCGCGTAGGACGTGTGGACTTTCAGCGCCTCCTCGTGGGCGGCGATCTGCCCGCGCTTGTATGCCGCGTTGAACTCGACGCTCGGCGTATTTTCCAGGGAGTTCAGCATCTCCGACAGAGGGCCCGCCAACGCGCTTCCCGGCTCCGAGGTACTTGGAACGTCCAGCAGGCGAGCATGCTCTGCCATTGCGCGCGTGTGGTGAGCGACCATCTCCTGCGCGAACGCACGGGCCGCCGGGGTCTGCGATCGGGTCAGTGCAAGGCGGCTGGCGTCGACCTCGTACTTGCTGAGCGCGTGCACGGCGCTGAAATAATCCCTGGCTTCGACGGGAGCCGGATTGGTGCTGATCCCCGACTGAGCAACGGAGGACGAGAATGGTACCGCGAAGCACGTCATCGTGATCGCGCCGAAGACTGATCTGATCGGCATTCGCATGAGTCACTCTCCTGATATCAGATGGTGTATCGAGCCGCGGCGGATGAAGTTCCTCCAGGCACGGCGCCGTCAGCAGCGCCGCCGCAGGTCGTCCAGGAGTGCGTCGAGCCTCGCGGCGAGCAGCGGGCGGGCCCGGGCATAGTCTGAGTTGAACGAGGGCAGGTCGGACCAGTCGAGTGCTCCGGCTGGCAGTCCGCTTTTGGCTACCGGGTCGAATGCCACGATCGCATCCTGTCGCCGCCAGTCCGTAGACGCGAGCCCCGTCAGCGGCTGTGCGCGCGTGTCCACCCCCTCGGCGCGCAACGCGACTGCGAGTGCTGGCGACATGTGCTCCTCGGGCGTTATGCCGCGCGACCGGATCTCGATCTCAATGCCGCGGTGGGCCGCGCGCCGCTTCATCACCTCGCGCGCGACCGCACTCTTCACGCTCCCGAACTGGCAAACGAGAAGCACGCGCGCCGGGCGGCAGCGCGCAACGGCCCCGGTGCCGATACTTCCGACCACCGCAGCGGATAGCGCTAAAACCGCGCGGCGCGTCAGCGTCCCCGGGTTCGAAAGCTGCATGGGCTTAGCCGGCACCCGGCCGCGCGACGTTGGTCTTGTCCAGCGCTGCCCGAAGACCCCGTGCCAGCTTGGTCGCATCGTCGTTGGCCCAGAAGTGCATGAAGAACAGCCGCGGCTGGTCATCCAGCATATGGTTGTGGAGCGCCGTTACCTCGATCCCGCCAGCGCGCAGGGCGCGAAGTACCGGGTCGACCTCGACTGCGGTGAGCACAAAATCACCAGTGATCGCCGCGCGGCCTGGAGTCGTTGGCTGAAAGTTGATGGCGGTTGCCGTCCCCATCGGGGCGGGCGCAGGCACCCCGCCATCGGTCAGCCGCTCGGCGCGCGGGAAACTGAACTGATAGACGCCCGCGTTCGGCTTGCCCTTGGTGCCCATGAGTTGGTCGAGCGCGGCGGTATCGAGTGCCAAGGGCGGCGACGAGCCGGCACCCGCTGAAGGCGGCTGCGAGTCCCGGGACGGCGCCGTCAACGGCGTTCGGCTGGCGGCGAGCGCTTCGCGAAGCGCCGTCGCGAGCTTCACCGGATCGCCATGGCCGCCGATGTGCATATACATCGTTGCGGGTACGGAACGGAGTAGATGATTATGCAGCGCCGTGATGGTGAAGCCGGAAGCCAGCAGGCGGCTCATGACGGGGTTCACCTCCTCGTGCGTCAATACGAGGTCCCCCATGACCATCACCTCATTACCCATCGGATGGAACGCCGCCCAGGAGCCGAGCGCAAGTGCCGGTTTGATCGCGACACCGTCGAGCTGGACGTTGAGGTCGCTGCGCGGAAAGCCGTAGCGGCGAACCCCGTCCGGTTGCGTCGTTCCCGTCCGGCCAAGGCTCTTGTCAACTAGCGTCCACCTGTCAGCATTCGCATGGGGCGGTGCCGCTTGCGGGGTGGTCTGGGCGGCGGCGGGGACGGCGAGTGCGACCGCTAGCGGGAGCAACAGGTGGCGCAAAGCTTCTCTCCTCGATTTCAACTGGTCGGCCGGCATGGAAAGCGCTGGCGCAGCGCCATCGTCACGCCGGCCAGCCGGGGCATTTTGGCGTTGTGCGGGTTGTTGGTGGCCCATGCCAGAAAGATGCGGCTCAGTTCGCCCGAGCGCACGCCCCGCCCGCAGATACCCGCCGCGCTGCCACCGTTACCGAATGCAGAAAGCGTTTCGGCTGCGCCAGCCAGATAGGCCTCACATCGACCGTTCACCTTCCGCGCCAACTCATCGGCGCAAGTCTGCTGCAACTGCGCCACCGTTTCGTAGCGCGGTTGCGCCGGGGCAGGGGATGCAGCCGCGAGGTACGCCAACATGGCGAAGGCACTTAGTCGGACGGGGTGCATCGCGGTCTCCTCATCCCAAGCTTACCTCATCACGACTGAATGATACAAGTGTACGATACCCTAAAAGCTATGTTACATGTGCTGCATGGTTGAAGCTCCGTCGCCCGGTTTGCATGACTGGCTGTTGTTGATCCCACAGCTGCCGGCCAAACCCGCCAACCTGCGCGTGCGAGTGTGGCGACGCCTGCAAGCAATTGGTGCCGCCCCGCTCAAAAATGCAGTCCACGCGCTGCCCGCACGTGACGGCACGCGTACGCTCTTCGAGGATCTGAGGGCGGAGATCATCGTCGGCGGTGGCGAGGCACTGATCCTCCAGGCCCGCTTTGTGCAAGGAATGACGGATGCGGAGCTTCGTGCCGTCTTCGACGCCGCCCGCGATGCCGATTACGAAGAACTGGCGCGCGAAGCGCTGACGGTCGCCGAGGCGGAATATGTAGCCGCCGTCGAGGTCCGGCGCCTCCGGAAGAGGCTGGATGATATCTCGTCGATTGACTTCTTCGGCGCGCATGGTCGGCAGGCGACGGACTCAGCCATCGCTCGAGTAGAAGGACGCGTCGGCCAGCACCCGGATGTCACTGGCCCGGGCGCGCCGGCGCTGACCTTCACCGACCTGAAGAGCCGCATTTGGACCACGCGCCGACACGTCCATGTGGATCGCATTGCGTCCGCCTGGCTGATCCGCCGGTTCATCGACCCGGATGCGACCTTCAAGTTCGTCGACGGCAAGGGTTATGTGCCCGATCCCGGCGAGCTCCGGTTCGACATGGCGGATGCGGAGTTCACGCACGAGGGCGAGCGCTGCACCTTTGAGACGCTGGTGTACCGGACCGGGCTCGACGGCGATCATGCGCTCATCGCGCTCGCTGAAATCGTCCACGACCTCGACATCGCCGACGACAAGTTTGGCCGGGCGGAGACGGCGGGCATCGCCGCACTCATCAACGGCCTCTGTGCTGGCACGGACGATGATGGCGAGCGGATCGCGCAAGGGTCGGGGGCGCTCGACGGCTTCTACGCCCACTTCACCAAACGCCGCCGCATATAGGGGAGCTGCATCATGGCGAGCATCGAACATCCCGTTCTACCGAGCCCGGTGGCTGGCGAGGCTCGGCCCCCTGAACTCAGCTACCCCGCGCTGTTCCTCCGCTTCTTGCGCTTCGGCCTGATGGCGTTCGGCGGCCCGGTGGCACAGATCGCCATGATCCGGCGCGAGCTGGTCGACGAAGAACGCTGGATAGCGAGCGACCGATTCAACAACCTGCTCGCTGTCATGCAGGTGCTCCCCGGGCCGGAGGCGCACGAGCTGTGCGTCCACCTCGGCATCCGGGCAAAGGGCAGGCTGGGCGGACTGCTCGCCGGGCTCGGCTTCATGCTGCCAGGCCTCGTCCTCATGCTGGTCCTCGCCTGGGCCTATACGCGGCTGCCGATCCAGGAAACCGTGCTGGGCGCGATGTTCCTCGGCGTCCAGGCGGCGGTGATCGCGGTCATCGTGCGCGCCGTCCACCGTATCGGCGAGCATATCCTGCTAGACCCGTGGCTTTGGGCCGCTGCTCTCGCCGCGGCTGCCGCCTCGCTCGCCGGAGTCAGCTTCTGGATTGTACTCCCGGCCGCCGGTGCGGCCTATGCGCTCGGATCAAACGCGCGCTACGCTCTGGCGGCTACGGTGGTTCTGCTCGCGGTCGGCTTGGCGGTCCTGACCTGGGCGGAAGGCGCTGGCCTAGCGGGAGCGGCGACCGAAATCCCGGAGCCCGCGCCGACCGCCACCGCGCTGTTCTGGGCCGGGCTGAAAGGCGGGCTGCTGACGTTCGGCGGAGCCTACACCGCCATCCCGTTCATCCGGTACGACACGGTGGGTCGGGGCTGGATGTCCGACGCGCAGTTCCTTGACGGTCTCGGCCTGTCGGGCATCCTGCCTGCGCCGCTCGTCATCTTCGCCACCTTCGTCGGCTGGATCAGCGGTGGGCTGGCCGGAGCGCTCGCGATGACCGCCGGCATGTTCTTGCCCGCCTTCGCCTTCTCTCTCCTGCTGTACGAGCGGTTGGAGGCGGTGGTCGAGCATAAGCGGCTCCAGCTTTTCCTGGCGGGTGTCGCGGCCGGCGTTGTCGGACTTATCGTGGTAACTGTTGTCGACCTCGCCCGGACTACGGCCGTTCGCACGCCGAGCCTGACCGCGACTGCGGTCATCTTCGCGGTCGCGCTGGGAATCATGTACTGCTGGAAGAGCAAGCTCGCCACGCCGGCGGTCCTTGCGATGGGCGCGGCGATCGGCGCGATTGCCCTGAGCTAGACTGCAACGGCACTACTGAGTGGAGTCGTCAGGACGTTCGATCAGCGAGCTCCCGATGCTGGCGTTGTTTCGATTGTTGGTTGCTGCCCGTGGTGTTAAGCGACCCGAATGCGACAATGGCTCGCCATCTTCATGCTTTGCGTCATGCTCTTCTCGCACGGGAGCATGGGCGCGGCCGTGCCGCACGGTCACGCGCACGACGCTGGCCATGTCGATGCCGCAGATCGGGTAGTGGTCCATCACGCCGATGAGGATCATGACGATCACGCTGACGCGGTTGGCAACGAGGACGAGGACGAGGGCAAGGCGACCGGCCACGCGGTGCATACTCATGTCGTGGGCGACCTGGCCCGGACGACTGATGCGTTCGTGCCGGCTCTTCTCGACGGGGCGGCGAGGAGCGCCTCGACGATCGCGACTTTCGGGCCTTCTCGCGGCATAGCCCCGCTGCTCGAGCCACCCTCGGCCTGACTACCTGCGTCCGCGCGTCGCTATTCGCCGACGACTGTCGTTGAACGTCGGGAGAGTTTCCCATGAAACCATATTTGCGCGCCGCCGTTGTGGCGGCGGCGCTGTCGTTGTCGGCGGTCGTTCACGGCCAGACGCTGACGCTGGAGGATGCGGTCGCGCGCGCGATCGGCGCCTCACCGCAAGGTGCCGCTAATGCCGCGCGCGTCGATGTGCTCACCGCTGCGCGCGCGGGTGCGGATACGCGGCCGCCCGCGTCCATTGACGTGCTCGCCGAAAACTTCGGAGTCGGGGGAGACGATCTCAACCGTCAGATCCAGATTGGCGCGACCTACAGTCAGCGGATCGAGCGCGGTGGCAAGCGCGCCGCGCGCGTCGCCGCGGCCGATGCCGATCTCGACGTTGCACGCGCCGAAGCAGTGGTGCGCCGGCTGGACGTCGCGACGGCGGTGCAGCGCCTCTATGTGGAGGTCCAGGCGACCGAAGCCGCGATCGGCATCGCCCGCGAGCGTGTCGCTATCGCCGAGCAGTTAGCGCGCGAGGTCGGTCGCCGCGTCGCAGAGGCGCGTGATCCGCTCTTCGCGGGGACGCGCGCCCGAACGCAGCTCGCCGAGGCGAAGGTCGATCTGGAGCTTGCCGAGCACGCGCGCGACGCCGCGATGAAGCGTCTGGCATCGCTCTGGGGCGGCGACGCGGCGGGCATGACAGTCACGGCCGATCGCTTCCTGGTACTCGACCCTTCAGCTGGTCCGCTCCAACCCGCCGCCGCCGATCTCGCCATCTTCGAGGCCCGGCGGCGTCGCGCCGCTGCCGGGCTGACTCTGCAACAGGCGGGTGCCCGCACCGATCCGACCTGGACGGCGGGGCCGCGCTATATCGGCACGGGCGACGTCGCAGTGGTCGCGGGCGTGTCGCTGCCGCTCGCCAACCGCGGCCTCAATCGCGCCAACATCGCGCGTGCGGAAGCGGAAGCAAGACAGGTCGAGGCGGATCTCGCCGTGGAGCGGTTTCAGCGAACACAGGCTATCGCGCTTGCGGCGGAGAAGGTTGAGGAAACGCGCCACGAGGTCGAGGCGATCCGCGACCGCGTCGTCCCCGGTGCCCAGCGGACGCTCGCCGAAGTCCGCGCCGGTTACAACCGTGGCGGGTTCACCTTCCTGGACGTGTCCACGGCGCAAATCGCTCTCCACGAAGCGCGCGCACGGATGGTCCGTGTCGCCGCTCGTCATCACGAAGCTCGGGTCGAACTGGACCGGCTCACCGGCCGCTTCGGCGCCTTCGCTCAAGGAACACAATGATGCGGACGTTCACGCTCGCCCTGCTTCTCGTCCTTCCGCTCGCCGCCTGCGGGGACGGCGCCGCAAACACAAATGCGGAACATGAGGCACCGGCGGCCGGCGACTATGAGCGCGGACCTCACAATGGCCGGATGCTCCGTGATGGCGATTTCGCGCTGGAGATGACCGTGTTCGAGGACGGCATCCCGCCCGAGTACCGGCTCTACGCTTATCGCGGTGACAAGCCGCTGCCGCCGGGAGAGGTCCAGGCAAGCGTGACGATCCGGCGCCTCGACGAGGAGGTCACGACCTTCGCGTTCAAGCCGGAAGAGAATTATCTGCGTGGACAAGCGACGCTGGTCGAGCCGCATAGCTTCGACGTGGCGGTCACCGCCAGCGAGGGCGGGCGACGGCATCACTGGAAGTTTCCTTCCTATGAGGGCCGTACGACGATCGCCCCCGCGGCGGCGCGCGCCGCCGGCATCGAAACAGCGATCGCCGGACCTGCCGCGGTTGGCGAGACGCTGGAGATCGTCGGCCGGGTCGAGCTTGACCCGTCGGCGAGTGCCGATGTGGGAGCCAAGTTCCCCGGCCGCGTCGTGTCCGTCCATCGGAACGTCGGCGATCGGGTCGGCCGCGGGGCGCTGCTTGCGCGCATAGAAAGCAGCTACTCGCTACAGACCTACGCCGTCACCGCGCCGATCGCCGGCGTCATCACGCAGCGGAACACCAATGTCGGCGATGTGACCGGGGACGATCCGATCTTCGTCATCTCCGATCCCGCACGCACGGTGGCGACCTTCCCGGTCTTCCCTCGCGACATCGAGCGCGTCCGACCGGGGCAAGCCGTGCAGATCCGCGGACTTGAAGGCGAGCGCAGCCAGAGCTCGACCATACGCGACTTCTTGCCCCTGGCGGAGGTCCAGACGCAGACCGTAACGGCGCGGGCCGCGCTGCCCAACCCCGGCGGCTTCTGGCGGCCGGGCATGGCAGTGCGCGGGATCGTCACCGTCGACCAGCGCACGGTGCCGCTGGCGGTCCGAACGGAAGCGCTCCAGCAGTTCCGAGATTTTCGTGTCGTCTTTGCCAAGGTGGGAAACACCTATGAGGTCCGGATGCTGGAACTTGGTCGGGAAGGGCCGGAGTGGACGGAGGTGCTGGGTGGGCTGAAGCCCGGCACGACCTACGCTGCGAAGAACAGCTACGTCATCAAGGCTGATATCGAGAAGTCCGGCGCGAGCCACGATCACTAGGACGACAGCCCATGCTCGAACGCATCATACGGCTGTCGATCCGGCAGCGCTTCGCGGTTCTCGCGATAGTCCTTCTCCTCGCCGCACTCGGCGTCTGGGCGTTCGGTCGCCTCAAGATCGACGCCGTACCGGACATCACCAATGTCCAGGTTCAGATCAACACGGAAGCGCCCGGCTTCTCCCCGCTCGAAGCCGAACAGCGGGTCACCTTTCCGGTCGAGACCGCCATCGCGGGCCTGCCGGGGCTGCAATATACCCGCTCGGTCTCGCGCTATGGCCTCAGCCAAGTGACGGTCGTGTTCGAGGACGGGACCGATATCTACTTCGCCCGCCAGCTCGTGAATGAGCGGCTGCAAGGCGTCCGCGGCACGTTGCCTGCCAACGTCGAGCCGGAGCTGGGACCGATCGCCACGGGTCTCGGCGAGATCTTCATGTACACGGTCGAGGCTCGCCCTGGTGCGGTGAACGACGCGGGCAAGCGTTACACGGCGCAGGACCTGCGCACGCTTCACGATTGGGTTGTGCGCCCCCAGCTCCGCACCGTTCCAGGCGTTACCGAGGTCAACTCGGTCGGGGGCTATCGGCGCGAATATGTGGTGGCGCCCATCCCGGCGCGGCTCTCCGGATTCGGACTTAGTGTCCAGAACCTCGTCGCCGCGCTGGAGAAGAACAACGCCAATGTCGGCGCAGGCTATATCGAGCAATCCGGCTCGCAATATCTAATCCGCGTTCCCGGCCAGGCTGCAAACGAACGCGATCTGTCTGGCATCATCGTCGCCTATCGGCAGAACACGCCCATTCGCGTCGCCGATGTGGCCGATGTTGAGATTGGGTCAGAGCTACGGAACGGTGCCGCAACCAAGGACGGCCGCGAAGTGGTGCTTGGCACCATCTACATGCTGGTCGGCGAGAACCCGCGCAACGTGAGCCTCGCGGTCGCCGAACGCCTGGAGGCGGTCAACCGCTCGCTGCCAGGTGGGGTGGTGGTCAACACCGTCTATGATCGCTCGAAGCTGGTCGATGCAACGGTCGGCACGGTCGAGAAGAACCTGGCCGAGGGCGCGTTGCTCGTCATCGTCGTGCTGTTCCTGCTGCTCGGCAATATCCGCGCCGCGCTTATCACCGCGGCCGTGATCCCGCTCTCTTTCCTGATGACGATCACCGGCATGGTGGCGTCCGACACGTCGGGCAATCTAATGAGCCTCGGCGCGCTCGACTTCGGCCTCATCGTCGATGGCGCGGTCATCATCGTGGAGAACTGCCTGCGCCGCTTCGGTGAGGCGCAACATCGGCTCGGCCGCCTGCTCGAGCGCGACGAGCGGTTTGACCTAGCGGCGTCGGCGAGCGCGGAAGTGATCCGGCCCAGCCTGTTCGGCATCGCGATTATTACCATCGTCTATTTGCCGATTTTCGCGCTCGAGGGGGTGGAGGGGAAGACGTTTCACCCGATGGCGTTCACCGTCGTGCTGGCGCTCTGTGCCGCAGCGCTGCTTTCGCTTACCTTCGTTCCCGCCGCGGTCGCGACCTTCGTCACCGGCCGGGTGAATGAGAAAGAGAACCGCGTGATGCAGGCGGCGGGGAGGAGCTACCGCCCGCTGCTTGCATGGGCGCTGCGGATGCGCGTGGCTGTGGTAGCCGGAGCGGTCGCATTGGTCGTGATCAGCGGCATCGCCGCGACGCGGCTGGGATCGGAGTTCATTCCCAACCTCGACGAGGGCGACATCGCTCTCCACGCGCTTCGTATCCCCGGTACGAGCCTCAGCCAGGCAGTGGCGATGCAGTCGGCGCTGGAGCGGCGGATCAAGCAGTTCCCAGAAGTCGAGCAGGTGTTCGCCAAGATAGGCACCGCTGACGTCGCGACCGATCCGGTGCCACCGTCGGTCGCGGACACCTTCATCATCATGAAACCTCGCCGCGAATGGCCCGACGCGCGCAAGCCGAAGGCGCAACTCGTCGCGGAGTTGGACGCGGCAGTGCAACAAGTGCCTGGCTCGCGCTACGAGTTCATCCAGCCCATCCAGATGCGGTTCAACGAACTGATCGCCGGTGTCCGCTCGGACGTGGCGATCCGGGTCTATGGCGACGATCTGGAGAAACTCGCGAGGGTGGCCGCCGATGTGTTGGGCCTCGTCTCGGGCATCGAGGGATCGCAGGACGCGCAGACTGAACAGGTGACCGGACTGCCGCTCATTCAGATTCTGCCTGATCGGTTCGCACTTACTCGACTCGGCCTCAACATCGCCGATGTACAAGCGGTGGTTGCCGCCGCGACCGGCGGGACTCGGGCAGGGCAGATATTCGACGGCGATCGGCGCTTCGATATCGTCGTGCGCTTGCCCGAGCGACTGCGCCAGGACCCGTCCGTGCTCCAGCGCCTGCCGATCCCGTTGCCGAACGGCGCAGGGTCGGTGCCGCTATCTGAAGTCGCCACGATTGAGCGCACGACCGGCCCGAACCAGATCAGTCGCGAGGACGGCAAGCGCCGGGCGGTCGTCACCACCAACGTGCGCGGTCGCGATCTCGGCTCTTTCATCGCGGAGACGCAGGCGAGGATTGCCGCCGAGGTCGATCTGCCGGCGGGATACTGGATCGACTATGGCGGCACGTTCGAGCAGCTTCAGTCCGCTTCCACCCGGTTGAAGGTCGTCGTTCCGCTGGCGCTGCTGCTGATCTTCGGGTTGCTCGTCGCGCTACTCCGGTCGGTCAAGGACGCGCTCATCGTGTTCTCGGGCGTGCCGCTTGCGCTTACCGGCGGCGTCGCCGCGCTGCTGATGCGGGGCATTCCGTTCTCGATCTCGGCCGGCGTCGGCTTCATCGCGCTGTCGGGCGTGGCGGTCCTGAACGGGCTCGTCATGCTCACCTTCATCCGCCAGCTTCGCGAGCAGGGTGAGCCGCTTGACGAGGCAATCCGCCACGGCGCGCTCACCCGCTTGCGGCCGGTACTGATGACGGCGCTGGTGGCGAGCCTTGGCTTCGTGCCGATGGCGCTTAACGTCGGGCTCGGTTCCGAAGTCCAGCGCCCGCTCGCCACCGTTGTCATCGGAGGCATCATTTCGTCGACACTGCTGACGCTGCTCGTGCTGCCGGCGCTCTACCGGATTGTCCATGGCAGCCGACGAGCCGCCGTTCCACAACCCGCGGCGGCCTGAGAGGAAAACATGCTGTACCTCGCGATCAAGGCTCTTATCTCGGGCATCATCATCGCGGCCGTGTCGGAGATCGCGAAACGGAGCCCCGGCTTCGGCGCGCTGGTTGCCTCCCTGCCGCTTGTTTCCGTGCTCGGCATGATCTGGCTGTGGCGTGATACGCATGATCGGGTCGGCATGGCTGCTCATGCGCATGCGACATTCTGGTTCGTGTTGCCGTCGCTGCCGATGTTCTTGCTGATCCCGGCGCTGCTCAATCGAGGAGCGCCCTTCTGGATAGCACTCGTTGTCAGCTGCCTGCTTACGATCGCGCTATATGGCGCAATGATCTGGTTGGCACCGCGTATCGGACTGCGGCTCTGAGATGGCAGGACCGTCCGGTTCAGACTAGTCATTTTCCACATATCCGCTAAGCTGGATGTATGGAAAACAAGTTTGCCATCTCTGCCCTAAGAGCGCTCGCGCAAGGCACGCGCCTTGATGTGTTCCGGCTGCTCGTGCGACACGAACCGGACGGCATGGCAGCGGGTGACGTCGCCCGTCAGCTCGACGTGCCGCAGAACACCATGTCCGCACACCTCGGCATCCTCGCGCGCGCCGGCCTCGTGCGATCCGAACGACGCAGCCGCTCGATCATCTACCGCGCTGACCTGGACGGGCTGCGCGCGCTCACCCTGTTCCTCGTCAAGGACTGTTGCGCCGGCAATGCCGAGCTGTGCGCGCCCCTCGTCGCCGAACTCGCCCCCTGCTGCTGAAAGGACGTTTCGTGCCGGTCGACATCGTTATCTACCACAACCCCGAGTGCGGCACGTCGCGCAACACCCTTGGCCTGATCCGCAATGCCGGCATCGAGCCGCATGTTGTCGAATATGTGAAGACTCCGCCAGCGCGCGCGCTGCTGGTCCAGCTCATCGAACGCGCCGGCATCACTCCGCGCGACCTGCTGCGTGAGAAGGGGACTCCTTACGGGGAGCTGGGCCTAGGCGACACGTCGCTGCCCGACGATGCGCTGGTTGATGCGATGATGGCACACCCGATCCTCATCAACCGGCCGCTGGTCGTTTCTCCCCTTGGCGTGAAGCTATGCCGTCCTTCCGAAGCCGTTCTCGATCTGCTGCCAGCCGACCAGCTCGGTGCGTTCGCCAAGGAAGACGGAGAGCAAGTCGTCAATGCCTCGGGCCAGCGCCTCGCCTGATGCTCCTTGCCGTCCTGATCTTCGTCGCCACGATCGCGCTCGTCATCTGGCAACCCAAAGGCCTCGGGATCGGATGGAGCGCAATGGGTGGGGCTGTCGTGGCGCTCCTCGCGGGCGTCGTCACGCTATCCGACGTGCCGGTAGTGTGGGGCATCGTCTGGAATGCGACCGCTGCGTTTGTTGCGATCATTGTCATCAGCCTGCTGCTCGATGAAGCCGGGTTCTTCGAGTGGGCAGCGCTCCATGTCGCACGCTGGGGCCGGGGACATGGCCGCCGGCTCTTTGTCCTCATCGTTTTGCTCGGCGCGGCGGTGTCCGCGCTGTTCGCCAATGACGGCGCGGCGCTGATCCTGACGCCGATCGTCATCGCCATGCTGCGAGCGCTGGGCTTCAAGGACAAGGCAACGCTAGCATTTGTCATGGCCGCTGGTTTCATTGCCGACACCGCGAGCCTGCCGCTCGTCGTGTCGAATCTCGTCAACATCGTGTCGGCAGATTTCTTCAAGATCGGCTTCGGCGAATATGCGTCTGTGATGGTGCCTGTCGATCTGGTGTCCATCGCGGCAACGCTCGGCGCACTCCTGTTGTTCTTCCGGCGCGATATCCCGGAGACGTACGACGTGGGGGCACTTCGGTCCCCGTATGAGGCGATCCGCGACGCGCCGACGTTTCGGGCGGGATGGATCGTCCTGGCGCTGCTGCTCGCCGGATTCTTCCTGCTCGAGCCTTTGGGCGTGCCCGTCAGCGCCGTCGCCGCTGCCGGCGCAGTCCTACTGCTGGTGATCGCGGGGCGCGGCCATGTGATCGAGACACGGAAGGTGCTGCGAGGCGCGCCATGGCAAGTCGTGATCTTCTCGCTCGGCATGTACCTCGTCGTCTACGGCCTGCGGAACGCCGGCCTGACCGATCACCTCGCCGCGCTGCTCGATCGCACGGCACAAGGCGGTGTGTGGGGTGCGGCCTTCGGAACGGGCATCATTGCAGCCGTCCTCTCGTCGGTGATGAACAACATGCCGACCGTACTCGTCGGGGCGCTGTCGATCGACGCGGCGCACGCGACCGGCGCGGTCAAGGAAGCAATGATCTACGCCAACGTAATCGGTTGCGACCTCGGCCCGAAGCTCACGCCGATCGGCTCGCTTGCAACGCTCCTGTGGCTCCACGTGCTTGGTCAAAAGGGCGTGCGGATCGGATGGGGCTATTACTTTCGCGTAGGCGTCACACTGACCGTTCCGGTGCTGCTGGTTACGCTCGGCGCCTTGGCTTCAAGGATCGCCATCGGATGACAGCCTTGATCTATATCGGTGCAGCGCTTGCCGAAATCGCCGGATGCTTCGCGTTTTGGGCGTGGCTCCGGATGGGCAAGGCGCCCCTCTGGTTGGTCCCCGGCATTGCGTGTCTGATCCTGTTCGCCTGGCTTCTGACCCGCGTCGACAGTGATGCAGCGGGGCGGGCCTATGCCGCTTATGGCGGCATCTACATCTGTGCCTCCCTGCTTTGGCTGTGGAGCGTGGAGGGCATCCGTCCCGATCGCTGGGATGTCGGCGGCGCTGCCCTGTGCCTGATTGGAACCTGTGTGATCCTGCTCGGGCCGCGTGCTGCGTGACGGCGCTGATCGCCACACGCCTCGATCCGAACGAGCTGACGGGACTGGCATGGCTCCTCAATACCGCAAGCCTCCCCAGTGCCGATCTCGCGGAGACTGACCGCGTCTTCTTCCGGTTCGATGCGGATAGCCTCGTCGGTTATGGCGGTCTCGAAGGCGAGGGAGCCGACCGCCTGCTCCGCTCCATTCTCGTCGTCCCCGATCGTCGAGGCGCCGGCATCGGCCGAACGCTGGTCGCGGCGCTGGAACAAGAAGCGCGCGGACTGGGCGTGGAGCGATTGCATCTGCTGACCACGACCGCGGCCGTGTTCTTCCGCGCGCTCGGCTATGCGGCTGCCGATCGGCATGCGGCACCCTCGGCCATTGCCGCCACGCGCGAGTTCACCTTGCTCTGCCCCGCCTCGGCTACTTACCTCGTGAAAGCTCTCTGATGCCGCTTCGCACCCTTACCGATCCCGACATTCTGCCTGCGCTCGATCCGGCATTTATCCGCCATCGCCCTGCTGAGGATCTTGGGCCGACCGAGCCTGCCCCACGCATCCTGCTACTCTATGGGTCGCTACGCGAGCGCTCCTTCTCCAGGCTTGCCGTCGAGGAAGCCGCTCGCCTGCTGCACCTGCTTGGTGCCGAAACGCGCATCTTCGATCCATCTACGCTGCCGCTTCCCGACCAGGTAGCCGGCGACGATCATCCCGCCGTCCACGAACTGCGAGAGCTGTCGATGTGGTCGGAGGGTCAGGTCTGGTGCAGTCCAGAGCGGCACGGCCAGATCACCGGCATCATGAAGGCCCAGATCGACCATCTGCCGCTCGAGATGAAGGGCATGCGCCCGACGCAAGGACGCACGCTAGCCGTCATGCAGGTGTCGGGTGGGTCGCAGTCGTTCAACGCGGTCAACACTCTGCGCCTGCTCGGTCGCTGGATGCGGATGTTCACGATCCCAAACCAGTCTTCGGTCGCAATGGCTTACAAGGAGTTCGACGAAGCGGGACGCATGAAGCCGTCGAGCTATTATGACCGCATCGTCGACGTTATGGAGGAACTGGTGCGCTTCACCGTCCTCCTGCGCCCCCATGCGGTCCAACTCGTGGACCGCTATTCGGAGCGAAAGCAGGCCGGCGTTCCCGTCGATGCCGCAGCCGATCTGTCGGGCATCGCCATTGCCCGAACCTGAGGCCCTGATCGCGCATCTCCTGGCCCCAGCAGCGGTGCGCTCGCAGTAGCGAATGACGCACACCGCTCTGTATCCAATTATCCAGCCTTGCGGAGCGCTCCAGCCCTGATCCTCGATTAGGAAGTGCGGACGTCATCGGACAATGGGCTTGGCCTCGGTTGCCACCGGAGTGGATGCTTGCGTCGCGAGATCCTCTCCCACAGCGTCAAGGCCTTCGGGCACGTTGCGACGCAGCTCGTCGATCCAAACCTGTCCAGGTGCATCCGAAGGCATGCGCCAGTCGCCACGCGGCGACAGCGATCCGCCGGTCGTGACCTTGGGTCCATTCGGCAGAGCAGAGCGCTTGAACTGGTTAGCGAAAAAGCGGCGTAAGAACACCTCAAGCCACGCGCGAATGGCGCCCAACTCGTAGGCGCGCTTTTGCTCCTCGGGAAACCCCGGCGGCCAGCTTCCCGCACCGACGTCCTGCCAAGCGTGGAGTGCCAGAAAGGCGATCTTCGAGGGTGGTAGCCCGAACCGGGTGAAATAGTAGATCCAGAAATCGTGGAGCTCATACGGTCCGATCTTGCCTTCGGTGCTCTGCGATTCTCCTTCGCTCGCCTGCGGGATGAGCTCGGGCGAGATCGTAGTCCCGAGAACGTCCAGAAGGACGTCTGTGACATTGGTATCGAACAGCCGGTTCGACGCCGTCCACCGGATGAGGTGCTGAATGAGAGTCTTCGGAAGCGAGCCATTCACGTTGTAGTGGCTCATCTGGTCGCCCACACCGTAGGTGCACCAGCCAAGTGCAAGCTCCGACATGTTGCCGGTGCCGAGCACCAAGGCGTTACGCTGGTTGGCAGCTCTGAACAGAAGATCCGTCCGGAGTCCTGCCTGCACATTCTCGAACGTCGTGTCGTAGACCGGTTGCCCCATCGCGAACGGGTGCTGCAAATCCGCTAGCATCTGGTTGGCAAGCGGCTTGATGTCGATCTCCTCGGCGGTCACACCGAGTCCGCTCATCAGGGCGTGGGCATTGAGCTTTGTCCTGGCGCTGGTGGCAAACCCAGGCATCGTGAAACCGAGGATGTCGGTCCGAGGACGCCCGAGCAGATCGAACGCCTTTGCCGCGACGATCAAGGCATGGGTTGAATCCAACCCACCGGATACGCCGATGCAGATCTTGGCTATACCGGTTGCTTCCAGCCTCCTCGCAAGCCCGCTGACCTGGATGTTGAACGCCTCGTAGCAGTCCTGGTCGAGACGGGCCGGGTCGTCGGGTACGAAGGGGAAACGATCGATATGTCGTCGCAGCCCGAGATTGCCCAACGGCGGATCAAGATGGAAGGACACGCGACGGAAACGCCGGTCGGGCATCCCGTTTGCAATAGCGGCCTCGTTGAACGTGCCGGTCCGCATGCGCTCTAGTTGCAGCCGCTCGACGTCGATGTCCGCAACGACCATCTGGGAGTCAACGCTGAAACGGGGTGTCTCCGCGATTTGAGCTCCCAGTTCGTATATGCAGGCCTGTCCGTCCCAGGCAAGATCAGTGGTCGACTCGCCATATCCGGCCGCGGAGTAGATGTAGGCTGCCCAGCAGCGTCCGGACTGCAGCTCGCAGAGTCGCCGCCGTGTGTCCGCCTTGCCCACTACGATGTTGCTTGCTGACAGGTTCGTCAGGATCAGCGCGCCGGCGAGCGCAGCAAAGTCGCTTGGGGGCGCAGGAGCCCAAACGTCCTCGCAAATTTCAATGTGGAAGATCAGGCCATCGACGTCATCAGCCTGAAACAGCAAATCCATGCCGAAAGGAACCGGATCGCCGCCAACGGAGATTTCGCCACGCACGTCACGCCCGGAGGCGAACCACCGCTTCTCATAAAACTCACGGTAGTTGGGCAGGTGGCCTTTTGGTACCACGCCAAGGATCCGGCCCCGGTGCACGGCGACAGCACAATTGTAGAGCCGCCCCTCACGACGGAGCGGCGCACCCACCAGAAGCACCGGATGAAGATCGCAACTTGCAGAGACCAGGTCGAGAAGCCCTCGCTCAACCTCGTCGAGCAGCGCCCGCTGCAGGAAGAGGTCATCGATCGAGTAACCTGACAGCCCGAGCTCCGGGAAGACCATCAACGCAACGCCTGCATCGCTTCCCTCCCGAGCGAGCGCCAGCGTCGCTTCAAGATTAAACGCGGGATCGGCAATCCTGCAGGTGGGACGGCAGGCAGCCACCCTCACAAAACCTTGTTGGTAGATCGACAGGAAGTCGGCTGCTTTACGAGCTCCCTGCCTATGTCGGCTCGTATCGAACATCACTTTTCTCCGCGACGAATGGGTCGAAACCGCGATTTGCGGCTGGGCAGGGCGCAGCTGGCTTAGCCATACGGACGGGCTCGCCCCAACCCTCTGAACAGCGCGGCAAGAGCTTGGATGTTCGTCAGCATCAGGATCGCCGCCAGCGCCAGATAGCCCCAGCCCAGCCATGTCAGACTGCTGATGATGCGAGGCTCGTCACCTTGCCAGATTATCGCCAGTGCCACCTGAATGACAAAAAGGATCGCGAGGGCGGCCGCGCCCATCCAACTAAGCCGAAGGCGGAGCAGTAAGCCGATCCCGAACAGGGATTGAGCTGCCGTCAGAAAAAACTCCTCATGCTGACGTGCATCGAGTGGCAAGCTGGTGAGATGCCCTGCACCCAGACCGACCGCCAGCGGCAGCATGCCGACGAGGAGAGTCCACTGATTGATCTTGTCGGACATCATGGTTGCGAGCCCGGATTCAGCCCGAGCTGACATTACGAACAATGCTGCAACCACGACGGCAGGTGCTTCGCTCGCAAGCGGCGCAAGCCACTGTATCAGCAAGAACTCATCGAAGCCCAGCAGGCGGCCCGAGTCGATCATGGACTCGGCAAAGGGCTCTGCTGAGGCAAGGATGATTACGGCGGCAACGAGCGTCAGTGCCCCCATCGCAAGCCACTGACGCGTGGGCGAAAGCAGCAGCAGCGCAGCGGCCGGGCCTGGCTCGTCATCTTCGTCCTCCTCCTCGCCAGACTCCTTCCTGCTGGCCTGCCACATATACAGCCCGAACATCGCGATCAGGACGACGGTATCGATCGGGGTGATCCGACCCTTGGCCACGATCCAGAAGGCGTAGATGCTCGGAAGCAGAAGGAAGAGAATTTCGGTGCGATTGGCGGGGAGGAGCTGGATGGCGCGTTCCCGCGTGCGATACCAATGAAGTAGCACAAGTAGCGGCCAAGCAAGACCGACGAGCAGTCGGTTCGCGCCCGTCATGTTTGCCGCCGCATAATGTACGTAGTTGGAGCCCGGACTCGCACCTGCCGAGTAGGCGTAATAGAAGTCCACGGCATATTCGGGGAGAACGGTGATCAGGGCGATGATCGCTACGATCAGCCCCGCCGATATGCGCTTTTCAGCGGCTTCCGCCCCCCATGACAGAAGAAAGCCTGACGCAAGAATGGCAGCACCGAACGCTGCAGTGTCGAGCAGCGGATCAGGGCGCCAGCCTTCTATCCGCAAAATAACCGCCGGGACCATCGCTGCGCCGGCAATTGCTAGCAACACCACGAAACGGCCCAGGGACGGCGTGCGCTGGGCGCTGATCAGATCGCTTGGCACGGGCACCTCATTGTCAGAATTTTACAACCGCAGGCATCGCCTGTGCCGCATCATCAACCTTCCCTACATTCTACAGTAGCTGTAGAAGCAAGCGCATTGTAATCCCGGCAGCAGAAAGCGGGCATTCGAATGCAAATTGGCGAACTGGCGAAAGCCACCGCGACCAAGGTCACGACGATCCGCTTCTATGAGGGCATCGGCCTACTCGGCCGTCCCGCTCGCACGACCTCAGGCCGGCGCACTTACGGGGCGTCGGACACCGATCGTCTCAACTTCATACGAAACGGTAGGCGTCTCGGTTTTTCTATCGACGAGATCCGCTCCTTGCTCGCACTCGCCGATCAGCCAGACCGCGACTGTGGGGAAGCCACTGAGATCGCATCACGTCATCTCGCCGACGTCGAGGAGCGCCTTCGCCAGCTAGGCGCGCTGCGCGATGAACTGGCTGCAATGAGCGCAGCCGGATGTTCCGCCAAAACGATGGCCGAGTGTCGGGTTATCCAGGCTATCGCTGGACCAACCGCCTAACCCTGAACCGAGAACGGAAAATCACGTGATGCCACTACGGAGCCTCTGCGCCTCAACAGCCCTCCTGATGGTGGCGACAATCGGGATGGCAACGCCCGCTATGGCGGATCCGTCCGATGACTACATCAACGCCGATCGGCCTGGCATTGCGGACGGCAGCACAACCGTTGGAAAGAATCGCTTCCAACTGGAGACCGCAATCCAGGCCGAGTTTCGTCATGATGGCGATGAACACGAGCGGACAATCTTCTTTCCGACTCTGCTCCGCCTCGGCTTTGCCGATAAGGTCGAAGTGCGGATTGAGGGAAACACCTATTCATGGATGAGGCAGAAGGACCCCACCGATACATCACATTCGGATGGCTTCGCTCCCACGTCGATTGGGCTCAAGTACAACTTCGTTGATGCTCCGGAAGGCTCGAGGCAGGTCTCGCTCGGCGCAATTGCTCGAATCTTTCCACCGTCTGGCTCTGGAGAGTTCCGGAACAGCAAGACGACGGGAGATTTCAGGATGGCAGCCGACTGGGCGTTTGCCGACAACTGGTCGCTGAACCCCAACATCGGCGTTGGTGTCTTCCAGGACGACTCCAACCGCACCTATACGGCAGGGCTTGCGGCTGCCACGTTGAACTTCAATCCCAGTAAGACGCTGAACTTCTTCGTGGATACCGGCATCCAGGCTCCGGAGGAGAAGGGTGGCAGAGCGTCGGTCATCATCGATGCAGGCGTGGCTTACATCATCGGCCACGACATCCAGCTAGATCTCAGCGTCGGAACCGGCGTTGCCGGTTCAACGACGCCACATCCATTTCTCGCCGCTGGCTTCTCGAAGCGGTTTTAGGTGACCTCGCACCTCTCTCACATCGAGGCTTGCTCCTCCAGTGACTGTAGCATGTAAGTGAGACTGAACGCGCTACGAGAAGTAGGAATCGATTGAATTGTGGTGAAACGCAGCGTCGAAACGGCACCAAGCGGGCTGGTTGGTCGGCGGACTGCACTGGCTCGCATGGGTAGCGGAGTGATCGCGACATTGATGCCGTTTCGATCGTGGGGGCAGCCGGCCAACCGCCAGCAGCCTTGGCGAGGCTTCGCTGCGAAGCCGATTTGGCGCACCCTGAATATCGGAACAGGCGACACCCTGATCGCGACGGCAACCGTGTCCGGCGCCGTGATCGAGGCGGTCCTGGACAGCGGCAGCGGCGCAACGATGATCAGCAAACCGCTAGCCGCCAGGCTCGGCATGACCAAAATGGAACCGCGAAGGATCAACGGTCTGGGTGGCAAGGCCGAAGTTGGCCTGGTTCGCAACGTCGAGGTGGTGCTCGCCGGCCAGGCGCGTGTCCTGCCGTTCGCAATCGTGGCCGATCTCGGGGCGATCTCGGCCGCTTTCGGTCGACCGATCGATATGATGCTCGGAGCCGACGTCCTTGCCGGCGGCTGCGTTGCCCTGGACTTCGCAACCAGACGTTTCGCTTTTGAGAAATCGGGCAGCTTCGCTCCCAGCCCTGATTGGACGCCTTTGGTGCTCGGTCACGGCACCAGAAAAGAGCTGTTCGTGTTCGCGTCGGTTGCTGGTCTGGACCCGGTTCCGTTGATGCTCGACTTTGGCAGCTCGTCAGCCTTGATGTTGTCTGGGGCGTATGTTGAGGCCCAATCCCTCCTGGCCGGAAAGGCCAACTCGACAGCCGCTCTTGGCGGCGTCGAGGGGGTGCACATCGTCAAGACCTTCACCGCCGATAAGGTCAATCTGGGCACGCTCCAGGTAGCCTCCGTGCCGGCGATTGCCCATGATCGCTGGACATCCGAAAGCACCGTGGGAAACATCGGCATGCCGCTGTTGGGGCAATTCGATATCGTGCTCGACATTTCTCAGGGGCGATTGTGGTTGCGGCCTAGGGCGGTAGAGGCGGGTCAGGCTACGGTTGATGACATTATCCTGCTCGGCAGGAATGCGCCCACGGATCAGCCAGCCCATCAGCACCGGAACCAGCGTGATCGACAGAATGGCGGCTGCCGCCATCGCATAGCTCTTGGTGAAGGCGAGCGGTGCGAACAGCCGGCCTTCCTGAGCTTCCAGGGTGAAGACGGGCACGAACGAGAGCGTGATAATGACCAGGCTGAAGAACAGCGCCGGACCGACTTCCGCGGCAGCGTCTGTGATGACCTGCCACCGCTCCTCGCCGGCGAGCGCTCGGCCAGGGTGGTCATGCTCCCAATGCTCGATCCGCTTATGCGCGTTCTCGATCATGACGATGGCCGCATCCACCATCGCGCCGATTGCAATGGCAATACCGCCGAGAGACATGATGTTCGCGTTCACGCCCTGAACCCGCATGACGAGCAAGGCCGCGAGCACACCCAGCGGCAGGGTCACGATCGCGACCAAGGCCGATCGGACGTGCCACAGGAACAGCCCGCACACGATCGCGACGACAACAAACTCCTCGAGGAGCTTGCTAGACAGATTCTCGACCGCGCGATCGATCAGTTGCGACCGGTCGTAGGTGGTGACGACCTGCACGCCGGGGGGAAGGCTTCGCCTCAGCTCGACCAGCTTGGTTTTCACCGCCTCGATCGTCTCCCGGGCGTTCTTGCCTTGGCGCAGGATGACGACACCGCCCGCTACCTCTCCCTCGCCATTGAGATCCGCGATGCCCCGTCGCATCTCAGGGCCGATCTGGATGGTGGCGACGTCGCCCAACGTCACCGGGACACCGGCCCCGGCGACCCTCAGCGGAATTGCGCGGAAATCATCGACGGTACGAAGATAGCCCGACGCGCGAACCATATACTCCGCCCCACCCATCTCCAGCACCGAACCGCCCGCCTCCTGATTGGCGCGGCGGATGGCTTCCACCGTCTGGGCGTGGGTGACGCCTAGCGAAGCAAGCCGGGTCGGGTCGAGCAGCACCTGGTACTGCTTCACCATGCCCCCGATGCTGGCCACTTCAGCGACACCGGGGAGGGTTTTCAACTCGTAGCGCAGGAACCAGTCCTGCAGCGATCGAAGCTGAGACAAGTCGTGGCGGCCGCTGCGGTCCACCAACGCATATTCGTAGATCCAGCCCACACCGGTGGCGTCCGGGCCGAGGGCGGCCTGTGCCCCTTGTGGCAGCCGACCTTGAACCTGGCTCAGATATTCGAGCACGCGGGAGCGTGCCCAATACAGGTCCGTGCCCTCGTCGAAGATCACATAGACGTAGCTGTCGCCGAAGAAGGAATAGCCGCGCACGGTCTTGGCGCCGGGCACGGAGAGCATGGTAGTGGTCAGCGGATAGGTAACCTGGTTCTCCACGATCTGCGGCGCCTGGCCCGGCCAGCTTGTCCGGATGATGACCTGGGTATCCGATAGATCGGGCAAGGCATCGACGGGCGTGGCCCGCAGCGCGAACACGCCGGCGATGGCAAGTGCGAGCGCTGCCAGCACAACAAGGAACCGGTTGGCGACGGACCAGCGGATAATCTTGACGATCACCGGCTGCGCTCCTGCATGATGCGGCGCAGGGTCGGGCCTTCCGATGGCTGGTCGAAACCGAACCGAACACGATCTCCCTTCTTGTAGCCGCGCAGCAGGGCGGGATTGGCAACGCGGAAGCTCATCGTCATCGCCGGCCACCCGATCGCCGGCACTGGCTCATGAGACAGCGTTATCGAACTCGCGTCCAACGTCTCCACACGCCCGACTGTCTCATAGACTTGACCAGTCGCAGCCGACGGCTGTTTTGGTTGCGGCTTCGCTTCACCGCCGATCGGCCGCGCATCGAGGCCTGCAAGGCTGGCCTCGGAATCGATCAGGAACTGGCCGGATGCCACGACCTTCTCGCCCTCGGCGAGCCCCGCAAGAATTTCTGTTTTCCCGCCACCTTCGGTGCCTGTTCGCACTTCAGCGGGTCGGAACCGCCCGCCGGGGCCAGCGAGCATGACGAGCATGCGGCGACCGGTGCGGATCACGGCCTCGCTGGGCACGAGCAGCCTATCGCGTGAATCCTGCCCGAGTGCGACGCTGGCGAACATGCCCGGCCGAAGCCTGCCGCCTCTGTTGGCCAGTTCGATCCGCACGGTGATCGTGCGGGTTTCGGCCTGCGCCTGAGGCAGAATGGCAGTGATCCGGCCTGCGAAGGTCTCCCCCGGGAAAGCCGCAAGCGTGGCGGTTACGGGAGTACCGACGCGCAGCGTGCCGGCGCCCGCCTCGGGGACGGCCGCGTTCAGCCAGACAGTGCCGAGCCCGTTCACCTCGGCGACGGTCTGCCCCTGGGCCAAGGTCATCCCCTGCCGCACGCTCAGCGTTTTGATAACACCGCTAATCGGCGTGCGGATCGTCGTGCGTCCGCCGGTCGAGCCGGTCATGCCGAGGAGAGTCATGCGTTGGCGCGCAGCCCGTGTCAGGGCGGCATCGCCCGTGCGCCGAACCGCCTCGTACTCGGCTTGCGCACCCACCCACTCGGGGACGAGAAGGTCAGCGAGCGGCGCTCCGGCGGGTACCACGTCACCCGGTGCGCGTGAATAGACGCGTTGAACGAAGCCGGCGCTACGCACTTGGACGACGGCGAGGGTGCGCTCGTTGAAGTCGATGCTGCCCGTCACGGTCACTGAATTGCTGAGCGTCCCTCGCTCGGCCGACACGATCCGCGCTCCAAGGCGCTGGATGCTGCCAGCGTCGATGGTGACTCCCGGCGTGGCATTCGCGACGGCGCCATCATCGGCGTATCGGGGGATCGTCTTCATCCCCATCGACGAGAGACCCGGACCGTCATGATGCTCGGCCGGGATCATGGGGTCATACCAGTAGAGAATCTTGCGCTGGTCCGGTTGGGCCTGCTGCGCTGGCGAGCTGGCTGTGTTCCCAAGCCGCGCGATACCGAAACCGATGCCGCCCGCCAAAAGGGCAAGCGCACCCGCAGCAGTTGCGAGGCGGGCGCGGGTCATGTTCGTGCCGCTCATCGGTCGTCGCTCCCGAAGGTGATTGTGAGCCGGACCGCATCGGAAGCGACATCCGCCTCGCGATCGAGCGCCGTCAGTTCGGCATCTGCAAACGCAGCCTTGGCATCGATGACGTCGGTGAGGCTTGCCCTACCGGCCGAGTAGCTGGCCGTCTCTAATTCGGCTCGCTCCCTAGCGAGTGGAAGAAGTACGCGTTGCGCCCGCTGCCACTGACTGTGATGCATCTCATGGTCAGCCAGAGCGGCCTCGAGGTCGGCCGCGAGAGTACGTCGCGTTTCCTCGCGCTGCGCCTCCGCCTGCGCTTCAGCAGATTGCCGCGCCGCTATGCGCGGGTTCTGGCGTGACCGTGCGAAGAGCGGCAGGCTCATCGACACGCCGGCCGATATCATATCCCCATAGCGAGGATCGCGGCGCTGATACGCTACCTCGGCACCCCAATCCGGACGCTTCTCCGCCCGTGCTGCGTCCACATCGGCTTGGGCGCGACGAATGCCAGCGTCGGCAGAAACCATTTCGGGATGCTGCTCAAGCGCTGCCCGCAGGCGTACCGGCGCCAAGTCGATCGCCGGCACGTCTCCTGCGATCTCGGGAGCCTGTACGCCCGTCCAGCGGGCCAGCATGGCGCGGGCACGCGCAACTGCGGCTACCAGCTCGTCGCGTCGATCCTCTAGACCGGCAATGGCCTGATCGATCCCCAAGCTCTGAGCCGGCCGCGACGTGCCGGACGCAACTGCCGTTCGCGCGGCAGGTGGGAGTGCGCGCAGCGACCTGATGATCGCATCGATCGCTGCCAACCGTCGGCCGGCATAGGCAAGGTCGATCCATGCTTGTCCCGCGCCCAACCGGATCTGGCGGAGCTTGATCTCCTGGGATGCTTGAGCGGTAACGATTGCCGCCCGGGCCTGCGCCTGCGCGGCGTGGCGCTTCGCAAGGTTGGGCAAGTCCTGCTGAAAACCGACCCGCCCCATCGTCATGTCGTCACGCGACAGCGAAAAGGCGGGAGGTCCCGAAATGGGATAGTTATCGATCCCGATCGATAATCGGGGATCGGGAAGGCTCCCGGCAGCGCCGGCCTCCGCTTGGGCAGCCGTGACCCCCGCGCGTCCTGCGGCTGCTCCGGGGGCGTTTGCAACCGCCCCGCGTATCGCTTGGTCGTAAGTAAGAGATTCTGCGTGTGCGGCACTCGTTGAAAGCGCCGCCACGGCCAGCATCAAGGATGCGCGCATGGCTAAGTCCGTCTGGTGGGAGTGATACGATCACGCGCTCTCGCCCACGCCCCTTTGTGGGGACGCAGATGCAAGACCGCGATCGGGTCAGCTCAGACGGTGGGCGGTTGGAGTTCCGGCATTAGGTCGCGCCCGGCCAGGGGTGCATCCACGGCGCGGTAGGCGACGGGAGGCAGGGGAACGCGTGGTGCCGGCAAAGGGAGGCGGTCCTGGATGGTCATGGGGATCATGCATCCCATCTGAGCGATGCATGCGAGCGTAAGCCCTTTGCAGGGCTGCTCGTGCACGGCCTTCGGCATTCCCTCCATGCCGGCGCAGTCCATGCCGGACGGCATGGCATGGCTCGCTTCCATCTTCGGCGCGAGCGCCGGTCCCCCGGCATACGCAGCCTGCTGACCGAACAGGCCAAGCAGTGCTCCCAAGAGGAGGAAAAGGGAAAGATGACCTTTCACAGTCATACGGTCGGGCGTGGACGTGTGGGTGTCAACGACTATCCGCCGTGGTGGGCGAATACTCGCCGGCCACTCGGTCCGAACGCAACGACGTCGTAGGGCTGGGCCTTAAAGCCCGGCATTTCCATGCCCGGCGAGCCCATCGGCATCCCGGCAACCGCGAGCCCCGTCACACCCTTCGGGTGCGTTGCCAGAGCCCGCTTCATATCGGCGATCGGCACATGACCCTCGAAAGTCATGCCGTCGATGATGGCCGTGTGGCACGAGGCTAAGTCCGCAGGTACGCCCCGGGCCTTCATGAACGCGGGCCGGTTCGCGTCGTCGACGACGCGGACCGCGCGACCGAACTGAGCCTTCACCTGCTGCGCCCACTTCTCGCAACATGGGCAGCCCGGATCGCGATGCATCAGAACCGGCCCGGCAGCCACGGCTGCAACCGGCATGGCGAACGCTACAACAGCGGCGAGAAGGCGGGTGCGGGTCATATCTGTTCCTAGATGGCCGCGCCACGGCAGGCCAGCCCTGCGGTGAAGTGGTGGCCGATCACTGTGCAGCCTTGCCGTGCGCCCGCAGCCAGGTGTTCAGCTCGCCGACTTCCTTGTTCTGCTCGGCGATCGTCTTGGTCGCCATCATGCGAACCTTTGCGTCCTTGGTTTCGCGCAACACAATCTGCGACATGGCAATGCCACCGCGATGATGCTCGACCATTTTGCGGACCCAAGTCTCGGTCGCATCGGCACCCATGGCCGACATCATCTTCTGATGCATCTGCATTTCAGAGGGCGGATAGGGGTTCGCCGGCGTCGGCTGCATCATCTGACCGTGGTTCATGCCAGAATGATCCATGCTCTGCATCTGGGCGATGGCCGGGGCGGCGCCGAGTGCGGCCGCGAGGGCCAAAACAGTCATCTTCTTCATCGTGTCGCTCCTGTGTAAACACCCCCACTCACAGGAGAGATACGGGCGCGGCGACCGTATCCCTCACGCCCGTGATCGAATTCAGCGGATCGGCTGAAGGGTATTAACTCCTACGCTCTCATCAGTTTCAGGCGGGGGAGGGGGAACCTGCTTGTCACGATAGGAGGGTAGGTCGGGCGCATTCGCAGGCGTAGGATTTGCCTCGAGCCTGGCAATGGCCCGCTTCATCTGCGTGATCTCACGAACCTGGGCATCGATGATTCCGTCGGCCAGCTTGCGCACCTCGGGGTCTTTGATGTGCGCGCGCTCGCTCGTCAGGATCGCGATCGAGTGGTGCGGGATCATGGCTTTCATCCAGCTCACGTCGTCCACCGTTTCCTGGCTGCGGACGAGCCACAGCGCGAGCGCGAACACCACGATGCTACCCCCGATGATTGCGGCATTCGTCCGCTTGTTCTTGTACATCGACCACATGAAGAGGAGCATGATGATCGCCATCGTGGCGCCCATCACGAACGCCATCCAGAACCGTGTCTGGCTAAATTCGATATGCCCGAGGGCATAGACGTTCACGTACATCAACCCGAACATGACAACGGTCGAGGTCGCCACCATCGCTGCGAAGCGACCGTAGCCCATCTTCATGTCCATCTTGCCTTGGTGGTCATCCATCATGCGACTCCCTGTCTGGAAATATGCCCCCCGGCTTTGCGGCGCGCCCGTCTCGGCCAGCGCATGAAGAGAAGGATCGCGCCCGACACTGCGAAGACGAGACCGCCTGCGGCAAAGGCGTTGAGCCACGGCGTGTTGAACCGCTCGTGCTCGGTCCAATCCATGATGTGGAGGCCCCAGAAGAAGTCGTACAGCCGCCACGTTCCTGTCCGGACCGACGTGAGCCGTCCCGTGTCGGCCGCTACATAGATGCGGGTGGCGTCATCGTCGGCGAACGTGACACGCCAAGCTGGCAACGCCCCGCGATACTCGGTGCTGGCTCGTTCGACCCGCTCGATGGTGGGCGCAGGCACACCAGCCCCCCGATACGCCTTCTGAGCGATCGTCCTGGCTACCCTAGCATCCAATGGTGGAAGTGGTGCAGCCGTGCGAGCGTCCAGCAGACGGATGTGACCATCCACAAGCTGTGCCTCGACGATCGGCCGCCCGAGCAGCATGCGGTGCTGAAGCTGGCGGACCGGCGCTCCGGCCGAGGCGAGCAAGGCAGGCAACGGTGCGAAGCCTTGTGTGCTCGACAGCGCCGGCTCGGCGTTCCGTTCGATCCGATGATCGCCGTGCACGGTGTCGATTGGGAGCAGGCTCATCACAAGGCCGCTGGTGAACCAGACGATCGCCTGCGCACCAATCAGGAGAGCAAGCCAGCGGTGGATCTTGCTCGCTCCGAGGTGGAGGCGAAGCCGCGGGCTCAGAACCAGGTCCTCACGCCGGCGACGAAGCTGAAGCCGCCCGTGTCGTCACGCCGCGACCGCGAGAAGCGCGCCGTGTCGCCGAACTGCCGTTCCCACGACACGCCGATATAGGGCGCGAACTCACGGCGGCCCTCGTAGCGAAGCCGCAAACCGGCCTCCAGGTCCGTCAGCCCCGAGCCGATCCCGGTCTCCCGCACGTCCTGGGCCGCGAAGTTGGCCTCCACCCTGGGCTGGAGAACGAAGTAGTTGGTGATGCGCTGGTCGTAATAGCCCTCGGCGCGGGCGAGCACGTCGCCCTTGTCGGAGAGGAACAGCGCACCCTCGACCTCGAATTGATAGGGTGCCAAGCCCTCGATCCCGATCGTCGCATAGGTGCGCGAGGGATTGGGCTTGAAGTCGTAGCGGACGCCGGCCTGGAGGTTCCAATAGGGATCGAGGGCGTGGCTGTAGAGCGCCTGCAGCTCGGCGCTTTCCAGCGCCTTGCCGAAGCTCCCTTCGCCTTCCGACTTCAGCCAGAGCCGGTTCACATCGCCTCCGATCCAAGCCTCGCCATCCCAGCGATAGCCATCGCTTCCCTTGCGGGCCTGATACTCCGCGAGATTGAAGAGCACCTGATAATAGGTCATCCCGCCATGCTCGCGCCGCAGATCGTTCTCGCGCGAGCTGGCCATGGCATCCGCCCCCCAGAAGCGATCGGCGAGATGATCGCCGGACGGCGCGGGAGCGGGCTTGTTGCCCGGAGGAAGGTCGGTCCCGACCTTGGCGCCTGCCTGGCTACCCTCCATCGCCATACCGGGCATCGCGCTCATGTCATGCCCGGCATGCGGGTCCTGCCCCGCTGCTGCCGGGGAGCCCATACCGGGCATACCGGACATATCGTGGCCGGCGTGCGGGTCCTGGGCGGGCGCGGCCTGCTGCCCGCCCATGTACATGCCCTGCATCCCGCTCATGTCGTGACCGGCGTGCGGATCGGCCGTCCGAGCCGGTGCGGTCGGCGCACGACGGGGGGCCGCGCGCCGAACAGGGGCCTTCCGTTTGGCCGCAGGTTTCGCGGCTGCTTTCCGCGCGGGCTTGGGGGTCGCCTTGGCGGCGGGCTTCGCCGGCATGGTCATCCCCGGCATGTTGTGCATGGAATGATCCATGCTCTGCCCGAACACTGGGCTGGCGACTGCCGATGCGAGGCCGACAAGGAGGAGCGACCGCTTCACGCTGCTGCCTCCCCGGCCTTGCGGACCTGGACGACGCGCATCATCCCTGCGTGCATGTGGTAGAGCATGTGGCAGTGGAACGCCCAATCGCCTTCCTCGCCGGTCACGTCCCAGCTCACCGTGCCGCCTGGCTGGACGAGCACCGTATGCTTCCGGGGCGCGTATGCGCCTTTCCCCGTCACCAGATCAAAGAAGTGACCGTGGATGTGAATGGGGTGGCCCATCATCGTGTCGTTGATGAGGGTGACGCGCACCCGCTCGCCGTGCAGCAGGGTGATCGGATCGGGGCTCTCGGACAGCTTCTCGCCATCGAAGCCCCACATGTACCGTTCCATGTTGCCGGTCAGGTGGAGCTTGATCTCGCGCTCGGGTGCCCGCGTGTCGGGATTGCGGTCTAGGGCAACCAGATCGCGATAGGTCAGCACGCGGTGACCGACGTTCTCCAGTCCCTGACCTGGCTCGCCGGTGCGATCGACCGGCATGCCCGAAATGGTCTGGACACCCGGACCCTTCTTCACGCCCGGGGCCTTCGAAAAATCGCGCATGTTCATGCTGCCCATGTCCATGCCGGCCATCGACTGCCCATCCGTCATGCCCGGCATCGCACTGGACCCGTGATCCATCCCGGCCATCGCGCCACTCTGAGCTTGGGGCGCTGTCATCCCGGCCATGGCGCCAGCAGCAGCGCCGGCCCCGCCATGGTTCATCTGGGAATGGTCCATGCCCTGCATCGAACCGGCACCCGCTCCATGGTCCATCGTGCTGTGGTCCATGCCCGCCATTGATCCGGCCTGCGCGCCAGTCACACCGCTCTCCATGCCCTGCATGGAGCCGTGATCCATGGTGCTCATATCATGACCGCCCATGCCCATGTCTTTCATGGTCGCGAGCGGGCGCTTGCGCAGCGGTGGGACTTCGGCCGCCATGCCCTCGCGGGGTGCGAGCGTCGCGCGCGCCATGCCGGAGCGATCGACGCTTTCGCCCACTAGCGTATAGGCGCGCATGTCGGGCGGCGTGACGATCGCGTCATAGGTCTCGGCAGGACCGAACTGGAACTCGTCAATCTCGAGGGGGCGCACGTTCAAGCCATCGGCCGCGACGATCGTCATCGGCAGGCCGGGGATGCGGACGTTGAAGGTCGTCATGGACGATGCGTTGATGAAGCGGAGCCGCACCCGCTCACCCGGCCGGAACAGCGCTGTCCAATTGTCCTTGGGACCATGGCCGTTGACCAGATAGGTGTAGGTCGAGGCGGTCACGTCGGCGACGTCGGCGGGGTCCATCCGCATCTTGCCCCACATCAGCCGCTCTTTGAGCGGCTGATCCTTGCCCGCCAGCAGCCCGCTTAGGGTCTGGCGCTGGCGGTTGAAGTAGCCCGACTCCTTCTTGAGGCGGTCGAACAGATAGTGCGGGTGCTGGAAGCTGTGGTCGGACAGCACGATCACGTGCTCGCGATCGAACTGCACCGGGTCGGGGTTTTTGGGATCGATCAGGATCGGCCCGTAGTGCCCCTCCTGCTCCTGGAGCCCCGAGTGGCTGTGATACCAGTAGGTGCCGCTCTGGATGATCGGGAACTCGTAGGTGAAGGTCGAGCGCGCGGGGATGCCCGGGAAGTTGATGCCGGGCACACCGTCCATCTGGAAGGGCACCAACAGCCCATGCCAGTGGATTGACGTCTCCTCGTCAAGCTCGTTCATGACATGAAGGCGGACCTTCTGCCCCTCGCGCAAGCGAATGAGCGGCGCAGGCACGGTGCCGTTGATGCCGATCGCATGGCTCTGCCGCCCATCGATCATCATCATCTGATGCGCGACCTTCAGCGTGATGTCGTCGCCCGAGACCGTCGGCAATGGCTTGGCAATGCCCGCGGACACCGGCTGCGCCCACGCCGGCATGTACGCCGACAGCGCAAGGCCGCTTCCGGCTAAGGTGGCACCGCGCAGCACTTGGCGGCGGTCGAGTACGCGCGACATGGAAGCTCCTCGTAGGGTGGGACCGCTATCGGCCCGTCTCACCCCTTCTACGCGTCCCGCACGCCTATCCCTTGTCCGGCACCCAACTTTTCGAGGAGGCGCGAGCGGGCACGGTAGAGGCGGGTTTCGACAGCCTTCTGGCTGATCCCCAGCACCTCGGCGGTTTCGGCTTGGCTCATACCCTCGATGGTGCGCAGCACTAGAGCCTCTTTTAGATTCATGGGCAGAGCGGAAATGGCATCTGCTACCCGGTCCAACTCCTGGCGGTCGGCTGCGCCGTCGTCGATCGCCACCTGGTCGTCCACCACAGCTTCGGCCCGATGATCGATGGGGCCCGCAAAGGAGAAGAACCGGCGCACCGTGCGCTTTCGCGCCCAGTCACGACACTTGTTGATGGCGATCGTCGAAAGCCACGCCTTCATGGCGCGCTGCCCGTCGTAGCGCGAAAGAGCCTGGTGTGCGGCGACGAACGTCTCCTGCACGAGGTCGAGCGCTTCGTCCGGTTCGCCGACGCAGGCCCGCGCGAGCCGGAACACCGGCTGTTGGTAGCGCCGCACGATTTCGGCAAAAGCGGCGTGCCGACCTGCAATGCTGAGCGTCGCCAGCTCGCCATCGGACAGCGTGGTCCAGTCGAGGCTCACCCCTGGCCGTCGGTGAGCGCCTTCACCACCGCAGCATCGAATTGGGAGGTCTGATCGGCCCGCAGAAGCTGCCGCATGGCGAAGATGTGCGCCAACGTGGCCTTCTGCAGCTCGCCCATAGCGGCATGGCTCTGATCGACCGCGGCCGTGACCCGTGGGCCGTTGCCGTGCTCGGCCTCGATCGCCTCGGCGAGCCGGGCATTGGTCGCGCGCAGCTCCAGCTCGAGAGCGCGCCGTTGCACCGCGAACCGGTCCTCCAGAACCTTCAGCTTAGCCTGCTGATCGGCATTGAGTGCGAGCTTGTGGTGCAATACCTCGTGCAGGGCGGCACCCGGCTGCTTGGGATGGGGCAACAGCGCACGTCCGACGAACACGCCCCCGATCGCAGCGAGAAAGGCGAGCACGACACACAGAACGACGCGCTTGGTCGAGGTCACGGCTCGCCTATCAGCAAAGTCGAGGGTGCGAGCGGCGAGGCCCCGCCGAGCGGTGCGAGCGACACCGCTGGGCTCGCGGTCGCGGGAAGCTCCGCGCCGATCATGCCGATCGCCAATGCCGCAACCGTCACCACACCGATGCCGAGCCCGGTCTGTCGCACGACCGGCCGGGTGCCGATGCGCGCGAGAACACGTGCTTCGACGTCGTCCAGAGCGGCCGGAACAGGTGCTCCCGCCAACCTCGCCAACGCTCTGTCCAGATCATCCATGTTTTCCACTCCGCCCCTCTAACACTGGTTACGCAGCGCTGCCCATCATCCCTCACCGGTCGCGTGAGGGGTGCGCACCTGTGCCGCGTAGAATGGACAGAACACCACGGAGTAACCTCATGCGTCGCGCCCTAGTCCCTGCCGCCCTTGCCATTCTCGGGCTCGCCAGCGCCGCCCAGGCTCACCCTAAGTTGCTGTCCGCCTTACCGGCGCCGAACGCGACGGTCGCCAAGCCCGCGCGTCTCGCGCTTCGGTTCAGCGAAAAGCTTATGCCGAAGTTCTCGGGCGCGGATCTCATGATGACCGCGCATGGCGGCACCTTGCACCCGCCGATGAAGGTCGCAGCTGCAGCCGGAATTGCCAAGGATGGCCGCACGCTCATCGTCACACCCAAGGCGCCGCTCGCCGCGGGGCGCTACAGCGTCGCATGGCATGTGGTCTCGGCCGACACGCACAGGATCGCCGGGAACTTCGCCTTCGCGGTAAAGTAAGGGTGAACACCGACTGGCCGTTGATCGCAGTCCGCTTCGCGCTTTATGCGACGCTGAGCGGACTGTTCGGCCTGTCGGCATTCTGTCTCTACGGCCTCAAAGCAGGCGAGCGCGTCAACGCGCTCGCATTGCGCCCTTGGCTCCTCGGAAGCGGCGTGCTCGGCCTCCTGTTCTCCGGGATCGCCCTTGCGCTGCTCGCGGCATCGATGGCCGGGGCGCCGCCCTGGCCGATCGATCAGGAGGCGATCGGGATGCTCCTCTCCGGGTCCGCAATGGGCACAGCGTGGGAAGTGCGCGTGGCTGCGCTCGCGGTGGCCTCGATCGCGGCCCTCGTGGCAGCCGGTCGCGTTACTTTGCTCGGCCTAGTGGCGTTCGCTGCGGGCGTGGCGCTCGCCACGCTTGCCTGGACAGGGCACGGCGCGATGGACGAGGGCGCAGTCGGCTGGGTGCATCTGGGCGCGGACATTCTCCACCTGCTCGCTGGCGGGGCCTGGGCCGGAGCCCTGCTCGGGCTCGTGCTTCTCGTCGCCCGGCCGGTTGGCCGCATCGATGCCACCCATCTGACGCTGACGCACCGCGCACTGCAGAGGTTCGGCTTGGTGGGCACGATCCTGGTCGGCACGATCGCCGTCACCGGTATGGTCAATGCCTGGTTGCTGGTCGGCCTTGCCAATCTGCCGAACGTCACAGCTACGGTCTACGGCCAGCTTCTGATCGCCAAGCTCGCCCTCTTCGGCGCGATGCTCGCGCTTGCGTCGTTCAACCGCTTTCGGCTTACGCCGGCGTTCGAGCGCTCGATCACCGCGGTCGATCATCATGGCGCGCTTCGCGGCCTGCGGCGCAGCCTCGCAGTTGAGGCGAGCTGCGCAGTGGCGATCCTGGCGCTCGTCGCATGGCTGGGAACACTCGAACCGCCTGCTTCGGCGATGTGAGGGGCGGGCGGCCGAATGCCGCCCGCCTCGCCGCTCAGGCGGCCATCTTCTCGCATTCCTCGGCGCAACGGTTACAGGCCGCGACGCAATCCTCCATGCCGGCGAGCCCTTCGCAACTCGCCGCGCACGCCCGGCAAATCTCGGCGCACTCGCGGCAGATATGACGATGGTGTTCGGATTTGCGGGCCATGAAGTCGATCGCGACTGCGCAAATCTGCGCGCAATCGGCCATAATTTTCATGTGCTGCGGCTCGGCGTGCTTCCCACCTGCCTCAAGGCAGTGGTTCATCGCCATATAAAGACAGGTGATATGGCATTCGTGGCAGGCGTCCATGCACGCCTTCATCGCCGGGTCCATCTGATGCATCGGTCATTCTCCGTCTTATCCCCGCCCTAAAGGAGATACGCGCCAGATCGCACTTTCCCTCGCCTGCTTGGCCCTTTTCGAGGGGCAACGCCTTCGGCCGCGTAGCTCATATTAGGCGGCTTGGCCGCACGGTCGCGGGTTAAGCTCGACCTGGCCTTGACCCTGACACGGTGTCAGACCCTACATGCCTCCGGGTCGAAGGAGTTACGCCATGAACGATCCTCATTCTCATGCCCATACCGGGGGTTGCGGCAGCTCAGCAAAGTCAGCCGAGCCGGCTGCCGAGCCCGCTTCATGCTGCTCTGGGGCCTCTACCGCGTCAGTGCCAGTCGAACAGGCCGGCAAAATGGGTGGCTGCTGTTCGGGACCCAAGGTGCCCGGCGACGCGACCAAGGTAACGGACCCGGTGTGCGGCATGGCGGTCGATCCAGCGAAAACGGCGCACCATGCCGAGCACGCCGGCCATGAATATCATTTTTGCAGCGCCGGGTGCCGGACCAAGTTCTTGGCTGATCCGAACGCCTATCTCGGCGATAAGCCAAAACCTGAGCCAACAGCGACGCCAGGGGCGATGTGGACGTGCCCGATGCACCCGCAAGTCCGCCAGGAAGGGCCGGGGACGTGCCCTATCTGCGGCATGGCGCTCGAGCCCGAAGAACCGTCGCTCGACGACACACCCAACCCCGAGCTGGTCGACTTCACACGCCGGCTGTGGGTGGCCGGCGCACTGACGATCCCGCTCCTCGTCGTTTCGATGTTTGCCGAGATGCTCGGCATCAATGTCGTCAGCCCCACGGTCTCGCCGTGGGTCCAGCTCGCGCTAACCGCACCGATCGTGCTGTGGGCGGGCTTGCCGTTTTTCGAGCGAGGGTGGACCTCGATCCACACCCGCCATCTCAATATGTTCACGCTGATCGCAATCGGGGTCGGCGCGGCCTTCCTCTACAGCGTGGTCGCGACGCTCGCGCCAGGCCTGTTCCCCGCGACGTTCCGGATGCACGGTGGGATGGTTCCGGTCTATTACGAGGCGGCCGGCGTCGTGGTGACGCTGGTGCTGCTCGGGCAAGTGCTCGAGCTGCGCGCCAGGGCGGCAACCGGGCGCGCGATCCGAGCCCTCCTGGATCTCGCTCCCAAGACAGCTCGGCGGTTGCGGACTGACGGCTCCGAGGAAGAGGTCGGTCTTGCTGACGTCGCCGCTGGCGATCGGCTGCGGGTCCGTCCCGGCGAAGCGATTCCGGTCGATGGCGTGGTGGTCGAAGGCCGTTCGTCGGTCGATGAATCCATGCTCACCGGCGAACCCGCGCCAGTCCTCAAGGGCGTCGAAGCGGCTGTCACCGGGGGAACGGTGAACGGCACGGGCAGCCTGGTCATGGAAGCTCGCGCGGTCGGCTCGGATACGATGCTGGCGCGGATCGTCCGCATGGTCGCGGAAGCGCAGCGGAGCCGCGCCCCTATTCAGGCGGTCGCCGATCGGGTTTCGGGATGGTTCGTACCGCTGGTCGTGCTGATCTCGGTGGTGACGTTCGTGGTATGGTCGCTAGTCGGCCCTGAGCCGCGCATGGGCCATGCCCTGCTCAACGCTATCGCCGTGCTGGTCATCGCCTGTCCGTGCGCGCTCGGGCTCGCCACACCCATGTCGATCATGGTCGGCACCGGGCGGGGCGCGGCAGCCGGGGTGCTGGTCAAGAATGCGGAAGCCTTACAGGGGTTAGAGAAGGTTGATACGCTCGTCATCGACAAGACGGGCACGCTCACGGAAGGCAAGCCTAAGCTGGTCGCGATCGAGACTGTCGGCGCAGTCGCGGAAAACGACATGCTCGCGCTTGCCGCGGCCGCCGAAGGGCAATCCGAACACCCGCTCGCTCACGCGATCGTCGTTGCCGCTAAAGAGCGGGCATTGCAGCTCCGCACGGTAGCGGACTTCGCCTCGCAAACCGGCCTGGGTGTCAGCGCCACGGTCGACGGCCGCTCGGTCGTCATCGGCAATCCCGCGCAAATGAGCCGGATCGGCGCTGATCCCAAGCCGGTCGATGCCGCGGCTGATCGTCATCGTAGCGAGGGCGCAGGTGTCATCCTGGTCGCGATCGATGGGGCGCTCGCTGGCTTGCTGGCGGTCGCCGACCCGGTGCGGGCATCGGCACGCGACGCCATTGCCGCACTTCGCAAAAAGGGCTTGCGCGTCGTCATGCTCACCGGCGACAATCGTGGGACCGCGGATGCGGTCGCGCGCGCGGTAGGCGGTCTCGATGACGTGCGCGCCGATCTGCGGCCGGAAGACAAAGCGCGCATCATAGGCGAGCTGAAGGCAAGCGGCGCCAAGGTCGCGATGGCCGGCGACGGCATCAATGACGCCCCGGCGCTTGCCGCTGCGGACGTGGGCCTGGCGATGGGCACCGGAACGGACGTGGCGATCGAAAGCGCCGGCATGACGCTCACGCGCGGCGATTTGTCGGCGATCGTTCGGGCGCGCAAGCTCGCACACGCAACGATGCGCAACATCCGCCAGAACCTGTTCTTCTCGTTCTTGTTCAACGGCATCGGCGTGCCGGTTGCGGCCGGGGTGCTTTACCCCGTCGCCGGCATTCTGCTCTCGCCGATGCTAGCCGGTGCGGCGATGGCGCTCTCGTCTTTCACTGTCGTTCTGAACGCGCTGCGGCTCAACGCGGTGAAGTTGTGAACATCGGAGCGGCGTCGGACGCCAGCGGCGTCTCCCAGCGCATGATCCGCCACTATGAGAAGATCGGGCTCGTTCCCGCACCGCCACGGCGCGGGAGTGGGTATCGCGACTATAGCGAAGCGGACGTTCATCGGCTGCGCTTCATCGCCAACGCACGCGATTTGGGATTCCCTATCGATGACATTCGAGCGCTCCTCGGCCTCTGGTCGGACCGGGAGCGATCTAGTGCGGACGTGAAGACGGTAGCTGAGGCTAGGGTTGCCGAGCTTGCCCGGAAGATCGAGACCCTCGAAGGCATGCGGCGTTCGCTCGTGTATCTCGCGGGATCGTGCCACGGTGAGGATCGTCCAGACTGCCCGATCCTCGATCGCCTTGATGGAAGCGGGCGTTGAGATGTTGAACCGGAACCGGCGTGATAGTCCGATTTACGCCTTGGAACCCGGCAGAGGTCCGTCCCGCTTCGACCTCGACCCATGCTTTACCGTGTCTCGCAAGGCCGCGTTGGCGAGGGCAGGGTAATTCGAAAAAAGAGCAGCCCGTCCACGGACCCCATCCACCGTACGTCTCATCCCTTCGCAATCGTCGCTAGAGTTTGTCTGGCGGCCACGCGCTGGCGGAGCTCCGCATCGGCCTCCTCCGTCCAGCGCCGCCCCTTTCCCGTTGTCACCTAAGGTCTCAAGGATGCCGGTGCCCGGTGTCGCGTGGGCGTGTTCGCCATGGTCATGACCGGCGCTCACTGATCCGTATCTTCTGTATCCGCGTCGGAGCGGGCATCATGCAGGATCTCCAGGCCGCCTTTCACCGCGATGGCGGCGACAGCAACGCCAACGACGAGGTCCGGCCAGTTCTGCCCAGTCCAAAGGACGATCACGCCGGCTAGGATGATGCCGCCGTTAGATACGAAGTCGTTGAGGCTGAAGGTCGTGGCCGCTCGCATATTCACGTCGGGCTCGCGCAACCGCTTCAGCAGCCACAAACAGACCCCGTTCACGAGCGCCGCGACGATCGCCATCCCGATCATCGTGGGGCCGAGCGGTTCGCTTCCCGAAAAGTAGCGCCGCCCGGCATCAAACAGCACACCAGCGGCGAAGAGCAGCAGCAAGACGCCCGATGTCAGCGCTGCCCCTCGTTTCCAGGCCTGTGAGCGCGAAAGGGCGAGCAAGCTGATGATATAAACGAGTCCATCAGAGGCGTTGTCGAGGCCGTTCGCGATCAGAGCGCTAGAATCCGCGGCTATGCCGGTCACGCCGAAGCCTACCGCCAGCCCCAGATTGAGCAGCAGGACTATCCAGAGCGTCCGGCGCTTTTCGGCCGTGGCGAGATCAAAGCTTTCCTCGCTCATGCCGGGATCTCCTCACCAGTAGGCGCGGCCTGCTGATCGTTGTTCGAGGTCGGCAGCATGCGGCTGCCGAAACGGGCATAAAGCGTTGGAAGCACAAACAACGTAAGCAGCGTTGCAGAAATCAGGCCACCGATGACGACGGTTGCGAGAGGTTTCTGCACTTCCGCTCCAGCACCGTGCCCCAGCGCCATCGGCACGAAGCCCAGTGAAGCCACAAGAGCAGTCATTGCGACAGGCCGAAGACGGGCTAGTGCGCCCTGATGCGCCGCAAGTGCTCGATCCATGCCTTGCCGCATCAGGTCGTGGATCGACGACACCATGACCAAGCCGTTGAGAACGGCAATTCCCGACAAGGCGATGAAGCCAACTGCTGCAGAGATGGAGAACGGCATACCGCGCAGCACGAGCGCCAGGACCCCTCCTACCAGCGCTAGCGGAACGCCGGTGAACACGATCAGTGCGTCCCGAACGGAACCGAGCGCCCCGTAGAGCAGGAACATGATGACGACGAAGCAGATCGGCACCACGATTGCCAAGCGATCACGTGCAGAGGCGAGGTTTTCGAACTGGCCGCCCCATTCCAGGTAACTCCCTGCTGGCAGCTTAACCTGGCTGTCGATCGCTGCGCGGGCATCGGCAACGACACCAGCGACGTCACGGTCGCGCACGTTCGCCTGCACCACGACGCGCCGCTTGCCGTTCTCGCGGCTGATCTGGTTTGGCCCATCGACAACGGCGATATCGGCCACGGTCGAGAGCGGTACGAAGCCGCCGGCGGCAGTCGGCACCGGCACCTGGGCGACGGCCGTGAGGTCAGACCGTGCGCTTTCTGCCATTCGGATCACGACCGGGAAGCGACGATCCCCCTCGAAGATGATGCCCGCCTGCCTTCCGCCGATTGCTGCGGCGACCGTGTCCTGCACGTCGCCAGCGGTCACCCCGACACGCGACATTGCGGTTCGGTTCGGCCGGATATCAAGCATCGGCAGTCCTTCAGTCTGCTCGACCCGCACGTCTGCGGCGCCCCTCGTGCGGCGCAGGATACCCGCGATCCGATCTGCGGTGGCATTCATCTCGCCGAAGTCGTCGCCGAACACTTTGATGGCGATGTCGCCGCGGACACCTGCGATCAGCTCGTTGAAGCGCATCTGGATCGGCTGAGTGATCTCGTAGGCGTTGCCAGGAAGGGTCGAAAGACGCTTTTCGAAGCGCTCTATCAGCTCCTCTCTCGTGAGATCCGGCTCTGGCCATTCCTTCTTCGGCTTCAGGATAACGAACGTATCCGTGGCGTTCGCCGGCATCGGGTCAGATGCGATCTCAGACGTGCCGGTACGCGAAAAGGCGAAACGAACTTCGGGTGCCTTCGCGAGAGCCTTTTCCACCTGGAACTGCATGGCCTGACTCTGGTCGACCGACGTACCGGGAATACGTACAGCCTGCACGAGGATATTACCTTCGTCGAGCTGGGGCAGGAACTCCTGCCCCAAAGTCGTAAAGGCAGCCGCCGCGAGTGCCAGAGCCCCCACCGCGACACCCATGGTCAACGTCGGGCGCCGCATCGCTGCATCGAGGCCCGGTTCGTAGCGCTGCCGGAGGAACATCACGGCCCGGCTTTCCTTCTCCTCCACACGCTTGCTCAGCCAAATGGCGATCGCTGCGGGCACGAAGGTTAGCGAGAGGATAAAGGCGAACACGAGCGCGATGATGACGGTGAGTGCCATTGGCTCGAACATCTTGCCCTCGACACCGGTGAAGGTGAGCAAGGGCGCATAGACGAGGATGATGATCGCTTGACCGTAAACGGACGGACGGATCATTTCACGAGCCGAGGCCGCCACCAGTTCAAGCCGCTGCGCCAATGTCAGAACGCCGTCACGGCCATGCTGCGCTTCCGCGAGACGCCGCAATGCATTCTCGACGATGATGACGGCACCATCGACGATCAGGCCAAAATCGAGCGCGCCCAGGCTCATCAGATTTGCCGAAACGCCGGCCTCCAACATGCCGATGCTGGTGAGCAGCATCGTGATCGGGATGACGAATGCCGCGATCAGCGCCGCCCGGAAATTTCCTAGAAGTGCGAACAACACGACGATGACCAGCACCGCGCCTTCGGCGAGGTTGCGAGCAACCGTAGAGATGGTGGAGTTCACCAGCTCGGTCCGGTTCATGACGGGCTTCACAACCACATCGACCGGCAGCGATCTGCCGATTTCCGTCAGGCGTTCCGCCACCCCGGTTGAGACAGTGCGGCTATTCTCGCCGATCCGCATAACTGCAGTCCCGACCACCACCTCGCGACCATTCTCGGACGCCGAACCCATGCGGAGAGCCTGACCGGTCCGAATGGTCGCGATCTGGTTGAGCAGGATCGGCACACCTTCCCGGGTGGCGATGACGGTGCGGGCAAGCTCATCGGCATTGCGCACGCGCCCATCGGAACGCACCGCCAATGCTTCGCCATTACGATTCACGACGCCGGCACCGGCGCTGGTGTTGTTGCGCTCCAGTGCGGTCGTGAGGTCCTGGAATGTAAGGCGCATCGCCGCCATGCGCTGCACATCGGGAACAACGAGGTATTCCTTGGTATAGCCGCCAAGGGAGTCGACCCCGGCCAGCCCCTCCGTGCTCTTGAGCTGGGGGGTGACGATCCAGTCCTGGACGGTACGCAGGTAGGTTGCCTTGTCAGCGTCGTTGACGAGATGATCGCCCTCGGGCGTGATGTAGCTGCCGTCGCGCTGCAGCCCAGGCTCTCCGTTGCGGTGGCGAACCTGATCCAGCTCACGGTATTCGACGGTCCACATGAAGATATCGCCGAGCCCGGTCGCGATCGGTCCCATTTCGGGGTTCACACCCTCGGGAAGGTCTTCCTCTGCGGTCCGCAGCCGCTCCGCCACTTGCTGACGGGCAAAGTAGATATCCGTCTTCTCGGTAAAGACGGCCGTGACCTGAGCGAAGCCGTTGCGGCTGAGCGAACGGGTATATTCGAGGCCGGGGATGCCGGCGAGCGCGGTTTCGACCGTGAACGCGACCTGCTTCTCGATCTGATCGGGGGAAAGGGCAGGGGCGACGACGTTGATCTGCACCTGGTTGTTGGTGATGTCGGGAACAGCGTCGATCGGGAGCTGGCGCAAGGCGCCGATCCCGAGCAGAGCCGCGGCGACGGTGAGAAGCAGGACAAGCCAGCGTTTCTCGACGGAGAGGGTGACGATGCGACCGATCATGGCTCAGTCCTCGTCCCCGCCTTCGCCCTTGCCGAGTTCGGCCTTGAGCGTGAAGCTGTTGGTAGAAGCGATCCGCTCCGAGCCGGTGAGCCCGGACGTGACGACGACCTGACCGCCATTGGTGCGCCCCAATGTCACTGGTGTCGCCCGGAACCCGGTCGGGGTACGCACGAAGACGAATGACTTGTCATCGATCATCTGCACCGCGGCCGATGGCACCGCGACGGTGCGATCCCCGGTCGCGGGAACGAGGATCGACACGTTCACCGTCTCGCCGACACGCCAAGTGCTGCCGCCATTGTCGAGCGTGACGATCACCGGCACCAAGCGTGTGGTTTCGTCCAGAACGGGAGAGACGAAGGTGACGCGCCCTTCCTGACGGCGACCCGCGGCTGTCACCTCGACGCGCGCGCCGGGCGTCACGCGGCCTGCATCGCTCGGCACTAGCGACGTCGCGACCGTCACCTTGGACAGATTGGCGACCCGGAAGAGCTCGGCATCGGCCGCGACTGTCTGCCCAAGCGTGGCCGAGCGCGCGATCACCTGACCGGCGATCGGCGAGCGCACCGCGATGCGGTTGAGCGCACCGCCCCCGCTGCCGGTTGCGGACAATTGCTGCTGCGCCAGGCGAAGCGCAATGCTGGCTTCCGTGGCGGCGGTCCGCGCCGCAACGAGATCCTGTTCCGGCGACACGCGCTCGGCGAACAGTCGCTGCTCGCGACGAAGGTTCGATTGCGCGAGGGCGGAGCGCGCGCGAGCGGCCTCTACCTCCGCTTTGAGCGACGCCGCTTCGCGGCTTTCGATAATGGCGAGCGGATCGCCGCGACCAACGGACTGGCCGAGATTGCGGGTCAGCGAGACGAGACGGCCACCTACCGATGCCGACACGACCTGTACGCCCTGCGGATCACCCTCGATCGTTGCCGACAGCTCGATCGCACCGGCGACGCCACCTACCGTGGGTCGGGTAACCTCGATCCCGGCGTCGGCGATCTGCGGCGCGGATAGTGTGACGACGTCCTTCGGACCTTCCTTGGCCTCGCTGGCCTTGGCACCTTCCGTCTTTTCGGCTCCGGCTTCACCGCTGCTGCCGGCTCCACCGCATCCAGCAAGAATGAGGGCCAAGGTCACGGGCGTCAGCGCCCGCATGATGATCTTTGTCATTGAACGTTTTCCTCAGACGAGGGCGCGGCAGCGACGAGCCGTTCCAAGCGTGCTTTTGCGTCGTGATAAGTGGCGAGCGCGTCGATCGCGGCAGTGCGTGTCTCAGACAGGGTTCGTTCGGCATCAAGCAGGTCGAGCTGGCCGAATTTTCCCTCTCGGTAACCGATCCGGGCGATGCGAGCGGCCTCGGCTGCCGCTGCCAGTACCGGTCCGCTCGCATTGCGAGCGGAGGTAGCGGCATTCGCCACTTCGGCCTGAGCATTTGCAATGTCCTGCGCCGCATCGAGCTTGGCGGCACGCTGCAAGGCCTGCGCTTGATCGCTTTGCGCACGCGCTTGGGCGATAGCTGCCCGACCGTTGTTGAAGACAGGAAAGGGGATGGAGACCCCGAAAACTGCGGCGACATCATTGGTCGCCTCGAGCCGTCGCGCGCTCGCGCTCAGCGTCACGTCTGGAACGCGCTGCGAGCGAGCAAGCCGAACCTGTGCCTCTGCCGTCGTGGCGTCAGCACGGGCCGCGGCCAGCGCCAGCGTGCCGGCGGGTTCGATCGGCCTCGCAGGTCCGAAACCCTCGACACGATCATACCACGCGAGATCCAGTGGCCCGTTCACGGGCTGACCAATCCGACGCGCGAGATTGGCTCGCCCCACCTCGGCAAGCCGCTGTGCACGCTCCACTGCGGTCTCTGCGTTGATGCGAAGCACATCGGCACGCTGCTGTTCAAGCGGTGACGCACGTCCCGCCTGCACGCGGACACCAGCTGCACGCAGTGCCTCACGGGCTATGCCGGCCTGTTCGCGCGCGGTGACAAGGCGGCGCTCGGCCGATGCCGCCTGAATGTAGATCTGGGTAACTGCGAGCCGGAGATCGGCTTCGGCGAGCGCCGTCCCGACCCGCGCCCGATTGCCGATTGCGTCTGCGACGGCAATCCGTGCGGATCGCTTGCCCCCAAGCTCGATCGGGAGCGACAAGCCGGCTGTCGTTTCTGCACTGCGCAGACCGCGATATTGCCCGCTTCCTGCGACATTCTCGGTTTCAGCAACGATCGACGGGTTGGGGCGGTAGCCGGCGACGGTACGCCCCGCCTCGGCCGCTCGCACCCCTGCTGTGGCAGCTTCGAGGCTAGGCGCAGTTGCGCCGGCGAGCGACAGCGCTTGCTCCAGCGTGAGCGGGGGACTGGTCGATGCCGGCTCGGATGATTGCGCATGCGCGATCGATGCGCACGACGCCACGGCCAGTAAGGCCGCGATAATACGGGACATGGTGACGAACTCCTGGCGAACCTGGGATGCCGCACGCGATGGGTGCGGCGAGTTAAGCGCCCGTCAGGCTTGGGGCGGTCTCAATGCTGGGTCCGAAGGCACCGGCACCATCGGATCATGGTTCCAAGACCCATGCGCCATAGGCAGCCCATCTAGAGAGGCGACGAGACCTGCCTCAAACGGTACACCAATGTGATGGCCGTGGCAGCCACCATGATGGTGCGGGTAGGACTTGTCAGCATCGGCCGGCACTTGGTCCCCGTCACTAGCGCTATGCTCAAGCGCGCTGGCGGCGGTGAAATCAACGCATCTCACACCTTCGGTCGCGTGCGCGACCGATCCCAGCCCGAGCGACAGCATGAGCATCAGACAAAGGAACAAGGCAGTAACCCGATGCATTGGCCTTCGCCGTAGCAACTTAACGACTCCCATGTAACGGCTGCCTGTAATCCGAAGGAACAGGTGTCGGCCCGGATCGCAGTTCGCCGTGTGCCTGGCGCATAATCTGGAAGCCGCCGGACAACCCAAGCGCTGCCATCAGCACGGCGACCATGAGATCAGGCCACGCACTGTTGAGGCCAAAGACACCCCCCGCAGCTAGTACCACCGCGATATTGCCGATCGCGTCGTTGCGCGAACATATCCAAACTGAACGCATGTTCGCGTCGCCGCTGCGGAAGCGATACAACATGACCGCGACCAAGGCGTTCGCGACCAGTGCAGCAACTCCTACGATACCCATAACCTCGGCATGGGGTACAGTGCCGTGGAGCGCACCCCAACCCGCCGCAAGCAGGACATAGAGCCCGAGCAGCGCAAGCGTCGCTCCCTTCAGCATCGCTGCGCGCGCGCGCCAAGCTATCGCCATCCCGGCGACACCAAGGCTGATCGCGTAGTTGGCGGCATCACCGAAAAAGTCGAGCGCGTCGGCTTGGAGCGCTTTCGAACCGCCCGTGATGCCGGCGACGATCTCGACTGCGAACATACCGCCATTGATGGCGAGCGCGATCCACAGCGCGCGCCGCCACTTCGGGTCGTTGAGGGTGCCCGCGTTGTCGGACGCGCAGCTCGTACAGGCCATGTTCGCCACCTCGATAGAATCGATCTGGCAGCCTATATGCACCCTCTAGTCGCTAGAGGGTCAAGCGCTGTGTCTGAGAAACTGACGATCGGGAAACTGGCCTCGGCAACGGGCACCAAGGTCGAGACGATCCGCTATTACGAGCAGATCGGCTTGCTACCGGCACCAGCGCGGTCGGCCACCAATTACCGGACCTACGAGGGCGAGCATCTCCGGCGTTTGTCCTTTATCCGTCGGGCACGCGATCTCGGCTTCTCGATCGATCAGGTGCGCGAGCTGATGGGGCTCGCCGACCGCCGCGAGCAATCCTGCGTGGCGGTGGACGTGATCGCAAATCAGCACAGGGACGTGATCACGCGAAAGATCGCCGATCTAACGGCCCTCGCTGGCGAACTGGACGCGCTGATCGACTCCTGTAGCCGCAACACCGTCGCCGATTGCAGGATCATCGAAGCCCTTGGTCCGAGCGTGGAACCTCTGTCACGTTAAGCACGCGGACCGTAGGCCAATTCTCGATCTCAGATCAAAAGCAACAGTGTGCCGTCAGAAGGCCCTGGAGGCACTTCGGCGACAGCGCAGTCACGTAGACATGCAATGGCCGTGACCGAGCGGCTGATACCTAGCCTGTTACCTAGGCGGCTTCTTGAGGATCGTTCGGGAGGCCTAAGTCATTGAAAAAGTGGTGGACGCACTTGGGCTCGAACCAAGGACCCGCTGATTAAGAGTCAGCTGCTCTACCAACTGAGCTATGCGTCCGTCGCCTGCGCGATGGGGCGGATCGGTTTGGGGCCGTTCCGCCGTTGGAGCGGCGCCTTTAGCGAACCTTGGCGGCGAAGCAAACCCTATTTTTGTGCGCGCGGAAAATATCGGTCAGAACCGCACCCGCTCGCGGTTCTCGCGGTCGATCGCCATCAGAATGCCGATACAGCCGAGCACCGTCATCTGTGCCGACCCGCCATAGCTGACCAGCGGCAGCGGGATGCCGACCACCGGGGCGAGCCCCATTACCATCATCAGATTGATCGCGACATAGAAGAAGATCGTCGTCGCGAGGCCACCCGCGACCAGCTTCGAAAACCGCCCCTCCGCCCGTACGCCGACACCCACGCCCCAGCGGACCAGCAGGATGAACGCGGTGATGAGCAGCACGCCGCCGACCAGTCCCCATTCCTCCGCCATCGTCGCGAACACGAAATCGGTATGCCCCTCGGGCAGATAGTCGAGATGGCTTTGCGTGCCGTTCAGGAAGCCCTTGCCAAAGATCCCGCCCGATCCGATCGCGATCTTCGACTGGCTGATGTGATAGCCGGTGCCGAGCGGGTCGCTTTCCGGGTTGAGGAAGATCAGCACCCGGTTGCGCTGATAGTCATGCAGCAGGAAATTGAACGCGAGCGGCGCGGCGATCGCCAGCGCCAGCGCGCCGCCGACGAACAACCGGATCGGCAGCCCGGCAAGGAACATGACGGTCAGCCCACCCGCGGTAATCATCAGCGCGGTGCCGAGATCGGGTTGCAGCATCACCAGCACCACCGGCACGCCCAGCATCGCCGCCGCCGGCCAGACTGCACCGAACCGGCGTATCTCACCCGCCGGCAACAGTTCGTAGAAGCGGGCAAGTGCCAGCACGATCGCCGGCTTCATGAATTCGGACGGCTGGACGCGGATGAAGCCGAGGTCGAGCCAGCGCTGCGATCCCCCGCGCACCGCCCCGGCCAGCTCGACCAGGATCAGCATGATCGTGATGACCGCATAGGCCGGCAGCGCGAGGTCACGCCAGAAATTTAACCGGATGCGCGAGATGCCGATCGCGGCGAGCAGGAAGATGGCAAACGCGATGCCCTGCCGCGACGCCCATGGCTGGAGACTTCCACCCGCGGCCGAAAACAGCACGACCAACCCGAAACCGCCGATCGCGAGCAGCAGGAACAGCACCCGCCACGGCAGTTGCGCCAGCGGGGCGGGGACGAAGCCCAGTCCGTGCGAGGTCGTCTGGTTGATGCGTTTCATTCGGTGCGCTGGGTTTCGTTCGATTGGGCGACGGCGGGGTCGGGTTCGATCTGGTTGGCGACGGCAGAGTCGACGACATTGGTCGTCGCGCCCTCGACATCGGCGGGCGTGGCGGGGACGCTCAGCACCGGTGCCTGTTGCGCCGCCTGGAAACTGCGCCACTGTGCCGCCATGCGGGTATCGATGTCGCCGCCCCATTCGCGCTCGAGCGGCTCGAGCCGCGCCATCGCCTTGTCCCGGTCGAACAGCCACGACAATATGTCGCTGGCGATCGGCGCGGCGGTATAGATATGGCCCGAATGTTCGAGCACCACCGACACCGCATAGCGCGGCGCGTTGGCCGGGGCATAGCCGATGAACAGCGAATGGTCGCGCATCTTGAACGGCAGCGCGCCGTCGCCCAGCACGCCAGTGCGACGTTCGGCCATGGTGATGCGGCGAACCTGCGCCGTGCCGGTCTTTCCTGCCAGTTCGATACCGGGCAGGCCCTGAAACCGGGAACGCCCGCCGGTACCGCCACCATTGATGACCGCCCAAGTCGCCTTGTGCACGGTGTCCAGCATCGCGGGATCGATGTTCATCAAGGGTGCGGGGCGGTGCGGCGTGTCGAGCAGGAGCCGCGGCACGACCCGTCGCCCTTGCGCGATCCGAGCCGCCATCACCGCCAGTTGCAACGGATTGGTCAGCACATAGCCTTGTCCGATCGAGGCGTTGACCGAGTCCGCGACGGTCCATTTCTGCTTGTACTTGCGCAGCTTCCACGCGCTGTCGGGTACCGTTCCATAGCGCTGCGACTGGAAGGGGAGTTCATATTCCTGCCCCAGCCCCATCGCGCGCGCCACTGGCGCGAAGCGATCATAGCCCAGCTCGCGCGCCATGGTGTAGAAATAGATGTCGCAGCTCTGCGCGACCGCTCCGACCATGTCGAGCGGCCCGTGCCCGCCGCGCTTGTGACAGTGAAAGCGCCCGGTGCCGACTTGCAGCACACCGGTGCAGTTGACCCGACGATGCGGGTCGATGCCGGCCTGCAGGATCGCCAGCGCATGCATCGGCTTGACCGTCGATCCCGGCGGATACAGACCCTGCAACGTCTTGTTCATCAACGGAATATGGTCGTCGTCCGACAGCATCTTCCATTCCAGCCGGCCGATGCCGTCGGAAAAGCTGTTGGGATCATAGGCCGGCATCGACACCATCGCCAGCACGTCGCCGGTCACCGCGTCCATTACCACTGCCGACCCCGAATTGGGGCCGAGCCGCCGCGCGGCGAATTCCTGAAGCCCGAGATCGATAGTCAGCCTGACGTTCTTGCCCTGCTTGTCGGGCCGGGTTTCCAGTTCGCGCACGATCTGCCCGCGCGCCGTCACCTCGACCCGCTTCGCCCCAGCCGTCCCGCGCAGGTCGGATTCCAGCGTCTTTTCAAGCCCGTCCTTGCCCAGCTTGAAGCCCGGCGTCACCATCAGCGGATCGCGCGACTCCTTGAACTGCTCGGCAGTGGCGGCACCGACATAGCCGGTTAGATGCGCGACGGCGGCCCCGGGGGGGTAGCTGCGCGAGAAGCCGCGCGTCGGCTGGACCCCCGGCAGTTCAGGCAGGCGGACGCTGACCGCCGCGAAGCGTTCCCAGTCGAGATTCTCGGCAACCTGCACCGGCGTGAAATTGCCCGCGCGCTTCAGGTCGGTCTGGATGCGCGCCATGTCCTCGGCGGTCAGCGCCAGCAATTGCTGCAACTCGCCCAGCACCCGCGCGCCATCCTCCATCCGGTCGGGGATCAGGTCGACGCGGAAATCGGTGCGGTTATTGGCGATCGGCGCGCCGTGCCGGTCGATGATCCATCCCCGCCGCGGCGGGATCATGGTCAGGTTGACGCGGTTGCTTTCGGCTAGAAGGTTATAGCGCTCGTTCTCGGCGACCGACAGCCACGCCATGCGCGCGGCCAGCACCACGCCGACCGCCGCCTGCGCGCCGCCCAGCACCATCGCCCGCCGGGAAAAGCTGAACGCCTGTGCGGCTTCGGTGACGATCCTGCTCATTCATCCTCACGGCCCGCAAGTGCCGTACATAGCCGGGTGGCCAGCGGAAACAACGCCACCGATACCACGATCTGCAGCAGCAACGCGGTGTCGACATGCGCCGACAGCCGCGTCGCGAACGCCCGCCCCGCCGCCAGCGTCAGCGCGATCGCTCCGCCCGCCAGCAGCCAGTCCTGCCAGAAATCGCGCGTCACCAGCCGAGTATCGACCAGATCGAGCATCAGCGAACATATCTGCCACATCAGGACGGCGCTGCCCAGCGGTTGTCCGCTCACCAGGTCATCGAACAGGCCGAGTGGTGATGCGGCCCAGACCGACAGCGCGCCCGGCCGGAACAGCCGCCAGCCGAGGAACATCAGCAGCCCGAATGGCGGCAGGAACGGCACCGACGCCACCACCGGGATCAGCGTCACCAGCGATCCGGCGAGAATGCTGAGAACCGCCTTGCGTGTCAGGACGCGATCGTTGCGATCGTCGTCGGGCCCCAGCAGCTTCATTCGGCGGCGGGCTTGGGGGTAGGGGTGGGCGAGGTTGTCGGGCGCGGCACCGGTGGTTGCAGGAACGCGCGCTCGACCAGCGCGAAGTCGAGCGCGTCCGGTTCGGCAAAGACCCGCGCTGGCGCCACGTCGCGCTGGCTGCGCGACACGCGCGCCACCGGAATGCCCGGCGGGTAGATGCCGCCGGTGCCCGAAGTGACGAAGACGTCGCCGGCCAGCAACGGCGCATTGACCACGCCAGCGGTCCGGACCTCGACCTCGCCATTACCCAGGCCCGCCACGATCGCCGACAGCCCGTCGCGCGTGCGGCGGACCGGCACGATGCTTTCTGGGTCGAGGATCAGCAGGACGCTGGCGGTGTTCGGGCTGGTTTCGACAACCCGGCCGATCAGCCCGTCTGGGCCGCGCACCGGCTGTCCGCGCAGCACACCCTGCGACGATCCAGCATTCAGCGTGGCGTAGCGCCGCGTGCTGCCCGCCGAACTGTTGACCAGCCGCGCGGCGACCACCGGCGACGCCGACCGGTCGCGCAGGGCGAGCAGCGTCCGCAGCCGCGCATTCTCGCGGTTGAGCGTCCGCGCCTGCATCAGATAGCGTCGCGTCGCTGCCTCGCGCGCGCGCAGACGGCGGTTCTCGTCGACCGCGCCGAAATAGTCGCCGATCCCGCGCGGCACCGCCGACACGCCGTCCCATACCCAGTCGAGCCCGGTGGAGACCGGCGTCGTCGCCTCGCGCACCGCACCGCGGAACACGGCAAAGGCGCGCGGATCGATGATCGAGATGAGGAGCAGGATGGCACCGACCAATGCACCGCTCGCCGCCAGCACATAGCCGGCGAACACCGTATACTGCGCCCGCCGCGAGAAACCCGGACGGTGGTTGCGCGGCGGCGCCATGCCCCCAAACCCCTCTGTCAGACGGCGAGCAGGACGCCCTTGTAGATCGGATCCTCCAGCGCGCGCCCGGTGCCGAGCGCGACGCAGGTCAGCGGATCTTCGGCGACCGTCACCGGCAGGCCGGTCTCGTCGCGCAGCACCTCGTCGATGCCCTGCAACAAGGCGCCACCGCCCGTCAGGACGATACCTTGATCGACGATATCGGCAGCGAGTTCGGGCGCGGTGTTCTCGAGTGCGATGCGCACGCCCTCGACGATCGCGGCGACTGGTTCGGACAGCGCCTCGGCGATCTGACCCTGATTGATCTGGATTTCCTTGGGCACGCCGTTCACCAGGTCGCGACCCTTGATGTAGATGAGCGTGCCGATGCCGTCCGCCGGCGGCTTGGCGGTGCCGACCTCCTGCTTGATCCGCTCAGCGGTCGCTTCCCCGATCAGCAGATTGTGGTTGCGGCGGACATAGCTGACGATCGCTTCGTCCATCTTGTCGCCGCCAACGCGCACCGACGTCGAATAGGCAAGGCCCCGCAGCGACAGTACCGCGACTTCGGTCGTGCCGCCCCCGATATCGACGACCATCGACCCGATCGGTTCGGTGACCGGCATGTCGGCACCGATCGCGGCGGCCATCGGCTCCTCGATCAGCCATACCTGCGATGCGCCGGCATTCGACGCGGCGTCGCGGATCGCGCGGCGCTCGACGCTGGTCGATCCCGACGGCACGCAGATCACGATCTGCGGCCAGCGGATGAAGCGACGCTGGCCATGCACCTTTTGAATGAAGTGTTTTATCATCTGCTCGGCGACGTCGATGTCGGCGATCACACCGTCGCGAAGCGGGCGAATCGCTTCGATCGATCCGGGCGTCTTGCCCATCATCAGCTTGGCGTCGTCGCCGACCGCCTTGACCCGCTTGACCCCATTCAGCGTCTCGACCGCCACCACCGACGGTTCGTTCAGCACGACACCGCGACCGCGGAGGTACACTACCGTGTTGGCGGTGCCGAGGTCGATCGCCATATCATGCGACATGAACTTGAAGAAACGCGAGAAGGCCATCGATACTTCCGTCCTTGTCCGCGTGTCCCGACGCGGCGGTTCGCAGCTTGTACCTCGACCCGTCCGACCAGATTTCGGGTCGGTTGCCAAAAGGCGGTTGCGGGTCGCGGGATGGCGCCGCTTGGGCTAGAGCGACCCCCATGTCAATACGCCGTCTCCCGGAGCATCTCGTCAACCGCATCGCCGCCGGGGAAGTGGTAGAACGCCCCGCTTCCGCGCTGAAAGAACTGGTCGAGAACGCTATTGACGCCGGGGCCAAACGTATACTGGTTCGCCTGGCCGGTGGCGGCATCGACTTGATCGAGGTTAGCGACGATGGTTGCGGCATGGGACCGACCGATATGGCGCTGGCGCTCGAACGCCATGCGACCTCGAAGCTGCCCGACGACCGTATCGAAGCGGTCACGACGCTCGGTTTTCGCGGCGAGGCGCTGCCCTCGATCGCCAGCGTCGCGCGCCTTGCGATCGAAAGCCGGCCGGCGGGTGCCGAGGGCTGGCTGCGCACCGTCGACAATGGCGAAGTGGTCGAGGATCGGCCCGCTGCCGTGCCGCCGGGCACTCGCATCCGGGTGGAGGGACTCTTCGCCCGCGTGCCTGCGCGCCGGAAATTTTTGCGGTCGGCCCGGTCCGAATTCGCCGCCTGCGTCGATCAGGTCCGGCGACTGGCGATGGCACGGCCTGACATAGCCTTCGCCCTCGAACATGACGGGCGGCGGGTGCTGGGGGTACAGGCCGGCGAGTCGCGGCCCGAACGGATCGCGGCGCTGACCGACCGGGCGCTCGCCGCCAATTCGGTCGGGCTCGACTGGGAACGCGAAGGTATTCGGCTGGGCGGGGTGGCGGGGCTACCGACCTTCCATCGTGGTGTCGCCGATCACCAATATCTGTTCGTCAACGGCCGCCCGGTAAAGGACCGGCTGCTGTCGGGGGCGGTGCGCGGCGCCTATGCCGAGATGCTGGCACGTGATCGCCATGCGGTGGTCGCGCTGTTCCTCGATGTCGATCCCGATCTGATCGACGTTAACGTCCATCCGGCCAAGACCGAGGTGCGCTTCCGCGATCCGGCGGCGGCGCGCGGGCTGATCGTCGGTGGCCTGCGCCGTGCGCTCGACGATGCCGGCTTCCGCGCGGTGCAACGCCCCGCCGAGGAGGCGATGGCGGCATGGACGACCGAGCCGGTCGGTCCGTCAGCGCCGTTCGCCCCGTCCGCGCTGCCGCTGCCCCCGCTGGCGGAGGCGACCGCGTCGTCGGGCTTCACCTTTCACGAACGGCGCCCGACCTTCTTTGCCCCGCCGCCACAGGCGCGTGCCGAGGTGGCGGTCGAACCGCCGCCCGCCTCGACCCAATTCCCCCTGGGCGCGGCGCGCGGACAAGTCGCGCGGACCTATATCGTCGCCGAGGCCGAGGACGGGCTGGTGCTGGTCGACCAGCATGCCGCGCACGAACGGCTGGTGCTCGAACGGATGCGCGCGGCGCTGGCCAAAGGCGGGGTCGCGCGACAGGCGCTGTTGATCCCCGAAGTGGTCGAACTGGACGAGGTCGCCTGCGACGCGCTGGAGGACAGGGCCGGCGAACTGGCCGAATTCGGGCTGGAGCTCGAACGCTTCGGCCCGCGCGCGATGCTGGTGCGCGCCGTCCCGGCGGTGCTGGGGCAGGGCGACGTCATCGGCCTCGTCACCGATCTCGCCGACGAGATCCGCGCGCACGACGCCGCGCTGTCGCTCAAGGAACGCATCGACCATGTCGCCGCGACCATGGCCTGCCACGGTTCGGTCCGTGCCGGGCGCATCCTGTCGGTCGCCGAGATGAACGCGCTGTTGCGCGAGATGGAAGTGACGCCACATTCGGGCCAGTGCAACCATGGCCGCCCGACCTGGATCAAGCTGGCCCATGGCGATATCGAAAAGCTGTTCGGCCGGAAATAGGAAGCATGTCATGAAGTTCACCGAGGCCGCCGGCCCCAACCCGACCGATGCGATGCGGATATTGGGCCGCCCGACCGACCGGATCGAAGGACCGCTGAAGGTCACCGGCCGCGCGACCTATGCTGCCGAATTCGCGGTGCCCGACATGGTCTATGGCATGATCGTCACGACGACGATCGCCAGCGGCCGGATCGTCGCGATCGACACCGCCCGGGCGCTCTCCGCGCCGGGCGTGCTGGCGGTGGTGACCCATGACAATGCCGGGCCGCTGGCGCTCGGCGACGATCACAAGCTGCCGCTGCTCGCCGGTCCGCAGGTCGACCAGTTCGGACAAGCAGCGGCACTGGTCGTCGCCGACAGCTTCGAAGCGGCGCGTGCCGCCGCCCGGCTGGTGCGGATCGACTATGCCGCCGACGACGGTGTGTTCGATCTGGCGGACGCGAAAGACGGTGCCGAGCGCAATTCCTCGCACGTCCATGGCGATTTCGAGCGGGCCTTTGCCGATGCGCCGGTACAGGTCGATGCGACCTATACGACACCCGATCATGCCCATGCGATGATGGAGCCGCACGCCTCGATCGCGTCGTGGGACGGCGACGAACTGACGCTGTGGACCGCGAACCAGATGGTCGACTGGGCGGCACGCGATATGGCCAAGGTGCTCGGCATCCCGAAGGAGAAGGTACGAATTATCGCCCATCACATCGGCGGCGGCTTCGGCGGCAAGCTATGGGTCCGTGCCGATGCGGTCCTGGCGGCGGTCGCCGCGCGACAGGTCGAGCGTCCGGTAAAGATCGTGCTAACGAGGCCTCAGGTCTTCAACAACACCCCGCACCGATCGGCGACGATCCAGCGGCTGCGGCTGGGTGCGACGCGCGACGGGCGGCTGACGGCGATCGGCCATGAAAGCTGGTCGGGCGACGTCGCTGGCGGCAGTCCCGAAGGGGCGGGGGCACAGACCCGGCAGCTTTATGCCGCGCCGCATCGCCGCGTCGACGAATGGCTGGCGACGCTGAACCTACCCGAATCCAACGCGATGCGCGCACCCGGCGAAGCGGTCGGCATGATGGCGATCGAGGCGGCGATGGACGAACTGGCCGAACGGCTCGGCATCGATCCGGTCGAATTGCGCATCCTGAACGATACCCAGGTCGATCCCGAAAAGCCCGAGCGGCGCTTTTCGCACCGCGACCTGATCGGCTGCCTGCGCGAAGGGGCCGAACGGTTCGGCTGGAACGCGCGGGCCGCGACGCCGGGCACGCGCCGCGATGGGCGCTGGTTGGTCGGCATGGGCATGGCCGCGGCGTATCGCGGCAATATCGTGCTCAAATCGGCTGCCCGGGTCGGCGTGGACGACGAAGGCCGGGTGACGGTCACGACCGACATGACCGATATCGGCACCGGCAGCTATACGATCCTTGCCCAGACCGCCGCCGAGATGCTGGGCGTCGATCTCGACCGGGTCACCGTTCGACTGGGCGAATCGACTTTCCCGATCTCGGCCGGATCGGGCGGGCAGTTCGGCGCGAACAGCTCGACGGCGGGCGTCTATGCCGCCTGTGTGGGCTTGCGCGACCGGATCGCCGAGGCGGCCGGGTTCGAACCGGCCACCGCCCGCTTCGCCGATGGCCGGGTCTGGTCGGGCAACAAGTCGGTGGCTTTGGGCGAAGCGGCCGGCGGGCAGGGGATCGAGGTCGAGGACCGGATCGAGTTCGGCAACCTGACCCGCAAGTTCGTGCAGGCGACGTTCGGCGCGCATTTCGTCGAGGTCGGCGTCGATGCGGATACTGCCGAGGTCCGGGTACGGCGGATGCTGGGCGTGTTCGGGGCCGGTCGCATCCTGAACCCGAAATCGGCGCGTAGCCAGATATTGGGGGCGATGACGATGGGTGTGGGCGCGGCGCTGACCGAGGAGCTGGTGATCGACCCACGCCTCGGTGGGTTCATCAACCACGACCTCGCCGAATATCATCTGCCGACCCATGCCGATATTCCACATCAGGAGGTCGTCTTTCTCGACGAGGAGGACCCGCTGTCATCGCCGATGAAGGCAAAAGGGGTCGGCGAACTCGGCATTTGCGGCGTCGGTGCGGCGGTGGCCAATGCGGTCTATAACGCATGCGGCGTGCGGGTGCGCGACTATCCGATCACCGTCGACAAGCTACTGGCCGGGATGTAGATTTCCGCGATTTTCCAGCGGCGTAACCTGTGTCAGCGACAATTGCTGACCAGGGCGGAATGTCCGAGTGACAGGGGTGGCATAGCGCGATAGGCCCGGTCGGGTGCGGATCGTTCGGCATCTTCTGGCGCAACGCCACCTTGCCGTGGCGCTTTGCGTGGCGGCGTTGTTGCTCAAGCTGATCGTGCCGACCGGCTATATGCTGGGCATCGACCATGGCCGGGTCGCGATCACGGTCTGCCCCGGCACGATGCCCGCCAAGCCGGTGATGCACCATGGCGATATGGTCGGGCATCACGCTCCAGCCGACAAGGGCAAGGCCGAACTGCCATGCGCCTTTACCGGGCTGTCGGCGGCGGCGCTCGGCGCGATCGATCCGATCCTGCTGGTCACGCTGATCGCGTTCGTGCTCGCCACCGGGCGGCGGGCGTTCGTTCGACCGCTACCGGTACGACCGGCCTATCTGCGACCGCCGCAACGCGGACCGCCACGCTTCGCCTGACCCGCCGTTACGTGCCGTTGCCGGCGCGTTCCTGCCGTCCGTCGGAGCCTTTCATGATTTCCATCCGTTTATGGGGCGGCGCCGCGGCGTCGTGCCTGTTCCTGCCTGCGCCCGTCATGGCGCAGGTCCGCGATGCCGGTGAGGCGACAATCGTCGTCACCGGCCAGCGCGATCCGCTATACCTCGACACTTCAACCGATACCGCCAGCCGGCTGAACCTGTCGGTGCGCGAGACGCCGGCCAGCGTCGACATCCTGACGCAGGAGGATCTGCAGCGACGTGGGCTGCGCACCGCGCGCGAAATCTTTGCGGCGGTCACCGGCGCAGTGTCGGGCAATGTGCCGGGCAACCCGGCGGTCATCAGTCTGCGCGGCTTTTCGGGTAATGCGGTGTCGATCCTGCAAGACGGGGTCCGCGTCTCGACCTCGACGGTCGTGCAGCGCGATACCAACAACTGGCATTACGATCGGGTCGAGGTGCTCAAAGGCCCGGCATCGGTCCTGTTCGGCGAAGGCGCGCTTGCGGGCGTCGTCAACAAGGTCACGCGCAAGCCGGTGCCGGGCGAACGCCGGCTCGATACGCTGGTTTCGATCGGCAGCTTCGACACGGTCTTCGCGGCGGCGGGGGTGAATTTGCCGGTCGACCGGACGCTCGCCGTGCGTGCCGATGCCAGCTACCAGCGATCCGACAGCCTGTACGATGTTGATGACAATGCGACTTTTTCGGCCGGGCTGACGGCCAGTGCGCTGTGGCGGCCGGGCGATCGCCTGTCGCTGCTGATCGCGGTCGATCATTTCGAGGACCGCTACGACGCGACCTATCAGGGCCTGCCGCTGATCCCCGGCCGGTTCGCGCTGCGCCCGACCGATGCGGTCGTTTCCGCCGATGGTCTGGTCGCCGACGGTGCGCTGCGGCGGCGGAACTACAATCCGGCGGGCGCCGGGTCGGGTGCCGACGAGACCACGTTCCGCGGCCGGCTGGACTGGCGGATCGGCGATGGATGGACCGCCGCGATCGACCTGACCGCTTATACCGCCGATCGCAGTTTCCTGCTGGCCGATGGGCAAAGCTTCGTCGCGCCGAGTGCCGCCTTTCCCGGCGGCAGTTTCCGCCAGACCTATCAGGACTTCCGCCACGATCATCGCTTCTGGAACGCGCGCGGCGTGATCGGCCATGATGGTCGCATCGCCGGCTATCGCAACCGGTTCAGCATCGGCATCGAACGGAACGCCACCGACTTCATCAGCCTGCGACGGCAGGCGGCGGCGGACGCGCTTCCCGCCGTCGACGTCCGCAATCCGGTTCGCCCGATCCTGCCGCTGGGCCTGCGCTTCGCCAGCGACGTCACCTTCGACTCGCGCCTCCACCAGCTGTCGGTGTTCGCCGAGGATGCGCTGAACCTGACCCCCAATTGGTTGCTGGTCGGCGGCGTGCGCGTCGACCATATCGATCTCGACCGCACCACCATTCAGAACGCGACCGGCGCGCGCGATCGCAACCGCCCGCGCTTCGATCCCGTCTCATGGCGGATCGGATCGACATGGGAAGCGACCCCCGGGGTCACCCTCTACGGCCAGTTCACGACGGCGGTGTCGCCGGTATCGTCGATCCTGCTCGCCTCGATCGCCAACAGCCGTTTCCGCCTGACCAGCGGCGATGCCTATGAGGTCGGCGTAAAGGGCAGCGCCTGGGACGGTCGCGTCGCCCTGACCGCCGCCGCCTATCGCATCGGACAGCGTGACATCCTGACCCGCGACCCGGCGAACCCGGCGCTGACCGTACAGGGCGGGCGGCAGTCGTCGCGCGGTGGCGAAGTGTCGCTTGTGCTGACCCCGGTCAAGGCGCTGAACCTGTCCGGCGGCGTATCCTATACCGACGCCCGCTATGACGAACTGTCCGAACTGGTCGGCGGGGTACGGGCCGACCGGCGCGGCAACCGGCCGATCAACGTGCCGGCGACGACACTGAATGCCGCCGCGCGCTATACCATCGCTGATCAGGTGATGGTGGCCGCGTTCGTTCGGCACGCGGGCGACTTCTATACCGACACCGCCAACACGATCCGCGTCGCCGGCCACAGCGTATTCGACGCCAGTGTTTCGCTGCCGGTCACGTCGCATGCGACGCTGACGCTGCGCGGACGCAATCTCGGCAACGCCTTTTACGGCGAATATTCGGGCTATCCGACCACCAACATCTATATTGGTGCGCCGCGATCGTTCGAAGCCGCCTTGTCGGGACGGTTCTGATCGTGGCGGACAGGATGTCGCAAACCCGGCGCTTGGTCCGCCGCGTCCATCTCTGGCTCGGGCTGGGGATCGGGCTGTTGTTCGCGCTGCTCGGGCTGACCGGATCGGCGCTGGTGTTCTACACCGCGATCGACGCCGCGCTGCATCCGGCGATCCGGACCGAGCGGGCGACCGTCGACCTGCGCTCCCCCGCCTGGGACCGCGCACTCGCGACCGGCCGGGCATGGCGCAGCGATCCCGACGGCAAATGGACGCTGGAGGTGACGGGCGAGGGCGGGCCGATCCCGGCGCGCTATTATCCGGCACCGGGTCGTCATGCCGACCGGACGATGCTGTGGTTCTCCGCCGATGGTCGCCGGATCCTGCGTGCCGAGCCATGGGGCGGTTATCTGATGAGCTGGCTCTACCAGCTGCATATGCAACTCCTCGCCGGCGATCTCGGCATGGCGATCGTCGGCTGGTCGGGGGTCGCCATGCTGGTGCTGCTGACCAGCGGCATCATCGCATGGTGGCCGCGTGGCAGCTGGCGCAAGGCGCTGGCGTTCAAGCGGGGCGCAGCACCGATCCGCCGCCTGCGCGACCTGCACAAGCTCGGCGGGCTGTGGAGCGGGGGCCTGCTCCTGATCCTGACCGGCACCGGTGTCCTGCTGGCCCTGCCCGAGGTCAACGCCGCGCTGTTCGCGCCGAGGCCGCTGCCCTCGCCGCGTTCGTCGGGACCGGCCGACACATCGCTCGTGGCTGCGTTCGCGACCGCGCGGCGGGTGTTTCCCGATGGCCGGATCGTGTTCGTCGACGTGCCCAACAGGGCGACGTTCCCGATCCGCGTCCGGCTGCAGCTACCCGGCGATCCGCATCCGCGCTTTCCAGGGAGCTACGTTTTCCTCGATCAGCGACACGGCCGCGTACTCGCAGTCCATGACGTATGGCACGGCGGGCGTGGCAGTGCGATCGTGGCGTGGGTACGCACGCTGCACGACGGGACGGTCGGCGGTCTTCCGACCCGCATCCTCGCGCTGCTGGTCGGGCTGATGCCGACGGTGCTCTTCGTCACCGGCTTCCTGCACTGGCGCACCCGCCAACGTCGTTAGCATGGGATAGCGGACGGTGGTTTTCGCCACCGTCCGGGGAACGCTTGACCCGACCGGGCTTTGTCGCGGCATCGTCGGGCAGCGCCCATGCTGTCGGCAGCCACGGGTGCAATCCAATGTCGCGGCCGTCCAAGTTACTTCTCGCTTACCTTGCCGTTGCCGCCGCAGTGGCGATCCTGTTGCTGCGGATATTCTACAACACCGGACCGCATTGACCCGACAATCGCTCCGGCAACTGCGGAGAACGGCCGGCCAATTGCCGCAGGCGCCATCGTTAATATTTCGCTAACTTTTCGATTCACCGCAAAATATTGTTTCTTTGGAACCGCTTGCGCGGGCCGGGGTTTTCCGGTTCGAACATTAGGCCTGCCACACGGGAACCTCCGGGGCTTGGCCGAATGGCATTCGTAAGGGGGAACCATGCCGAACAACAATTCACTGATCACCACCGCTGCGTCGACCGTGCTCGTGTCGAACGGGACCAACGATGTCGTCACTGGCTACGACATCGCCACCGCCTATATCGTCAGCAACGGCAATGTCGGCGACGACACGATCCTGACGTTCCGCAAGAACGACTCGCTGATCAACTATCGCTCGATCGGCGACAGCGTCGATGCCGGAGAGAATGGCTTGATCGACGTCGACGGTCCGGGCGGCGCGGACCAGTTGTCGTTGGTCGCGGCCGATGGCGGGGTCGTCAACCTGCGCTATCTAGGGTCGAAGGACGGCGGCCATGCCTATGCTGACGCATCGGTTCGGCTCGAGGGCTTCACCGAAGGCAAGGTCACCAACGACACGTTCGATGCATCGTCGGGCAAGTTCACCTTCTTCTACGACAACGCGCTCGGGCTGAACCTGGGCTTCGACACGATCAACGGCTTCGGTGCCGACGATCGTATCGTCACCACCCGCCAGATTTTTGACAGTGACGACAACGCCACGATCGGCTTCGGCAGCAACAATGTTCTCGACTTGTCGGGCGAGGGCGGTCCGAAGTCGAGCGACGGCATCCGCCATCCCGGTGGCCAAATTGACCTGAACGGCGTCGGCCACAACATGCTGTCGATCGACTTCCTGGGTCAGGAAACGGTCAACGGCGTGACCTATTATCATTACGGGATCGACGGCTGATCTAGGCGTCCGGCAGGGGTGCGCCCCTGCCGGAACCGGTCAGGTCAGCGACGACCGGCGCGGGGGATCCTTCTCCGCGTCGGTCTTCGGCTGATCGCGGTCGAGCGTATCGCTCGGCTTGCGCGCATCGCCCTTGCGTTGATGCTCGGTCGACAGATTGGCGTCGGGTTCGGTTGGTTGCATCGTCATCACTCCTCAAAAAGACTGATCGTCGCTTTCCACAAGCCAGTCGAACGCACGGGCCAGCCGCGCGGCGCCATCGCGCTCGAAGATCGTCCCGTGCGCGAACACGACCCGCTCGGGCTGAAGCGCGATCATCGCCCGCACCGCTGCTTTCGCCGCATCGCCCCCCAGCCGCACCGGTATCCGCAGATAGCGCGCGGTCGTGCCCTGCGTCGCCGCAGCCGCCTGCATCAACATCCGCTGGACCGGCGGCAGCTTGTCCGGCTCCAGATTTTCGATCAGGTCAACGAGGATCAGGGTCCGGCTCGGCCGGTGCAGGAACCACATCTCGCTGAACCCCGCCGCCCCGGTGACGACGCCCTGTTGCAGCGCGTCGGCCCATTCGGCCGGCGGCGTATCGTCCAGTTCGCGATCGATACGCAGCCCCGACGCGCGAACCTGTGCCCGATCCGACAGCCCCGGCGCGCTCCACATCGTCGTTGCCGGATAAGCGCGCTGCCAATCGGCGATGAACGTCCAGTGCGCGACGTTGGGCGCGACCAGATGTCGGATCGTACCCAGCTCGGCAACCGCTGCGGCCAGTTCGGGGCTGTAGCGGGTCGGCGAATGCAGGATCAGGTCACCATCGCCCAGCCGCACGATCGTCATCCGTACCGGCAGCGTCAGCCCCATCGCGTTGATCGGGCCGCCGTCGACGACCCAAATATCGTCGGTGAGGGGCTTGGGGCGGTCGAGCGGCGGATAGGCCGGGTCCGGATCGGCATCGCCGGCGCTACGCAGCAGCGTCCATAACCCCACCGCGGCGACGCTCGCGCCGCCCGCCATGATGATCGCCTTGGTCCGGTCGCGCATGCGATCTCCCGTATGTCCTGATTTCAATGACTTACGGTTGACGCGCCATCCGGTTCCCTGGGGCGGCCGGATCGATCGGCAGGGCGAGCAGGAAACACGCCCCCTGTGCTGCCTCGCCCAGCGTCAGCGTACCACCATAGGCCTCGACCAGCGATCGCGCGATTGGCAGCCCCAGCCCGGTACCGCCCGCCTCGCGCTTGGTCGTGAAGAACGCCTCGAAGATGCGATCGCGATCGGCGGGCGCGATGCCGCGGCCATCGTCCGCCAGATCGATGACTACATGGCCGTCCTCGACGATCGCGGAGACGGTTACGACCGACGCCCCGGCCTGTCGCGCATTGTCGACCAGCGTCGTCAACACCGCCTCCAGCGTCCGCGCGTCGATCGCCAGTGGCGGCAGCGCGTCGGGCAGCGCGGGTCGCACCGCGAAACCATCCCCCGCCAGCCCGTCCGCGACCATCGCCAGCACCGGCGGCAGCGCCGCGCCCGCCGTCGCGCCCGGCCGGTGCAGATCGGCCTTGGCCAGCTCCATCAACCGCCGGACCAGCCGCGACAGGCGTTCGGCATCGACCGCCATGTTGCGCAGGAACTGGCGGCGATCGGCGGGGGTCATGTCCGCCTCATGATCCTGCAACAGCTCGATCGCGCCGCTGATCCCGGCCAGCGGCGTCTTGAACTCATGGCTGACCGACGATGCGAAATCGCGCAGGTAGCGCGATCGTTTGTCGATGCTGTCGGCCATCACCGCAAAGTCGCGGAACAGGTCGCGGATCTCGACGACCTGGAGCGAGGGCAGGTCGGTTGCCGCCGGTCGTCCCGATGCCAGCGTCCGCGTCGCCCGGCTCAACCGCTCGATCGGCCGTACGATCGCCCGCGACAGCGTCGCGGTCAGCACGATCAGCGCGCCGAAGATCAGCACGATGCCGAGGACGATCTTGCCGCGATCCTCGTACATCCCCTTGAACAGCGGACGCGGCGATCGCGACACCAGCAACACGCCGCGTACCCGTCCGTCGACCACGATCGGCCGGGCGTGGTGCAGCCGCAGGTTCGACGCCCGGCTCAACCATTCAAAGGCATAGCGTGACACATAGCCGCCATTCTCGCGCAGTACGGTCGCCGGTCGCCCGGCCAGCGCCGACCGCACTTCCGGCAGCGTCCGGAGCGAACGCCCGGCCTCACCGCCGTTGAGCAGCGTCCCGTCGGCATCGAGCATCAGGATCGATGACAGCGTCGTCCGTTGCGTCTCGGCGATTGCCGGCAGCAGGCGACGGGCCGTCTCGACTGCATCGGGTTGTGGCTGAATCGGCAGAGCGCGGGCGGCGGGGCGGGGCGGCAGGATCGGCGAAGCTCGCAGGTCGACCTCGCTCTGCGGATCATAGGGACCGGGCGGTGCGATGACGCCGAGCGGCGCCAGTCGCGCGGTTTGCCACAGCACAGCCGCGCTCGCTGCGAGTGCTGCGCTTTGCGCCACCAACTCGCCCTCGGTGCGGCGGACCAGCGCATTCTCGTACACTCGCAGGAACAGCGCGCCGAAGCCCGGCAGCGCCGCGACCAGCAGCAGCGTGCTGAACAGGATCGTGCGCAGCCGCAGCACCGGCCAGTGCCGGGCGATCGCTGCCTTCGCCCGCGCGATCATGTCGCGGCGACCGGCTCCCGGCAGCCACCCAGCCGATAGCCGACCCCGGCGCGCGTCTCGATCAGGTCGGCACAGCCCGCCTCCGCAAATTTCCGGCGCAGGTTGCGGACATGGCTGTCGATCGTGCGGTCGGTGATCGCGAAGCCCGGACCATGCAGCCGGTCGATGATCTGGTCGCGTGAGAAGATGCGCGACGGCATCGACGCCAGCGTGCGCAGGATCGTGAATTCGGTCACGGTCAGCGCAATCTCCTGCCCCATCCAGTGCGCGACCCAGCCTTCGCTGTCGATGGTCAGCCCGCCATAGCGAAAGCTCGCCACCGTCTCCGCGCGCGGCGGATGCGCGGCGGCGCGGCGCAGGATCGCCATCGAGCGCGCCACGACCTCGCGCGGGGAAAAGGGTTTCACGACATAATCGTCGCCGCCGAGCTCGATCCCCAGCACCCGGTCGATCTCGTCGTCGCGCGATGACAGGAACAGGATCGGCAGGTCGCCGACCGCGCGCAACCGGCGACACACCTCCAGCCCGTCCATGCGCGGCATGTTGATGTCGAGCACGATCAGGTCGGGCGGATCGCGCGTCACGCTGGCCAGCGCGTCCTCGCCATCGCCCGCCTCGCGCGTGGTTAGCCCCGCCTTGCCGAAGGCGAAGACCAGCAACTGGCGGATGTGCGGATCGTCGTCGACGATCAGGATCGAACGCGGCATGGGACACAGGATCATGGCCGCGCCTCCACTGTCAATGTGGAGGTGACCGGGGCGGCCGGGGCAGGGGGCGGTTTCAGGCGACCGTCGCACCTGCGGTCGCCACCGGGCATCGGCAGCTTGGCGGGCAGATCGGGAAACGCCGCCCGTGCCGCCGCCAGCCGCCGTTCGCCCTGCCACGTCCATCCGCCATTGCCCAACCGATGGTCGAGCGCGAACAGCACCGAGCTGCGGACATAGCGAACCCGGTCGCGCAGCGCCGGATCGATGTCGCCCCGCTGCTCCAGTTCGATCAGTGCGGGCAGTGCGGAGTCGCCGAGCATGTGCAGATAGCAGAGGTCGAGCGCCGCACCGCGTCCGCCGACGTCGCCGGCATGGCGCGCATTCCACGACGCGACGAACGCGGCGCTGTCCGTGAGCGCGAAGCCGCTGAGCACCAGTCCGGCGGCGGCGAGATTGACGTTGATGAGCCAGCCGGCGCTCCGCCCCTTCAGCAGCCGCCACAGGATGAAGGTCAACCCGCACCCGACCAGCGCCATCCATGCCAGCGCCGCCAGCCGCAGCCCGGTCTGCGAATAGGCCTCGATATAATCGACCGTGCGGACGATCGACGAGGCGACGAGGATCAGGTTCTGTGCGATCCACAGCCCGACCAGCCGCTGGATCGCGGGGATCGCGGCGGTCCGCGACCCCGGCCGCAGCGTGACCAGCACGAACAGCGCGGCGAGCAGTGCGGTCGCGATCAGCGGATAGGCGCCACGATGCGCATAGTCGGCCAGCGTGATCCCGGCCGGCATCGGCACCCGTCCGCTCAAATAGGCGATATCCATCGCATTCTGCACCGCGAACAGCAGGTTGAACGCGATCAGCGAGCGACGCACCGATGCGACCGTGACGCCGGGCAGGGGCAGGTCACCGTTGCCGTCGAACGTGCCGACGATCGGCTGGATCGGGCGCGGGTGCAGCAGGCTCCACGCCGCGATCAGCACCATGATCCCGATCATGATGCGGACGACATCCACATCCCAGACACCCGGTCCGGTTAGTCGGTCGATCCATTGTGCCAGCACCGGATTGGCGCCGACGAACAGCAGCAGGATGATACCGCTGCCGATGACGGGCAGGGCGATGCCGTGCAGGTTATCCGACAGGCTGAACCGACTGCCTGACCGCGCACGCCGCACCCGGCGCCAGCGGACCAGATCGATGATCGGCGCGACGATCGATCGCAGCGCATGTGCCGCCAGCCGCTGGAACCAGCGCCAGCCATCGTCGAACGTGCCGGTCGCGGGCAGCAACACCATCATCCCCGCGGCGATCCAGTAGAGCGTCCATGGCAACGGCCCCGGATCGCGCACCATCTGCATCGCGAAAACGAACGCCGCGACGCCCGCGACCCAAGCCCGCCGGTCGCGCCAAATCGCCGGGCGGCACGCGATGGCGAGCAGCAGCAGCGCCGCCAGCGCGAACCCGGTCTGCCCACCATAGGCCCCCTGTTGATAGAACAGGAGGTCGCCGGCCGTCACCGCAGCGATGGCGGCGACGACGCTCCAGACGAAGCGGCGGCGTTTGCAGGCGTTGACGAATTGCATGGGCGTCTCCGGTTGATCCGGGACGGGCATGCACCGCCGCGCCTGCAGGCCATGCGGTCGCCATCGTGCGGATATCGGCTTCGCTCGGTGCAGATTTCGTGCAGGGCGGCGGTTGCCTTTTGGGTTGCGGCTCGGCAACCGGGGGCGATGCACGACGCCGCCAATCTCGAAACGAACATGCTCGGCCCGGTGCTCGCCGATCGATCGTGCGGCGATTGCACCGCCTGCTGCACCGTGTTGCAGGTCGCCTCGCCCGACTTCGCCAAGCCCGCCGGGGTGCCGTGCGCGCACCTGACCGCGACCGGCTGCGGCATGCATGCGGTCCGCCCGCATATCTGCCGCACCTGGTTCTGCGTGTGGCGACGCCAGGCGGACCTGCCCGATGCGGCGCGACCCGATCGTTCGGGGCTGCTGGTTTCGATGAATTTCGTGCCGAAACCGCAGAATTGTTTCGAAGGGGTGTCGATCAACGTCCGTCTGCTGGCGGGCAGCGACGCGATCGAAAACGGCATGGCCGCGCGGGTTCTGGACGTATTGTGCGACTATCTGATCCCCGTCTGGTTCAGTGACGGTGATAAGAAGATGCTGATGCACCCCACCCCCGACATCGCCCGACTGGTCCTGTCGGGAGCGCCCGCCCCGGCGGAATTACAGGACGAAGTCGCGGCTTGGCGCGAACAATATGGGATGTTCGCGCCCGATCGGTGACGGCGCGCCGGGCGTCAGAGTTGAGAGTAACGCATCGGGCTCAAGATCATATTGTCGATCCCGCTTACCGTTTCCGCTAGCCCAGGCATCGCGATCAGCCGCTGCCACGCCGGGTCCGCGCCGAACGCCTTCCAGCTGCGGTCGCGAGCGGCAAGGTCGGGGAAGGTGAGCAGATAGGTCAGGCTCGGCAATTGCGTGCCGGTGAGGTCCTGCGCGAAGAAGACCGGGGTCAACCCGGTCCGGCGGAAAATTTCGATCTCCCCGCCGCCCTCGAACATGCCGATCTTCGTCGCGCCGGCCTGTTCGCTATGGCTGTGATAGGTGCGCAGTTCGAAGATGCGACTGCCCTTCGCCGCCGGCACCTCGATGTGAGGAAACTGGCCGAAGGCGCGCATCAGCTTCACGTCGAGCGCTACATAGGGTGGATCGCCGGGCGTGGCCGCGGCAAATGCGGCCGCCGCCTGCTTATAGGCCGGATCGGCAGCCAGCCTGTCGGGCAGTGCCAGCAGATCGGCGAGCGATCGATGCGGGATTAGTACATGGACGCTCGGGCTGCCGGGACCGATCGCGACCCCGAACGCCCCGATCGGTCCGGCACCGGCACGACGCGCTGCCGGAATGAATGCACGCTCAAGGTAGTCGTCGAACCGCTGCTTCATCGGTCCGTCGAGCAGATGATAGGTCCGCAGTTCGTAGAAGTCGGGCGCGGTCCCCGCCGTCCGGGCCTGTGCAGCCGCTTCGCCGCTGGCGAGCGCGAGGCCTGCTGTCGCCACGCCCGTGAGGACCGATCGCCGGTCCGTCCTATATGCCATAGCTTCCCCCCCTAAAACTTTGGGCCAAAGGAGCCGATGGCGCGGTGGCCGTCAATCAATTGGATCAATCCCCACACCACACGACCAAAGTTGTGCGACGAAAGCGCCGATAACGGCAACCACGCGATCTTCATCGTCGGCGGCGCGTCGCGCGGGGAGGGGGTTCCGATAGAAACGACCGCCGCTACCCACAGATTACTCGGCCGGCGACGTCTGCAACCGGCCTGAGTCGTCCTGGAGCAGCCAGAAGCGGGTATGGCGTTGCAGCCGCGGCAGGATGATCCATTGCAGCGTCGCCGTGAGGATGAGCGACGACGGCAGAAGCTGCAACGGTAGTGGCACATTGGTCAGCACCATCCGCACGACGGTGCTGACCAACAGCAGCACCGGGAACACCGCCAGCCACGTCGTGACGAAGCGTTTCCATTTGCTCGCGCTCGCGTCGCTCGGGAGGTCGAAGGCGACACGGTTGCCGGTAGCGACCTGACGCAATGCCGTGGAGAAACCATCGGCAATAGCGACATGCGCGACCACCGCGTCGCTACGCTGCCATGCCTCGGCAGCGGTCATATCGTCGAACCGGAACAGCAGATGCTGGAACCCGGCGGTCTGCCCGAGGCGGATCGCGGCGCGATAACCCGGTGCAGCACTCGCCAACGCATTCAGTTGTTCGACCCAGCGTTCGAAATCCGCTTCGTGTCCGGCACGGAGCGCGCGACTGGTGATGACGGTGGTGGTTGCAGCGGGAGCGAGTGGCATGGCGGCGAGAACGAGCGATACTGCCATCGCGTTTCGGGCGAACGCGTACGTTGCCGTTCTGTCGCCGGGATGAGGGCGATCGCGTCAGCCTTTCGCCCGCTGCCAGGCCGCTTCCTGCTCGGCGAGGGCACGTTCGGCAAAACCGGTATCTTCGGCCTCCATCGCTTTGAAACGACGTTCGAACTTTCCGTTCGCGGCACGCAGTGCGGCTTCGGGATCGACGCCGAGATGGCGTGCCCAATTGACGACCGAGAAGAGCAGGTCGCCGACTTCCTCGAATCGGTCTTCGTCGGTCGTCGCCTGTTCGACTTCGGCAAGCTCCTCGTCGATCTTCGCCCGCGGACCACTCGCGTCGGGCCAGTCGAACCCGACGCGGGCGGCGCGCTTCTGCAGCTTTTCCGCGCGGGCCAGCGCCGGCATGCCCAGGGCGACGCCCGCTAACGCACCGTCCTGTCCCGGTTTTTGCCGACGTTCGGCCGCCTTGACCTGTTCCCAGAGGTGATGGCCGCCGGTTTCGCTGTCACCAAAGATATGCGGATGGCGCCGCTCCATCTTGTCGCTGATGGCATCGACGACATCGCGCAACGCGAACTGGCCGGCTTCCTCGGCGATGCGGCTGTGAAAGACGACCTGGAGCAGGAGATCACCCAGTTCATCCTTCAGATCGTCGATATCGCCACGCTCGATCGCGTCGGCCACTTCATAGGCTTCCTCGATCGTGTAGGGCGCGATCGTCGCGAAGGTCTGCGCGCAATCCCATTCGCAACCACGCTTCGGGTCACGCAGCCGCGCCATGATCGCGACGATCCGTCCGACCGTATCGCCGGACGCAACGGACGGTTTGCTTTCGGGCGATGTGATCGCAGGAGCGGTATCGAGCGGGTCCAAACCTATCTCCAAGCCAAATGCTTAATCGAACCGATAATAAACATTATGTAAAATTATCGGCTTCGAGGACCAGCGTACTGCGTTCCACTCGCCAACTCCCCAGCCGCGACAGGAAGTTCATCCCGATCACGTCGAGGTTGCCGAATGCCGGCGACACCACCACCGGCAGGTCGCGCGTTTCCAGCGACCCGATGCGGACCGTCTCGATCCGACCACGTGCCGCTTCGACCATGCCGTTGGCGGTAGTGATGACGACCGGCGGCACTCGTCGCGGCGTGACGCCGATCGCCCGGGCGGTCGCTTCCGAGATCGCGGTCGTCGTCGCACCGCTGTCGATCAGCATCCGACGCTCCACGCCGTTCAGGCGTGCGGTTGCGTAGAAATGGCCGTCGGGCGACTGCCGAATGCGGACGGTATCGCCTTCGACCATCTGCTCGGTCAGGCCGAGTTGGTTGCCGAGGTCGGTCGCGGCTTCGGACAATCGCGACCAGTTGCTGAAGGCGAGATACAGGATCGCGGCGATGATCGCCCAACCGATGACGGCGCGCAGAACGGCGCGCGCGGGCGGCCGCCGGACCAGTAGCGACGACAACGGTAAGGTCAGCGCAAGCAGGCCGAGCAAGATATAGACGCCGCGATCGTCGCTCACAGCGTCAGCTCCAGCCCATCATAGCCCGGCTCGACCCCGGCCGGCAGACTGGCCATCAGCGTCGCATAATCCATCGAATGGTCCATATGGATCAGCACCGTCCGCTTGGCCTCGCACTCGCGGGCGAAGGCCAGCGCCTCGTCGAGTGACGGATGCGTCGGGTGCGAAGCGATCCGGAGCGCATCGACCACCAGAATGTCGACGCCGCGGTACAGATCGACCATCGCCGTCGTCACTGCGCTGAAATCGGTGGCATAGCCGATCGCCGCGCCTTCGGCATCGAAACGCAGGCCGGCCGAGAAGATCGACCCATGCGGCTGATCGGTACAACCGATCGCAATCGGACCGATCGTCATCCGATCGGGCAGCACATCGGCGGTCACCGTCGCGCGGTACCCCTGTCGTCCGGCAAAGACATAGTCGAACCGCGCCGTCAGGCTGGCCAGCGTATCGGCGCGGGCAAAGCCGCGGACGGTCGCGCGCTGGTTATGGAACAGCTGCCGCAGATCGTCGATGCCGTGGCAATGATCGGCATGGTCGTGGGTCCACAGCACCGCATCGACCGTCGCGACGTCCGCCGCCAGCAACTGCTCGCGCATGTCCGGGCCGGTGTCGATCAGGATGCGCGTACCTGCATGCTCAACCAGCGCCGACACCCGCGTACGGCGGTTGCGCGGCTCGTTCGGGTCGCAGGCGCCCCAATCGTTGCCAATCCGCGGCACGCCGGACGACGTGCCCGAGCCGAGGATGCGAATCTTCACGCCAGCGTCTTGGCGAACAGCGTGTGGAAATTGGCGCGGGTCGCGTCAGCCAGCGCTTCGGGTTCCTCGCCGCGCAACTGCGCAAGGAAACGGCAGGTGTCGGCGACGAAGGCCGGTTCGCCCTGCTTGCCCCGATGTGGAACCGGGGCGAGGAACGGCGCGTCGGTTTCGATCAGCAGCCGGTCCTGCGGCAGTTCCTTCGCAACCGCCTGCAATGCCTGCGCACTCTTGAAGGTCACGATGCCCGAGATCGAGATGTAGAAACCGAGATCGAGCGCGATCCGGGCGAGTTCGGCCGATCCGGTGAAGCAGTGCAGAACGCCGGGGAAGGCCCCCTTCCCCAGTTCGTCGCGCAGGATCGCGGCGGTATCCTCCTCGGCATCGCGGGTATGGACCACGATCGGCAGGCCGGTTTCGCGACAGGCGGCGAGGTGCGACCGGAAACTCGCCTGTTGTGCGCCGCGGTCGCTATGGTCGTAATAATAATCGAGACCGCTTTCGCCGATGCCGACGACGCGCGGATGCGCTGCCGCCGCGACCAGACGCGCGGTATCGACGTCGGGATGCTGATCGGCTTCGTGGGGATGGATGCCGACCGTCGCCCAGACATCCGCTTCGCGTTCGGCAGTGGCGATCACCGCATCCCATTCGCTTTCGCGGGTGGAAATGTTGAGCATCGCCACGACGCCTGTATCGCGGGCGCGGGTCAGGATTTCGCCCTGATGCTCGGCTACGCCCTTGTAATTCAGGTGGCAATGGCTGTCGGCCAGTTTCATGCCGGTTCGGTCTCCGCGATCGTCAGTCGGGGGAAGATGGGGGTCGGCGGGGCCATGCGGAAGCCCGCGCTGCGTGCTTCGTCGTACCAGCGGTGATTGCCGAGCGCGTCATGGCCCTGCCCCGCCTGATTCAGTAGCTCGAGCAAGGCGTTGGCGGAGGCGGGCACGACGGGCACGATCGTGATGGCGAGGTCGCGGATCGCGCGGACCAGCGTGCCGAGCACGGCGTGCATTCGGTCGGGATCGGTCTTGCGCAGCGACCAGGGCGCTTGCACGTCGATATACTGGTTGCAGGCGAACACGCCGCGCATCCATGCCTCAAGTGCCTGACTTAGTTGGAAGTTGGCGAAGTTGCCACGGAAGGCATGGGTTGCCTCCGCGATGGTCGCCAGCAGGTCGGCGTCGGCGGGGTCGCTGCGGCCGGGTTCGGGGAGCGCGCCTTCCAGATTTTTGGCGATAAATGAGAGGGTTCGCTGGGCCAAGTTGCCGAAGCTGTTGGCGAGGTCGCTGTTGGCCCGCGTGACGATCGCTTCGTCGGAAAAGGTGCCATCCTGTCCGAAGCTGACATCGCGCAGCAGAAAGTAGCGCAACTGGTCGACGCCGTAGAGGCGGGCGAGCGCCATCGGATCGACCACGTTACCGGTCGACTTGGACATTTTTTCACCACGGTTGAGGAGGAAGCCGTGACCGAACACCGTTTTGGGCAATGCCAACTTCGCCGACATCAGGAAGGCGGGCCAATAGACCGCGTGGAAGCGGACGATATCCTTGCCGATCAGATGCAGCGCCGCCGGCCAGTAATGGTTGGGCGTGTCGGGATATCCGGCACCGGTCAGATAGTTGGTGAGCGCATCGACCCAGACATACATGACGTGGCCGGGACTGTCGGGCACCGGCACCCCCCAATCGAAGCTGGTGCGCGATACCGACAGGTCGGTCAGCCCGCCCTCGACGAAGCGCAGCACTTCGTTGCGGCGGCTTTCGGGTTGGATGAAGTCGGGGTTGGCGGCGTAGAAATCGAGCAGGGGCTGCTGATATTTCGAAAGGCGGAAGAACCACGTCTCCTCGGCGGTCCATTCGACCGGCGTCCCCTGCGGCGACAGGCGCACCCCGCCCTCGCCATCGGTCAGTTCCTTTTCCTCGTAAAAGGCTTCGTCGCGGACCGAATACCAGCCTTCATAGCGGTCGAGATACAGGTCGCCGGCATCGCGCATCGCGATCCAGATCGCTTGTGACGCGGCATAATGCTGCGGTTCGACGGTGCGGATGAACCGGTCGTACGAGATGTTCAGTTCACCGGCCATGTCGTGGAAATAGCCCGACATCTCGTCAGCCAGCGCGCGCACCTCGACACCGCGGTCGCGTGCGGTCTTGACCATCTTCAGCCCGTGTTCGTCGGTGCCGGTCTGAAAGAACACGTCACGCCCGGCCTGGCGGTGGAAGCGGGCGATGGCGTCGGCGGCGATCATTTCATAGGCGTGGCCGATATGCGGCCGGCCGTTCGGGTAATGGATCGCGGTGGTGATGTAGAAGGGATCGGACATGGTCCGAGGCTCTAGGCGAAACGTCGGCCCTGCGCCAGTCGGGCAACGAGGCCCGCCATTTCGAACACCGTCGTCTCCGCCACCAGCGACAGCGCCGGTGCCATCGATGCCAACGCGCGGGCCTTGTCATAGGCGTCGAGCGCATCGCGCAGCGCGGGGCCGGTGCAGGTCCGCGCGGTCGCCGCGATCAGCGCGGGGGCACGGTCGAGGAACACGGCGTAGCGCGGCTGTGCGGTCTTGCCGGCCAGCGACTTGGCGAGGCGCGAGCGGATGCGGTTGTCGGCGTCGCCGGTTTCGGCAATCTCCGAAAGGTCACGGTCGAGGGCGGCAACCGACAGTCCGGCATAGGCGAGCGCACGGCCGGGCGAGCCATCGGCGGCGGCCACCAGCGCGGCAACCTCGGCCGGGTCGGTGTCGGGCAGTTCGGTACGGATGACCGCCGCGACCTGATCGTCGGTCAGCGGTTCGAAGCGCAACTGGCGGCAGCGCGAACGGATCGTTGGCAGTAGCCGTCCGGGCGAGTGGCTGACCAGCAGGAAGATCGTGCCGACTGGCGGCTCTTCGAGGTTCTTGAGCAGCGCGTTGGCACCGGGACGTTCGAGGTCGTCGATCGAGTCGATCACGATCACCCGGCGCGGCGACAGCGCGGGCTTGGTTGCGAACAAGGGTTGCAGGGCGCGGACCTGATCGATCTTGATGCTTCGGGCAATATCCTGATCGGGCTTGTCGGGGTCCTTGGGCAGGCGGACCAGTTCGCGATAGTCGGGATGTGCGCCCGCCGCGATCAGCGCGGCGACGCGGTGGTCGTCGCCGATCTGTCCATGCATCCGGCTGCGCCCGTCGAGCGCGGTGGCAAGCAGGCGCAGCGCCATGTCGCGGGCGAAGCTGCCCTTCCCCACCCCTTCGGGCCCGCTCAGCAGCCATGCATGGTGCAGCGATTCCCCTTCGGCAGCGGCGATGAACGCCTGCCGCGCGGCATCATTGCCGATCGGGGTCATGGCAGCAGGTCGGCGATCGCTTCGATCAGGCGTTCGGTCACCGCCGAAACCTCGCCCGACGCATCGACGCGGCGCACCCGGTCGCTTTCGGTCTCAGCGATCCGGTCGAAGGTCGCCGCGACCGAGCGGTGGAAATCATCGCCGCGCGCCGCGAACCGGTCGGCTGCCTCGCCATCGCGGGCACGCGCGCGCGCGTCCCCTTCGCCATCGGGCAGCGTCAGCAGCAGCGTCCGGTCGGGTAGCAGTCCGCGCGAGCCGAAGGCGTGGAGCGCGAGGATCGCGGCATCGTCGATGCCCTGCGCCCCCTGATAGGCGCGGGTGCTGTCGATGAAGCGGTCGCAGATGACCCAACTGCCCGCCGCGACCAGCGGGTTGATATGTTTCTCGACATGATCGGCGCGGGCGGCGGCGAACAGCAGCGCCTCGCTATGCGCGCTCCAGCGGCGCACCTCACCCTGCATCAACAGGTCGCGGATCGCCTCCGCCCCTTCGCTGCCGCCGGGTTCGCGGGTCAGCACGGCGTGAATGCCGCGCGCTTCCAGCGCGGCAACCAGCGCGCGGGCCTGGGTCGATTTGCCGACCCCTTCCCCGCCCTCCAGCGTCAGGAACCGCCCGGCGCTCAAGCGAACAGCGAGGTCAGGTTCGCCCAGATTCGGCCGAAGAAGCCGGCCTCGGCCACGTCCTTTTCGGCGACCAGCGGCATGCGCTGTTCACCGGTATCGGGCGACGAAATCACCAGATCGGCGATATGCTGGCCCTTGGCGATCGGTGCCTTGATCGGGCCGCGATAGACGACCTTGGCGGTGATCGGGCTGTTGGTGCCGGCGGGCATCGTCACGGTCAGCGCCTTGGGCGCGACGAGGCCGACGGTCGAGGAATCGCCCAGCTGCACCTCGGCGGTCTCGACCTTCTTGCCCGCCGCGACGATCGGGCGCGCGCGCCATGCACCGAAGCCCCAGTTCATGAACTTGACCGATTCGGCGATACGCTGGTTCGAGCTGGTCAGGCCGGCAAGGACCATCACCAGACGGCGGCCATCCTGTTCGGCCGATCCAGTGAAGCCATAGCCGGCTTCCTCGGTATGGCCGGTCTTCAGACCATCGGCACCGCGCACCCGGCCGAGCAGCGGATCACGGTTCGCCTGAGTAATCGCAGCGCCCTCGCCCAGCGTCTTGCCCCAGGTGAAATCGGTCTTCGAATAGAATTTCTTGTAGAGTTGCGGATGGTTCTGGATCGTCGCGCTGGCGAGCTTCGCCAGGTCGCGCGCGGTCACATAGGTGCGGCCTTCGTCAGGCCAGCCATTCGACGTGCCGAAATGGCTGTTGGTCAGGCCCAGTTCCTTGGCCCGCTGGTTCATCAGGTTGGTGAAGGCTTCCTCCGACCCGGCGATCTTTTCGGCGAGCACGACGCAGGCGTCGTTCCCCGACAGGACGATGATGCCGTAGAGCAGGTTTTCGACGCTGACATTCTCGTTCACAGACAGGAACATGGTCGATCCGGCCTGCGGACCGTGCCATTTCCGCCACGTTTCGGGCGATACGGTCGCCATGTCGCTGAGCTTCAGATCGCCCTTCTTGATCAGTTCGAAGGCAACATAGGCGGTCATCATCTTCGCCATCGATGCCGGCGGCATGCGGCGATCGGCGTCCTTGGCATACAGCACCGCACCCGACGACAGGTCGGTCATGAACGCGACCGGGGCCGGCGTGTCGAACGGCGGCGCGGCGGCGATGCCGGGGGTAGCGATGGCGATGGCGGCGATGCTCGAAAGGGCGATCTTACGCATGGGGCACGTGGTTCCGTTCAGTCCTGGGCGATGATCCGGGCGTCGGCGAAGCCGCGACGTGCGATGGCGGCACGGGCGGTTTCGGCGGCGGCTCGGGTGGTGAATGGGCCTGATTGCACCCGGTACAGCCTGCCCGCCGAACGTACAACGCCGTCGACGGATTTTGCGAGGGCGGCGGCGCGGGTTGCGTCGGACAGGGCGGCGACCTGTACGAACCAGCGGCCGGTGGTGGCGGGCTTCGGCGGCGGGGTAGCGGGTTTGGCTGGAGCTGCAACGGGGGTGGCCGGGCGCGGCGTCGGCTTCGGCGCGGCGGCCAAGGTCATCGGCGCCGGTGTCGACGGCAGCCGTCGCCGGAGCGCGGCGAGCAAGGCTGGCGGCGCGGCGAGGCGGGGCACTTCGTTGCCGGCGCGGATCGCGGCCTGCTCGGCGGGCGATGGCACGGCGGGGCGGATGCGGATTTTCGCATTCCTCTGATCGAACACGCCGATGGCTTTTGCTGCGGGACCGGACAGCGATACGACGTTGTCCGCCGTCAAGGACGGGTCCCGCTCGACCAGCAGGACGACGGTCCTGCCGCTGTCGAGTGCGGTGACTTCGGCATAGCTGCCGCTCGCCAGCGTGCGATGGCGGACCGTCATACCCACCCCGTGCGTGTCGTCGACCCGAGCGCTGCCGACCTCGTCCAGCAGTTGCGCATGGACGACCGGCGGCGTTTCCTGCGCCGGCACCTGCCCAGCTGCGGCAAGGAGCAGCGCCGCGAAACTCATTGCGCGACCGCGTCGGCCAGCAACCCGACCGACAGTGCGTAGAAATTCGAGCAGTTATAGTCGAGGATAACGCGGTAGTTGCCGGTGAGCAGATAGGCGGTCTCGCCCGGACCATCGGGTTCGATCAACGTCGCCTGGATCGTCGGGTCGAGGCGGCGGCCGTCACTGGCAACGACGCCCAGGGCCTGCCATTCGGCGAGCGAGCGCCACTGGCTGTGCCGGGCGAAGACGCGCGGGCAGCGCGGCGACACGCTGCGTGGGGTCAGGATCGACCGGTCGAAGCCGGCCGGGACCTCCACCGCAAAGCCCCAGGGCTGGCCGGGGCGCCAACCGGCATCGACGAAATAATTGGCAATCGACGCCAGCGTGTCGGCCGGGTTCGACCAGATATTGGCGACGCCATCGCCATCGCCGTCGCGCGCCAGGCGGAGATAGATGGAAGGCAGGAATTGCGGATAGCCGAATGCGCCGGCCCAGCTCCCCTTCAACCGTTCGCGCGGCACGCCGCGGTCGATCATCTTCAGCGTGGCGATGAATTCGGGTTCGAACAGGCTGCGGCGGCGCCCTTCATAGGCGAGCGTCGCCAGGCTGCGTGGCAAATCGAAGTCGCCGGTATAGCTGCCGTAATTGGTCTCGTGCCCCCAGATGGCGACCATCACCGATTCGGGGACGCCGGTCTGTTGCTCGATCGCGGCCAGCCGCCCGCGCTGCGCCTGGTAGGCGGTGCGGCCGCGATTGATCCGCGCGGCATCGACATGGCGGATGCGGTACGGGGCGAAGCGCGAGACGGTGGTGGTAGACGACGAACCGGGCTGTTGCCGGTCGAGTTCGACGACGCGCGGATTGTAGGTGAGCGTGGGCAGGACGGAATCGATCGTGTCCTGTCGCACCCCTTGCGCGCGAGCTCGCACCGCGACCTCGCGCAGATAGGACTGGAACCCGTCGGCATCCTGTGCCGCCGCCGACCCGCCGGCCATCAGGGTCAGGAGCGCCGCCAACCCCGCCTTCGCAATACGCATACACAGCCCTCCGCTACGCCGATCTTGTGGCACAGGGGCTCACGCGGATGAACCCCCTCCTGCGACAAAGGCTTGCACAACGACGCCGACCCGCATTAGGCGGATCGAACGCCAGAGGAAGAGTGTCCGAGTGGTTTAAGGAACCGGTCTTGAAAACCGGCGAGGGTGCAAGCTCTCCGTGGGTTCGAATCCCACCTCTTCCGCCAACGCGTCGTACCAGTTGGGCTGGTACGGTTCGATTTCCGAATGATGCCAAAGGCTTGAGCCTAGCGCGAGCGTCTATAGACGGACAGAACGCTCGGTATGACACTCCGCTGGTATCGCGGGCGTCTCTCTTCCTGAAAAGTAAGCCTGCAGGACGGTCCAGACTCAGCTCTTTGAACCACTTCCCGTCGTTGCCTCCGCTTGCTTGTCTCCAAATTCAGACATCTGTTCAGGCCCTCTGCAGTGGCGCTGTCGGTCAGCGAACTTCCCCCGTTCACCCGATCCGATTGTTCCAATTGGAACCGATCACCCACCGGTACTTTTCGGTAGACCCTCCCGGCACCGAAACTCTCGCGTTTCTTTGCCTTTGAAACGGGGTCTTTTATAAAACGACCCCTTTTATGCTCGATTTGATCATCTATAGTGAACCAAGAGTAAGGCGAAGCCGCCTCGGCAGCAGACTTGCCATTCCAACCAAATGGAGGGATCGCGCTTTCAACTCATGGGATTGAACGACTCACCTCGCCACGGTCCGGTTGAGGCTCGCAGCGTAAGTTCGGCAGGCACGGATACCGCGGCTATCTCCACATTGTCATCGCGTTGCTCTGCGAGAATACCTTCGACGGCTAAGCGAGTGACCGAAGCAATCGGTTGCGTCACCGCTGTCAACGGCGGCGAGGCAAAGCGAACGATTGGTGTATCGTCAAAGCTAATGATTGAAAGGTCATCCGGGACAGACAGTCCGCGGCTCCGCGCAAAATCGAGTGTCGCAACAGCCATTTGGTCACTGCTAGCGATGATTGCCGTCGCCGGGTCAACGTCGTTTAGCATTGCCTGTGCCGCTATTAGCCCACTGTCGTAGCCGAAATCCCCTTGTTGCAGCAGGTCGTCGGCCAGACCGGCTCGCGCCATCGCTGCACGCCAGCCCGTCTCGCGCCAGCCACTTAGTTCGTAATCACTTGCACCCGTGATAAATCCGATCCGGCGATGACCCAGCGCAATGAGATGCTCTGTCGCCTCGCCTGCAATTGCCTCATCACCCATTGTCAGCGAAAAACCGGGGCCGGGGGTCAACGACCCGATGCGCGCGATGCTGATGCCTTGCCGTTCCAGAAGATCGAGAATCGTAGGATCCTGCGAATGCGGTGGCGTCAGGATGACACCGTCAGGCCGCAGCGCGCCGATGGCCCCCAGCAATTCGCGTTCGATATGGTCGCTATGCGTATCGACAAGTTCGAGGATCAGGCGATAGCCATGGCTGCCGCAGGTCAGCATCCCGCCCAGCAGCATCTGGTCCACCCAGTCGGTACCCTCGCGATTCTGCCAGCCGGCGATGGTGCGGTCGCGGTCGTTGAGCGCCAGGATCAGGCGCGATTTCGAGCCGCCCATGCGCTGCGCCGCGATCAGCGGGACATAGCCCAGCCGAGTGATCGAACCGCGCACCAGCTCCGCCATTTCGGGGCGGACATTGGGTTCGTTGTTGATGACCCGGCTAACCGTCTGCAACGACACGCCCGCATCGGCCGCGACATGCTTGATCGTCACCGCCTGACGCCGACGCGGCATCAGGGGTGATCCGCCGGACAGTAGCGCGCAACATAGTCGCCATGCGGCGGCATCGTCGCAACGGTATCGGCGACCTGCCGCCGGATCATCGACAGTAACCGGTCGAGTTCGCGGTCGCTGAGCTTCCCCGCGATCGGATGATGCGCCTCTGGTACGATCCCCTGCCCCATCATCACCTGCACCCAGCTATTCTCGCCGAACAATTCCTCGTTCCGGCGGAATACCCGTCCGCTCTGACGGAACAAGTCGATTTTCTGTTGCAGGCTGTCAGGCACGTCCATTGCGGCACAGTGCCGCCAGAACGGGGAATCTTTGCGGTCGGTGACCTTGTAATGCAGGATCAGGAAGTCGCGGATTTGCTCCATGTCCTGCAATTGCTGGTCGTTGAATTCGGCCACGTCGGCGGGGTTCACATGCCCTTGCGGGAACAACCGGAGCAGGCGCAGCACGGCGCGCTGGATCAGGTGGATACTGGTCGATTCCAGCGGCTCCATGAATCCGCCCGACAGGCCGATGGCGACACAGTTGCGATGCCATTGCCGCCGCCTCGCCCCTGTTGTGAAGCCCAGGAAATTGGGTTCGCTCCTAACCCTACCCTCGACATTACCGAGCAACCGGTCGAGCGCGGCGTCGCGATCCAGATAGCGGCTGCAATAGACGATGCCGTTGCCGACCCGGTGCTGCAACGGAATGCGCCATTGCCACCCGGCATCATGCGCCATCGCGCGGGTATAGGGCAGCGGCGGGCAGACGCTCTCGGTCTGGACCGCGATCGCCGCGTCGCACGGCAGCCAGTGGGTCCAGTCGTCATAGCCAGCGTGCAGCGCCCCTTCGATCAGCAGCGCGCGGAAACCGGTGCAATCGAGGAACAGGTCGCCCTCTACCCGGCGATCCCCGTCGAGCAGCAGCGCAGCGATATCGCCGGTCCCGGCGTCCAGCTCGACACGGGCGATACGGCCCTCGATCCGCTGCGTGCCGTCACGCTCGGCCATGGTGCGTAGGAACTGGGCATAGCGGCCGGAATCGAGCTGATAGGCATAGTTGGTCGCTTCGCCCGGCAGATGGGCGAATCGGCCCTGCAACGCCGCGACCAGTTCGGTGCAATAGTCGTCATAGGGCTGGTCGTGCCCACGTGTGCATCCGTTCAGCCAGTAATGCTGGAATCCCGCCGCCCAATGGTCGCGACCGGTGGTACCGAACGAGTGGAAATAGCGGCTGTCAGCGGTCCGCCAACCGTCGAACAGGATGCCCAGCTTGAAGGTCGCGGCAGTGGCGGCCATGAACTCGGCCTCGCTGATGCCGAGCAGCCGGTTGTAGGTGACGAGCGGCGGGATGGTCGATTCCCCCACCCCGACTGTGCCTATCGCTTCAGATTCGACCAGCGTCACCTGAACCATATGGCCCATGGTCCGGGCAATGGCGGCAGCGGCCATCCAGCCGGCAGTCCCACCGCCGGCAACCACGACGCGGGTCACGCTCATTTCGCCAGCTGCCGCAGCAGGAAGCTGCGCAGCCGCCCGGCACTGTCGGCGGTCAGCGGGTCGAGCACGCCGCGCCCGCCCTCCGGGATATGCGCGGTCACCGCATCGTCGTTGGTGAAGACATAATAGTCGAACACCGCGCGCCAATGCGCCTTCTGATCGTCAGGCAGGTCGCGAATGGCGAGGATCGCATGGTGCAGCGCGTCCTGCGGCTGACCCAGCCAGCGCTGCTGGTCGCGCCACCAATAGTTGACGAGGATGTTGAACGGCGCCAGCCCCTCGACATGATGCCACCACAGCGACGGGATGTGGATCGCATCGCCGGGGCCGAGTTCGGCGACCTGCGCATGGGCCAACGCCTCGGCAAAGCGGGGATGGTGGTCGAAGTCAGGCCCGCTGAAATCGACCATCGACACCGCCCGTCCGGCCGGCGTGTTGTCGAGCGGCCCGAGATGAAGATTGGCGAACTGCTCGGGCGGAAACAGCGTGAAGCGCCGCCGCCCCGCCGCGACGCAGGCAAGGTTCGCGGGCAGGTCGTTATGCGCGGCGATGCGGGTGCGCGTGCCGATCCAGATGCTGGCCAAGGGTTCGCGCGAACCGAGGTCGACGCGGTTCGCCTCGTCCAGCCCTTCGAAAAAGCCGCGCATGTCGATCGAGGCGAGATAGATCGGCCGGGGATCGGTCGATTGCTCCACCCGGCCCATCTCCGCCAGGATATCAGGCAGCTTGGCGCGGACGGTCGCGAAGTTCATCGCCATCGCGTCGTCGTAGAACAGCCGGCCGCCGCTCCCCGCCTGACCCACCGACACGGTGAAGGGGATGTCGCGGTGATGCCGGACCAGATAGTCGCGCGCCGCCTGCGACGACTGCTCAGCCGCCTGTACCAGCGGCCAATCGGCGACGAGCCCGCGGACCACGAACGGCGCCTTTGCCTCGCGCAGCAGCCGGTCGAGCGCGGCGGTATCGGCCACCTCGACCTCGGCGATGAGGGGGAGGTCAGCCATGCCGGTTCTTGCGCGCGATCAACGCCGGCAGGTTGGCGAGCGAGGCGATCGCCATGTAGATCGGCAGCAGATGGCCGTCTGCATTCAACCGGCCGAGCGTCGCGGCATCGAGTTCGGCCACCCCCTCCTCGGCAATGGTGTGGAACCCCACCAGCCGGTTGGTCGATCCGTTGTCGAGCGTGACCTCCAGCGTGAACGGTTCGAGCAGGTCATAGCGGTCGAGCGCACCCAAGAACGCCGCTGATCCGCGATAGCCGGCGTCCAGCGAACCCAGTCGCTCGAGGATGACTTCGAGATAGGGCGACGGCCGCCCCTCCCGATCGAAAATGCGGACACCGTCGTCGGTCGAAATTCGCGGGCTGGCGAGATCGATCACCGCCTTGGGCGTGGCATCGCCGTCCGGCGCGCCGCCGATCAGGAACGGCTGAATATCGATCGACAGCGGCAGGTAGGGCGCGTCCCAGCGGCCATCGGCGAGGAACAAATTCTCGCCCGCATCGAACCCGAACAGCGCCAGTGCGACGAAGCCGTCGCGTTCGCGGTTCTGGCGGAACAGGATCGGGTAGCTTCCTTGCACCTGCCGGAACTCGTCGGGCACGATTAGCGCGGTCATTACCCCGTCGCCGAGCACAACCGAGCGTTCGCGGCGAACCCGCAGGTCGCGATGCGCGGCGACGTTCAGCAGTTGATGGTCAGACATGGGCAATTCCGGCAGGAGGAGTGAGCGCGCGAAGATAGGCGCGGTTGGTCGGCAGGCTGGCGGCGAGCGTCCGGGCGCGTTGCCGCACCTGCTGCAGCGCCGCTTCGGCACCGGGGACTTCACGCAGCGGCCCGGCGGGCGGCGGAGAGAACCCCATGCCATACAACACATATTGGTGGCTGGCGGCCGGGAACACCTCGTCGGCATGGGCGAAGTCGGCAGGCGATGGCGGCTGCGTCCGCCACAGGTCCAGCTGTTCCTTCAGGGAGGCGGTCCAGCTCGCCCGGTCGCGATGCGCCCGCCAATAGGGGGTTCCGCGTTCGCTCAGCGCATAATGCAGTTTCAGGAAATCAACGATCCGGTCCCAACGATAGCGGAACAGCGCGTTGAACCGCCGCGCGCGCAACGCCACCGCCCCTCGATCCACCGGAAAGCCGTCGAGCAGCGCATCGATCGACAGCTCTATCAGCACGATCGCCGACGCTTCGAGCGGTTCGAGGAAACCGGCGGACAGGCCGATGGCGAGGCAATTGCCCTGCCAGAACCGCTCGCGATGCGCCGAGCGGAAGCGCAGCTGGCGGAACGACGGACGGGCGAAATCGACGCCCGGCGCAGTGCGTGACAGATAGGCACGCAGGGTCGCTGCCGCCGCATCGTCGCTCAAATAGTCGGACGCATAGACGCAGCCGACGCCGCGCCGGCTTGGCAGACCGATGTCCCAGAGCCAGCCGGCATCGTGCGCCGTCGCGTTGGTCTGCGACGCGATCGTGCTGTCGGGCGCGACCGGTACCTGCACTGCCAGCGCCCGGTCGTTGAACAGGATCGGCGTGCGATCGATCGACCCCACCCCGTAATGCCCGCCGATCAGCAGCGCGGCATGGCCGGTGCAATCGAGAAACAGGTCGCCCGCGATCCGCCCCGATTGCCGCGTGACGACGGCGGCGATATCGCCACCCTCCCCCGCCTCGACCGCCGTCACATGATCGCGGACATGGGTTACGCCCAGCTGGTTGCAGGCGGTGTCCCGCAACAGTCCGGCGAACTTGCCCGCATCGAGGTGGTAGCCGTAGTTGAGTGCCCCGGCATAGGGCGGCATCGCCAGCTGGCGCGGGGCCAGGTCCTCGGCGCAGATCGCCGGCTGCGCACAGACGGCTTCGGCCAAACGTCCGGCCGTCCATGCCCGCACCAGATCGGCGGCGGGCAGGTCCGCTGGCGCGGTGAAGGGATGGTAATAGAAATCATCGTGCGCGCCGCTGCGCCATCCGTCAAAGCGCGATCCCTGTTTGAACGACGCATCGGCGGCGCGCAGGAAGGTCGCTTCGTCGATTCCGATACGCGCCAGCGTGCCGCGCATGGTCGGCCACGTCCCCTCGCCCACGCCGATCGTCGCGACATCGGGCGATTCGACCAACGTGACCGACAAGGGTGCCTCGGCGGACGGGTCGGCGGCAGCGGCGATGCGACACGCCGCCAGCCAGCCGGCGGTACCCCCGCCGACGACCACGATCCGTCTCACCCGCTGCGTCACGCGATACTGGTCCCGTATTCCGTGCTCTGGCGGCGCATCGCTATGCGCCACCCGGCCCCTTTCCCGTGCGGTCAGAAGGTGAAGCGCACGCCGCCGGTATAGCGCGCGAAGCCCGGCTGCGCGAACGTCACGAAGTTTTCGTTGCGCCGATGGCCGCGACGACCTTCGCCGGTCAGGTTGATCGCTTCGGCGAACAGCGTCAGCCCCTGGCGAAACTCGTAGCTGACGCTCGCGTCGATCTGGCCATAGGCTTCGATATAGGTCGGGTTGGGGTTGCCGCCAGCGTAGAACTTGTCGCGCCAGTTATAGGCGACACGCCCCTGCAACCCCGCCTTGTCGTAGAACAGCACGGCGTTCGCACTGTCGCTCAAACCGGCAAGCGCAAACTGTCCGATATTGGGGTCGAGCGAGTTGTTGAACTTCGCGTCGCCGCGCACGATCGTGTAGTTTAGGATCGTGCCGAAGCCGGTGTTCCAGAAGCTATGCTGGATCGCGAATTCGAAGCCGTCGAGCGTTGCCGTCTGGTCCGAATTGAACGGCGTACCGACCCGGAAGTCGACCAGCCCATCTTCCGGCAACCCCAGGATACGGCCGGTATAATAGCCGTTGACGTCGAGGATCGGCTGCCCCGCCGCGTTGCGCGCGACCTCGACCCCTTGCGTGAAGTTGCGCAGGATATAGTCGCGGATGCGGCCGGTGTCGGTAGTGCCGCCCAGCGCCGCCTGCGCCGCGCGGAAGCGCGGACCATCGGCCGGATCGCGCAGGTCGAACGCCGAACGCTGCACCTCCTGCGAATTGATGAAGTTGCTGACCTTCTTGCGGAAATAGCCGGCCGACACATAGCTGGTCGGGGCGTAATACCATTCAGCCGACACATCGATATTCTTCGACCGGAACGGTACGAGGTTAGGATTGCCCTGCAACCCGCCGCCACCGGCGATGCCGAACTGGCGGTTGAGTGTCAGGCCGCCCTGCAAGCTGTTGTAGTCGGCGCGGGTGATGGTGTGGCTGTACGATCCGCGCAGCTTGACGTTGTTCAGCACCTCTATGTCGAAATCGACCGCCGGCAACCAGTTGTCGTAGCTGCCCTTGTTGGTCAGGAAGTTGCTCTGGTTCGAATAGACGATATTGAATTCGCCCTGCGCGACCCATGCCGTGCCGACCGGGATCGGCGTCAGCGAGGCCGAGCTGACTGTCGTCTGGTCATAGCGCACACCTGCGATCAGGTGCGCACGGCGGTCCAGCAGGTCGAACGTGTTATTGACCTGGATGAAGGGCGAGATCGTCTTTTCGGTGATGCGGCGATCGGCCTCGAACGGGGCCAGGCAGTTGCCGTCGCCGCCGCAGATGCCGAACTTCTGGTCGAGCAGGCCGACCATGCGTTCGAAATCGAATTTGTAATAGGCCGGGATGATCCCGTCCTTCGCCCCGTCGACGCCCCGGAACTTGTCGGGCAGCGAGACGCGGGTGAACAGGTCGTCAGGCAGGTCCGCCGGGGTGCCGACGCCGCCCCAGGTATCGTTCTGCACGAACCCGTAGGCCGAGCGGACCTTATTGTTAACGTACGAGAAGCCGAAATCGATCGAATCTAGGAAGTCGCCGTCATGGTCGTAATGACCGCTCAGCTGCACCTGGTTGATCTCGTCGCGGAAATACGCGTTGCGGAACGAATTGCCGGTCGCGTTGATCAGCGCAGGGTTCAGCGCGTCGACCCCCGGCTGCATCACGTACGAGAGGACCGGGAGGTCTTTGGTGAAGTCCACCGTCTGCGACGCGACGCCGAAGATCGCCGAGCCGACCGAGGTGCTGGAGCCGAACTGGTTCGTCGGCTTTGATTCCGCGGTCGAATGATGCGCGTCGAGGGTGACGGTGACGCCGCCCGGCGCCGTCCACTTCAGGTTGCCGCCCAGCGACTTGTTCTCGCTGACATTGGCAGTCAGCGAGCCGCTGTACGACAGGTCCTTACCCGGCCCGAAGCGTTCGGTGTAGAAGACCGGGCCGGCGGCGGGACCGTCGGTCCACTCGCTCGACGTATCACCGAAGTTGAACCAGATGCCGACGCTGCTGTCGCGCGCCTCGACCTTGTTGCGCGAATAGGTGAAGTCGACCGTGGCGGTCAGCGATTCGACCGGGCGGTACTGCAGGACGACCTGTCCGTTGATCCGCTCACGACGAATGTCAGTCAGGTTGTACGCCGCGCTCTGCGGCACTTCGTACACATCGGTCGGACCCGGACGGTTGATGACGTTCGGCCCTTCCGCGCCCAGCGTGCCCCAGTCATTCTCGGTACCGAGGAAGGAATTGCCGAACCCGACCGACCCGGTGTTCACGCTGGCGTTGCGCTTCTGATAGCTGCCTGACACCAGGAAGCCGAACTCGTCCTCGCTGCCGAAGGTGCTGCTGAACACGCCCGACAATTCCGGCGTGATCTGATCCTTGCCGTTCTGCGACGTGTCGATCATGCCTTTCGCCGCGACCGAGCCACGGATGCCAGGACGGTCGAGCGGGCGTGGGGTCTTGATGTTGATCGTCGAACCGATGCCGCCCGACGGCACGGCTGCGCGGCCGGTCTTGTAAACCTCCACGCCAGCGATCCCTTCGGACGCAATGTTGGCGAAATCGTACGAACGTGACGCGGGTGCGCTGGCGCCGTCGCCCAGCGTCGAGGTTGGCAGCTGACGGCCGTTTAGCACGACCAGGTTATATTCAGGGCCGAAGCCGCGCACGGTGACGGTCGAGCCTTCGCCGTTCGCGCGGTCGATCGAGACGCCGGTAATACGCTGAAGCGATTCAGCGAGGTTGGTGTCGGGAAATTTACCGATATCCTCGGCGCTGATCGCGTCGACCACACCCTGCGCGTTGCGCTTGATGTTCAATGCATCGCGGAGACTAGCGCGGATGCCTGTGACGAGAATTTCGTCACCTTCCGCTCCGGGCGTTTCCGGAGTCTGGATTTCCGAATCGCCAGGCTGACCGAGCGTTGCAGCCGCGTCTTGCGCGAAGGCGGGTGCTGCAACAGCGACTAACGTGCCGGCCGAAGCCCCGATCATCCAACGCGAAACGGTGCAAGTGGCGCTGCGACGCATATCATTCCTCCCCCGGATTTCCAGCGCCCTGTATTTATGCGCCAATTGAGAACGTTCACTCAATGAGGTGTTGAACCGAGTCAAGTACCACTCAATGACCATGTGAACATTCTCACGAAGGTGATGCGCAGCAGCCACGGTGCCATTGGCGCAAAAGAACACGCCGTCATTCCACGGTTTCGACGACTGCATGACGTAGAAGCATCCGTCGAATAACGCATAGCGCCGGAACGCCACACTCTCCTCGGCCTTCCTCAGAGGCTGACCGGGAAAGGGGTTGGATGGCCTCGCCATGTGTGATTCGATCGTGGTTGCGAAGCTACGAAAGGATCGACGATGGTTTGGAATGAGGCCACCCGGGAGCGGTATCGCCGGGACGAGGGTCGGTGTGCAAGCGACTTGAGTGCGGCGGAGTGGCGGGTATTGGGTCCGCTTCTGCCGCCGCCGTCGGTTCGTGGCCGACGGCGACGGACGCCGCTGAGGCGGATCGTGAACGCGTTGCTGTATTTGCTATGGTCTGGATGTCCGTGGCGTGGTCTGCCGCGTGATTTTCGCCGTTCACGACCGTACAGTATCATTTCTACCGCTGGCGCGATCAGGGCTGGTGGCCCCGGATCAATGCGTTGCTGGTGGCACGTTCGCGGATGCTCGAGGGACGCGATCCTGAACCATCGGCCGTGGTGATCGACAGCCAGAGCGCGCGTACCACCGAGAGCGGCGGTCCGCGCGGGTTCGATGCCGCCAAGAAGGTCAAGGGTCGCAAGCGCCACATCGCAACCGATACGTCAGGCCGATTGATCGAGACGCGTATCACCCCGGCAAACGTGCAGGACTGCCATGGCGCCGTGCCGTTGCTCAAGGCGCTGGCCGCCCGGTTTCCCGGCCTGCGCCATGCCTATGCCGATCGCGCCTATCGCGGCAACAAGCTGCTCGACGCGGTCGCCGATCCGCGGCCATGGACCATCGAGATCATCACCCGCTCGCAACGCGTCGGGCACTTCGTTCAGGAACCGCGACGATGGGTCGTCGAGAGGACTTTCGCATGGCTCGGTCGAAACCGACGTCTCGCCAAAGACTATGAAGCCTCCCAACAGTCACAGGAAGCCTGGTGGAACCTCGCGTCTGTCAAAACCCTCACGCGACAAATCGCCAGAACACAATAACGAGTCAGACTCTCAGGATCGTAGAACAAGGGGTTTTTTGACGAGTTTTTAAACCATGAACGGTTGGCACGCTTGTTCTACCATATCAACGCGCCAAGGATTACGCAGGTTGTATGAAAAAGCCGCCACAACCGAAACCAAGCGGCAGCTGGCCAGTGCGATGACCCATGTTTGGACGGCCCTCCGTTGGCAAGTACGACTTCGCCTAGCATTGCTGGTTGGTGCGGCCATGTGTCCGACCTGTTGGTGCGGCGCATGGTGCCGCTGGCCGTAATGCCATTCGCGCGTCTCGGGTCCCGATCACTTCCGCGCACTCGAGGTGCTTGGGTCATTATGGGTTTTCCCGATCCGGCGGTTCAGCCGGCTTGTAGCATTAGCTCCTGATCGCCCTTTCCAACCTCGTCAGGCGCGGTCGCCCGCGCCGTGTTCCTTATGCCGCCAGCGGCTCACGATACCGCTCACCGCGGGCCATCATCGCCCAGATCATGCGGGCGTTCTTGTTGGCGAGCGCGACCGCGGCCACTTTGGCCTTCCGCCGAGCGAGCAGCATCTCCAGGCAGAACCGGGCATCGGCCGGCACCCGCTCGTCAGTCGGGTCGGCGATGACGTCGAGGAGCTGCTCGATGCCGTTTCTGCCGATCGGTGCCGCGATCCCGAACTCGGCCAGGTGCGCCCGCATCGCGTTCGACAACTGCGTCCGTTGGCGATTGAGGATCAGGCGAACACGATGCAGCATCATTGCGCTGCTGCTAGGGCGACTTGATGCCGACGAAGCGCATCGTCGGCCGGGTCACCGCCTCGCAGATCGCCTCCGCATCGGCCGCGTCGTTCTTGCCGCGCTTGACGTACGGCTTCACGTACTGCGCCGGCATCAGCTTCACATCATGCCCGAGCACAACCAGCTCGCGTGCCCAGTAGTGCGAGGTCGCACACGCCTCGATCCCGATCAGACACGGCGGTAGCTTGGCGAAAAACTTCAGCATGCGCCCACGGGTCAGTCGCTGGCGGATCACCGCCACGCCCTCCGCGTCGACGCCATGCACGTGGAACACGTTCTTCGCGAGATCTAGACCTATCGTAGTGACGCTGCCCATCGTGGTTCTCCTTCCGGCTCTCCGCAGGTCATCCTGCGGGAGGGTTGGAGAGCCGTCCACGTCATCAGTTGCGGACGTTCGAGATTGTGATTAGTCGGTCCGACCTTGGACGTTCGTTCATGCTTATTGCGAAGGGTATTAAGGTCGCCCGCCGAGCGGCCGAATGAATGAGGACCGATCTACCTTCTAAGAGACTCGCGGGGCGAGTGCGGGCCAAGGAAGCCTCGGCCGCAATGATCGCAGCGGCGCTCCGTCATAAATCAAGGTCAATTAGTACGTAGGCCGGCGCCGGTTGCGAAGCGGCACCAAACTACAAACGGTGGTTCAAGTCTTTTCAATCACTACCCAGGCTCGAACGTTCGTAAGGCGGAGCTGACCGATTTGACCGGTACGCTTGGACGGTCGCGGTTTCAGCAGCAGTTTGATCAATGCGTCGGGCTTTCGGCAGTAAATGGTGAACAGCATGGCTTGGTGACGGGCTGGAACTCCATCAGTTCAACACGGGTGCCGTCGGGATCATAGAGATTGGCCTGCCACTTACCATCCAGTCCCATCTGCGGTCCGTCATGCCGGGGGCTGAGCCGGTTCTCACGGTAGAGTGTCGTAACCGCAGCCTGCATGTTGGGTACGCCGAGGGAGAGGTGATTGAGGACGCCCAACTGGCTTGCATCGACCTTGTCCAACGGTACGTCGGAACCAGGCCCGATCATCATATATTCCAACCAGTCGCGGCCATCCGGCGTCTGCTGTGACACCCAGTCAACCTTGTCCGGTTCGAAAGCGCCGAACCAGTAAGGCCGGAAACCAAGGATCTGTCGGTAGAAGCTGTCCTGCTTCGCCCGGTTGTGTACCGCATAGCCAAGGTGGATGATCCGACCACTAATTGCGCCCGGTATCGGCGCATTTGCGCTGGTTGCTGGCTGGACAAACTGGACCTCGTTACCCTCCGGGTCGAACGTAGCGAACCAAAGCTCCCCGTCAGCACCGCGTTGAATGCTGCCAAGCTTCGCGACCCCCCGCTGCGTCAGCCAGGCACGCAGGCCTCGCGCGTCGACGGTCGTATAGGCAACATGGGCCAGCCTGCTTATTCCCTTCTTCGCCGGAAGAGGGATGACTTCAACAAACTGGCGCCCACTCAGATAGTAGCGCACGCCCGCAACGCTTTCCGGATCGCTACCCCGCTTTGCGCCCAGCACGTGCGTATAAAATTGATCGGCCTTGCCCATGTCCCTTGCATAGACGGCCAGATGGGAGATGCCGGTGATTGCCGGCCGCGGTTCGGGTGCGACCGATGCGCCAAGCAGCATCACGGCTGCCGCTGCAAGCATCACGATCCGTGCTCTCATCCACCTGCTCCCCCGAACGATCAGAAATATCGCTCATTCGCTGTAACTTAGAAAAACTGCGTCGTCCTGTCACGCGAATGAGCAAGTCCGGGCCCGCGGCATATGGCATCAAGCCGCGCCAGGAGTTATGGCTCCTCTCCCGATCCGACAGGACGATGATGGCCGGCGTCGGCCAGCTTCTGTGATGTCGACTGGCCTTTAAGATCTGCGGGTCCGTATTGAAACGCTATCTTAGTTGTGCGTTGAGCGTCCTGAAAAGGAGCCGCCATGCCATTCGACGTTCCATATTCCGCATCGCCTGATCGCTATGACGGCCATATGCCCTATCGACGCACCGGCCGAAGCGGTGTCAGACTGCCCGCGATCAGCCTAGGCCTATGGCAGAATTTCGGCGGCAGCGACGTTTTCGAGACGGGGCGTTCGATCCTTCGTCGCGCGTTTGATCGCGGCGTCACCCACTTCGATCTCGCCAACAATTATGGCCCGCCTTATGGATCGGCGGAGGAGAATTTTGGTCGTGTGCTTGCCAGCGATTTCAGCACGCATCGCGACGAGCTCGTCATCTCAACGAAAGCAGGCTGGGACATGTGGCCCGGCCCGTACGGCGATATCGGCTCGTCGAAGAAATATCTGATAGCCAGCTGCGATCAAAGCCTGAAGCGCATGGGTCTCGACTATGTCGACATCTTTTATTCCCATCGTGTCGATCCAACGACGCCACTCGAAGAAACAATGGGTGCGCTGGTCCAGCTCCATCGTCAGGGTAAGGCGTTGTATGTCGGCCTCTCTTCCTACGAACCTGGACTGACCCGCAAGGCGGCACAAATCCTGGCCGATGAAAAGGTACCACTGTTCATCAACCAGCCCAGCTACTCGATTCTCAACCGCTGGATTGAGCGCGAGTTGCTCGACACGCTCGAAGACCTTGGTACCGGCTGCATCGCCTTTTCCCCACTCGCGCAAGGTATGCTAACGGACAAATATCTGAATGGCGTTCCGAAAGACGCGCGGGCAAACCGCGGCGGATCCCTCGCGACGACATTGCTGACCGAACAGAATCTGGATGCCATCCGTGCCCTCAACGATATCGCAATCGCGCGCGGTCAGACATTGGCGCAAATGGCCATCGCGTGGGTGCTGCGCGACCCGCGCGTCACTTCAGCGCTGATTGGCGCGCGCACCGTCGAGCAACTTGACGACTCGCTCGACGCAGTCAGGACGCTCGACTTCTCGACGGCCGAACTCTCCGCTATCGACACGGCAGCCGAAGATGGCGGCATCAATCTTTGGGCTGAATCGTCGAATATCGTTAGCCTGCCCTCCGCACAAGGCGTGTCGCTATCCTGACCAAGCTATCCACAGACATTCTTTAATAGCGTGCCAAGGAGCAACTGACTGGTTGCTGGAACGACCCAATTCCGGTCATTGCGGGCGCATCCTCGCTCCTCCAACTTCGGACATTCGTTCATGTCACGGAAGACGCTGGGCGCGCGAGGACGATTGACATCCCATGATGAGCATGGCTGATTAGGGGAATGGGGATGGCGATCTCCCCACGAGGCGTCAGCTAAAGAATCGCGTCCAGCACGAACACGCAAGGGACGCGGCATGCCTGCTCCAAACGCCATCGCACCGGACAAACTTGCCCGCCTTGTCGCATCTGCCAGCGCGCCCCGTATTGTCGATCTGCGCGACGGACCGACAGAAGCTATTCCGGGATCACTGTTTCCAGCTCACCCCGATCCGACCCGATGGGGGTATGCCCCTGGATCAACCGCCGCACTTGTGGACGCTGATGGCAGTGGGCCGGCGGTTGCCGCGGCGGCTATTCTTCGAAGCGAGGGTGTCGCGGCCGAAGTGCTGGAAGGCGGATTTGCCGCATGGGCGGCAAGCGCGCTGCCTACGGTTTCCCTGACCCATCTCCCACCGCGGCATGACGATGGCCGCACATGGTGGGTCACGCGGGCGCGACCCAAGGTCGATCGCATCGCCTGCCCCTGGCTGATCCGGCGGTTCGTCGATCCGGAGGCACGCTTTTTGTTCGTAGCACCCGGCGAGGTGCTGACTGTCGCCACCCGGCAGCAGGCCGAGCCGTTCGACGTCGCGGACGAAGGCGTGTTCTGGAGCCATCGTGGCGAGCGTTGCACCTTCGACGTGATAGTCGAAGCCTTTGGGCTGGACACGCATGAACCGCTGGTCCGCCTCGCTACGATCGTGCGCGGTGCCGATACCGATCGCCTCGACTTGGTGCCGGAGGCGGCGGGACTCCTCGCCATTCTCGCTGGGGCTGTCGCGTATTCACAGCGACGATCATGTCCAGCTCGAAGCCGGCATGGCGGTGTATGACGCGCTGTATCGCTGGTGCCGCGACGCGCAGGGCGAAAAGCACAACTGGTCCTCGCATCAGGCGACGCGCGCCAAGGTGTCGGCATGATCGCGGTGACGGCGGAAGCCGCTACCCCGGTGCGCCCGGAGCCGGTCACGCTCGGTCAAGCCTTCTGGATCTGGCTGCGCATTGCCATGCTCTCGTTCGGGGGGCCGGCCGGACAGATCGCGGTCATGCACCGCATCCTCGTCGACGAGAAACGCTGGATTGGTGAACAGCGGTTCCTGCACGCTCTCAACTACTGCATGTTGTTGCCAGGGCCAGAGGCACAGCAGCTCGCCACCTACATCGGGTGGCTGATGCACCGCACCAAGGGCGGCATCGTCGCCGGCGTGCTGTTCGTCATTCCCGGCGCAGTTGCGATCATGGCGCTCAGCTGGATCTATGTCCTCTACGGTCGCGTCGGGATCGTCTCAGCGCTGTTCTTCGGCCTCAAGTGTGCCGTGTTGGCCGTCGTGCTCCAGGCGGTGGTGCGGATCGGCGGACGAGCGCTCAAGTCGACACCGGCAAGGGCGCTTGCGGCGCTGGCGTTCGTTCTGATCTTCTTCGTTGGCGCGCCATTCCCGCTGATCGTCCTGGGTGCCGGTCTCATCGGATGGCGGTCCGCCCGGCAGGGCAGCACGGCTTTCAGGGGCGGGGGGCATGGCGCATCCAAAGGCGCGGTTGTTGCCGACGCAGACACCCTGCTCGGCGAGAAGTTGCCCGCCCACGCGCAGCCGACCTGGGCTGAAACGATCTGCACAGCGCTGGTCTGGCTGGCACTCTGGCTCGTACCGGTCGCAACGCTGCTGATCGCGCTTGGTCCCGATGACGTCTTTAGCCGCATCGCGACGTTCTTCTCGACGATGGCGATGGTCACTTTCGGGGGTGCATATGCTGTCCTCGCCTATGTCGCGCAGCAGGCTGTCGAAAGCTATGGCTGGCTAGGGCCAAAGGAGATGCTGGATGGCTTTGGCATGGCGGAGACGACGCCTGGGCCGCTCATCATGGTCCTGCAATTCGTTGGCTTCCTTGGTGCCTTTCGCGACCCCGGCGGGCTATCGCCGTTGGTAGCCGGGACGCTGGGCGGTCTGCTCGCGACATGGGTGACGTTCGTGCCGTGCTTTCTGTGGATCTTCCTCGGCGCGCCATTCATCGAGCGGCTTCGCGGCAACGTCGCAGTCGCCGGTGCGCTTTCCGCCATCACCGCGGCGGTCGTGGGCGTCGTCCTCAACCTCGCCGTTTGGTTCGCGCTCCATACCCTGTTCCGGGAGACGACGATGGTCGCAGCGGGCCCATTCCGCTTCGATGCACCGGTGTTGACTAGCATTGATCCGGCAGCCTTCGTCCTTTCGCTGGGCGCCGCCCATGCGATCTTCCTGACGCGGGCGGTGTCATCACTACCTTGCTGGCGACGTCTGCCGCCGGCTTGGCGCTCTATGGCCTCGGAGCGGTCTGATGAAGCACCGGGAGAAGTCATCAAATTCGATTGGCGCATTCCGCTGCGACGGAGGGTCGCAGCGGTTCGATAAGCCTGGTTGACCTACCAAACTGATGAAATAGGGGCGCTTCCTATGGCGCAGCTCGATAGCAGCGAGGACTCAGAACCAGTCACCCAAGGTAGTTTCGGGCTGCCCAACTTCGGCGATTTCGAGACGCGCATCCAGTGTTGGCGATTGCCGAGCGCAGACAATTTGCTCAGCGATGCAGCCGACAGGCTGGGGCCAGTAGCGCCGTAACAGCCGACATTGAGCCAGTCGAGCGCCGGCCTCACAACTTGTCGTTGGTTCCTTCGGGAGCAGGACCACATCATTGCGCCCATCGTCACGATGATTACAGGCGTGCGCCTCCGCTAAAGCTGTGTCATGCTCATCGATAAATCCGTCGCGGATGCGCAGTCGGGAGGTGACCTTGACTTTGCCGGCAAATATCCAAAGCATCGACATCAGCCAATGGGAGAATGTCGCTCCTGACGACTTCCGGCGTACCGATGGTCTTCTCGAGGGCCGTCGTCTGGAAGCGGGCGAAGCGTTGAAATACTCCCGCTTGGCAGGACGCAGCTACGACGAGATCGCCTACCGCTTTTCGAGCTGCCATTCTCACGGGGGCCCGGTGGGCCTCGCCTCCACGCTCGCCGAGCGCGAAGTCCGCACGCGGCGCGACGCGGCGCCGCGGGACCTCGACACGGTCGCTTCCGAGCTCACCTTTTTGGCGCACAGGCCGCTCGCAGTTCCTTCGGGTGTCGCAGGGCGGTTCCGCTATGAAATTCGCGACCGGGACTTGATCAAGCTGATCCAGACCGGAGGCGGATCGCCGCTGCCCGACCTGATCTTCTCTCTTCGCGATCCGCCGGACATGATCGACCGGATAACGACCTTCCGCGATGAGCCGACCAACATCTCGCGGGTCGTCTCAGACCTACAGCTCGATGCGGTCTGGCTGCCGCTGACCGATCTCATCACTTTCGGGCGCTTTCCCGGCTTCGAGGAGTGGAACCACGCCGCGCGCACGACGATCCAAGACGATCATCACTACGTCTTTGTGTCCCACCGGTGGTCGACTCCGGATCATCCCGATCCCGACGGGCGGCAGTGCCGAATGCTGCTCTGGCAAGTCCTGACCGCCTTGCTAGAGGCGATCGACACGGCAGCGACGCGCGGCTTGCGCAATCCCCGCGGCTTCGCAGCGGCCCTTGGACATCCGGTGGGTGTCTATGCCGGAGACTTCGCAGAAGCGATTATTGTCAACCTGCTGCGGCCGAACTGCAACGCGGAAGAGCTTGAGGCGGCTGCGGCCGCGGCCTGCCGCATCCTTCCGGATTTGGAAACCGTGGACGCCGCGGCGGGCGTCGACCACGAAAGCTTTGAGCGGCTCCGCCGCGCGATCGGCGAATTTCCGGAACTTGCGCGTCTAGCCGATCGGATGCGGCTGTGGATCGACTACAGCTGCATTCCCCAAGCTTCGGAGGCCGCCGACAATCTCATCGCGGTGGCGCTCGAGCGGCTGTCCGCCGTGCAGGTGATGGGCAGCACCGTCATCATGCTAGACGATCCCTTTGACTACCTAAGCCGGGCGTGGTGCACCCTCGAAGCCGGCATCTCGGATGGGCTAATCGGCCAGAGTTACTTGATGGCTGGCACAAAGGAGATCTCGACGCCGCAGGCAGCTGACCGGTCGAGCTTTCAGAACCTGATGGCGGATCGCGCCCATCTCATCTGGCGGGCAACGCTCGATACCATGGTCTTCGGTGTCCAGGACGGCCGGACCAGCATCGAGCGGCTTGGCTTGAGCATGACAAAGGCGGAGGACGCCGATCACGTCCACCGCCAGCTCGTCGAGCTGCCTGCTCCGCAAAAGGTGCATGTCGACTCATCGGAGCTGCTGACCGGCGCGCTCCCCGTCTTCCGCAGGCAAGCGCTATCAGGGCCTGCAAGCCAGGGCACGATCGACATCGCGACGCCCATCGAACCGCCGCTGTCGCTTGATTGGAGCGGTGCTCTACAGATCGACGAATGGGGCGGCGCAACGCCCGCCAGTCACTATCGCTCCTTCGGAACCTTCGCAGGGACCGCAGAAGGCCCGACCTGCCACGTCACGATCCTGGCGAGTTGCGAGGGCGAAGCCGTCCTGATGTCCGCTTGGACGCTCGAGCGGATCGGCATCTTGAGCGACGCGCTGGGTCTGTCCGTGCCTTCGATATCCTGGCTGGCTTCGGACATTGCGCCCGTCGGCGAGTTCGTCGACGGTAAGCTCGTCGTCGTCGAGGCGTCGGCCGACGCCTTGCTCGTCATCGCCAGCGAGGCCCGCTTCTCTTATGGCGACACGGCCAAGTGGCTGCTGCGATCGGCGGTGGATGCGGGGCTCCACCTGCATGTTCTGCTGGTCGATCGCGCTGTGGACAACCTGCGTAAGCTTTATCACGGCCGCGAGACGCCGGAGAGCCGCGGCGGCGCGCACGCCGAGCCGCAAATTCTCGCCGCGTTGACCGGCGGCATTTTTCGCGGTCAGCTCACGATGTTGCTCGACGCCTTGCACTTGGGTCCGGAGGACCGACAATGAGCTTGTTGAAGAAACTATTCGGCGGATCACTGGGCAACAAGTCCCTGAGCGACGAGGCGCTGAAGATTGCGGCTTTTCGTCACGCCGTCGGCGGCGATCGAACGGGCCTCAAACAGCTATTGCACGGCCAGGCCGACCGGATCGAAGCACTGTTCGCAACCTGGCGACAGGTTCCGGCGGAGCTTCGTGACAACCCGTCCGATATACAGGACTACGGATCTTGCCTGGTATTCATCGCCGAGTTCCTCAAGGACCAGGGCCGGCCCGGACCTTGGGAAAGCCTGATGGGCGAAGGCCCCAACGGTTCGCCGATCGAAGAGCTAAGCGGGCGCATGGAACATGCCGAAACGCTCCGCGTCGCCGGGCTGTTCGCCGAACAGATCGCCTGCCTGAAGGCGTGGATGCGGGACGCCGAGGGCTTGAGCGGGCCCTGGATCGACGATCTGCGCGCCAAGGTCATGGGCGCGCTCGGCCAGGCCGAACTGACGGTCGGGAATCTCGACGGCGCGCGCGATTGGACAGTACACGCGCTCGAGACCTGTGAGGCGAACGGCGATAGCGAGGGCGTTCGCACCTATTCGACCAATCTAGCGATTATCGACGCCTTCGCCTTGCCGCCTCATCCAGCCAAAGCCGATTTGCTGCTCGCCCAGCGGCTGAGCGACAAGGGCCGGTATGCGCAGAGCAATGGCGTTCTGGATGCAATCCTCGACCATTTCGACGACGGGACGGCCGACAGGTGGGTGCATCGCGGCAAGTTGCTCGGGCTGCAAGGTTTCAACCTCGCCAAGCTGCGCGAATTTGATCGCGCGGCCGAAGCCACGCAGGTCGCGGCGGATCATTGCCGCGCGCGAGGGGACAATGACGGCGCGGTGATCTACACGATCAACCTCGCCGCCATAGCTGAACTGGCCGCCAAGGACCATGCCCCGCACCCCCCCTGACCATCGGCGGATGGATGCTAGCCGGAACGCCCGTCTTCGCAAGACACAGCTCGACCGGATTGTGTCGTGCCGCTGACGTCCTGCCGGTAACTTGAGCCGGACGTTGATTGGCCTGTACGATGGTGAGCGATATGCCGGGCGGGTGGCCACTAGCTAATTGTGGTTCCGCGAATGGAACAGGCGAGACTGGCGGTCCTTGTGGGTATCGACAAATACGAGGCGCACGATACGCTGCCTGACCGACGCGGGAGCGGTCGCGGACCCCCTGTCCATCAATCGCGACCGGTTCCCGAACTTCACCTGCGAACTCCTGACTTCTGATTCCACGCGAGTCACCCTCGCAGCCCTGCGGAAGCGTCCAGATCAGGCCGTCCTCGCCAACGTGCATCTGATCGGTCGGCGACTTCCCATCGATGAAGCGCCATGCCGTAGCGCCAGATGCCAGGACTGAACACCTAGGCTCTGTCAGCGCTCAGAAGCGTGAGATCGCGCGTGTGATTGGCTGGAGGTGAACGACGCTCCGTCCGATCGTGCGAGCATGAGTAACGATGTCGGCGGTGCCGCCCGACCCATGTGCGCCCTCCCCGTCCCAGACTGCTAGCAAAATCTCGCATTCGTCGGCGACGCGGATCCCCGCCGCTAAGAACGCGGCTTCGTCGTCTTCTGCCGGAGGCATGCGCTCCACCTTCGCGGCCGACAACAGATGCCGGTAAGCGGTAAGCGTTTCGCCTTCGAAGTAGGTCTCGTAATTGTCTATTGGAATAACTGCAGTGAGGTCACCCCCAAGGCGCAGCACCTCCTCGGCGAAGACCTGGTCCGCACCGCGCGCTAAGGACGACAGTCCTCGAAGAGGCGCCTTTCCACGCTCTAACTCATGGCCGATACTGGCGCGTACCCAATCCCAATCAATGCCCTCGCGCTCCTGGTGCCCGGTTATGCCAAAAATCACCGTAACTTCCTTTCTTTGTAGCCTACCATAACCTTCGTCGATCGAGAAATTGCCTAGCCAGTCGAGCTCCCCTTGCGGGAAATGACCATCTTCAACGCCACCTCGGTCGAGTGGTGCCATCGCCATTCGCCGTGGAAGAACGCGCGATCTTGCAGCGTATCGGACTTATCTCGAAACAAGGCTATTGCGCACATGCTGCAGCTGTCCGATCAACAAGCGGCACCAAGCATGGCGGGGCGACCTTGAAAATCTTCCTATCACACCAAAAAGCCGACTCCGAGCTTACCGCGCGTATCGCAGCACGCCTGAAGATTAATCATGGCCTCGACTGCTACCTCGACTCGATCGATCCATACGTCAGCGGATCGGTGGAACGCCTCGCTGACCACATCCGAAGCGAGATGGGCAAGTGCACGCAGCTGCTGGCGGTCGTCTCGCCATCCACCGCAAACTCACAGTGGGTGCCCTGGGAAATTGGCATGGCGACCGAGAAGGACTTCCCACTCGCGACCTTCTCGGGCGGCAACGCCCTGCCACCCGAATTCCTTCGTAAGTGGCCCTACCTGCGCACCGACGCCGACCTGGACAAGTATGCGGCGGCCACAAAGTCGGCCCGGCAGACATTCACGCGCAAACGCAACATCGGCATCAACGAAACCGCGTCGACCCACGACGCGACGCGTGAGTTCTTCACGACGCTCCGCGCGTCGCTGGGGCAATAACGCAGCGAGATTGAAGCTACCGAGAGAGGAAGACCGATGGCTGACAAGAAGACAATCTTCGTCGCGTTCCCGATCGAGGACGAGGACATGCGAGATCTGCTGCGTGGACAGGCCATCAACGCTAGTACGCCATTCGAGTACATCGACATGTCGGTGCGCGAGGCGTACGACTCTGGTTGGAAGGACAAGGTTCGCACGCGGATCCGCCGGTCGCACGGCGTGATTGCACTTATCACAAAGAACTCGACCACGTCTTCTGGCCAGAAGTGGGAGGTCGAATGTGCCAAGGAGGAGGGCAAGCCGATCCTCGCGATATGGCCCAAGTCCGACGACCGTACATCGTTTCCCGGACTGACCGCGAAGCCGTGGTCGCACCCGATCATCGCCACCTTCATCGACTCGCTCTAAACCGGAGCCCCGCATGACACGCAAGGCGCTCATCGTCGGCATCGACCACTACGACGCCGTTCAGCCGCTGCACGGCTGCGTCAACGACGCCCATGCGGTGAGGGCCGTGCTGGACCGCCACGCCGATGGTACAACGAATTTCGACACGCGGATCGTCACTGGGACAGGTCCGGCGGATGCCGTGGGACGAGCGCAGCTCAAAGAGGCTATACGCGAGCTTTTCGGCGGCAAGGAGGACACCGTTCTTCTTTACTTCGCAGGGCACGGGCACGTGGAAGCAACTGGCGGCTACCTGTGCGCCAGCGACAGCCGGTCGGGCGACGACGGCATCCCGCTGTCCGAGATCCTAACGCTCGCCAACAAGTCACGCACGGGCAACAAGGTCATCATCCTCGACAGTTGCCACTCCGGCGTCGCGGGCACCAGTCCCGACACCGGTAGCGCCATCCTCGCCGAAGGGATGACGATCCTGACGGCGTCGGCTGCCGACCAGTACGCGACCGAGGCCGACGGCAGCGGAACGTTCACGAACCTTTTGATCGACGCGCTCAACGGTGCCGCCAGCAACCTGGTCGGCGACGTCACGCCCGGCAGCGTCTACGCGCACATCGACCAGTCGCTCGGGCGATGGGGCCAGCGCCCCATCTTCCGCACCAACGTCGAGAGCTTCGTCTCCCTGCGCAAGGTACAGCCGCCGATCGATCTCGACGTTCTGCGGCGGATCGCCGAGTTCTTCCCATCCCCCGCTCACGCCTTCGCGCTCGACCCCTCCTACGAGCCCGAAGGACCGTGCCCTGACGAGACCAACAACAAGGTCTTCGCCATCCTGCAGAAGTTCAACCGCGTGAACCTGCTGGTGCCGGTCGACGCGCCGCATATGTACCACGCGGCCATGGAGTCGAAGTCCTGCAAGCTGACCGTGCTGGGCGAGCACTACCGTCGGCTTGTCGAGAAGGGGCGGATCTAGGAAGCAGCAGACTGTGCCGTTCGTCGTCCACCGCCCTAGACGTCGACCTCGAGCGTCCCCTGCGGGTCCCCGAAACGGCAGACGTAGTCCCACCGGTTCTTCAGCGCGGCACCGTCCCACGGTCGCGTACGATCGCTCGCGTAGTTGAAGTGCAGCTCGCGCGGGCCGGGCGGCGCGAAGGCGAGCATCCGGGCGATCGCCTCCGGATCGGGATGGCGGTGGCGGGTCCCGTCAGTCGAGATCGCGAACCGGCGGCAGTCGAGGAGCTCGACGACCTCCCGCGTCACATTGGCGCGACTGCCATGGTGCGAGACCTTGAACAGGTCGACGCGGAGGCGACCGCCCTCCGCCCTCGCCAGCGGCGCGATCGACCGGACAAGGGTATCGGGATGGGCGTCGCCGGCGAGCAGCACGCGCCGACCCTTATGCTCAACAAGCAGCGCTATGCTGGAGCCATTAGGCACCTCGGCGTCGGTCTTGCCGGGTGCCGCCAAAACCTCGACGTCGAGCGGGTCGGGCATCGGGGCCCGGGACAGCCTGCCCGATCGCGCCAGCTTCACAGGATCGTGGTCGGCGCGCCAATCGGCCCACCTGCGACGCATTGCCTCGACCCCGTCGCCGTCGGGCCCTAGCACAGTGACCTGTAAGCCGGGTATGCCGCCGTCAGCAGGCGCAGTTGCGACCGAGATCAGGCCATTGGCGAAGCCTCCGTTCAGCGGCCAGCCCAGCCTGGCGATCGCGGCGGCGTACCGGTCTCCCTGCGCTATGCTGCGGGCGGCCAAGCCACCCAGAGATTCGAACGAATTGTACCACACCCGCGCCGGGGCGATCGGCGGTTCGGCGTCGCTCAAGTATTTCAGCCCGCCCTCGATGTGGTCGGCGTCGACATGGGTAAGGACCAGCAGCTCGAGCGGCTCACCGGCCTCCCGGATTGCCAACAGCCTCGGCCGCAACGCGGCGTAGGTGAACGTGCGCCCGCCGTCGACGACCGCGTGGCGCAGCGAGCCGGGGTCGCCCCAGCTCAGAAGCAGGCAGTCCCCATCTCCTGCTGGCAGCATCGTCATGCGGAACACGCTCATGCCCTTCCGTGCCTTGACGCGTAGGCCGCGCCAGCCTGCCGAGGTCGATTCATGGTGCCCGGACCAGTCCCTCGCCGACGTCCTCCTGACCGGTGTCGGCCAGCCCCTCGCGGGTGCAACTGGCGACGACCTTCGCGCCGACGTTGAAGGCGCCCGCCGTGCCCCTCGCCGCCACCGACTGCCACCAGAGCGCAGCCACACCGGCAATGTGAGGACACGCCATGCTCGTGCCGCTCAGCGACCGCAGGCCACCGTCGGGCCAGGCCGAGAGGACGTCGACGCCAGGGCCGGACAGCTTGGCGCCGATGTTCGAGAACTCCGCCACCGACAGTCCGCCCACCCCGCGCCCGAGGGCGGCGACGGAGAGCACGTCGTCGGCCGCGGAAGGCAGCGACGCCGCTATCCGGAACTTCGGGTCGACTTGGCGCTCGCTCTCGTTCCCCGACGCAGCGACGACTAGGACGTCCCTGCCGAAAGCCCGTCCGGCCTTCAACTCCGACATCACGGCGTTGAACATGATCAGGTTGGCGCGGTACGCCTCGAGTGCGGTGGAGGTCGCGAGACGAATGGGCCATCCCTGTCCCTCAAGATCCTCCACCAGACCCGGAAAGTCGAACCCAAGCGACATCGAGATCACGTTGGCGCCGCCGGCGCTCGCCCAGTGCATCGCGTCGAACACCATCTCGGAATCGCCCGAGCCGTCGTCGCCGAGCACCTTGCCTATGAGCGCGCGGCGCACGCCCCGCGCCACGCCGATGCGGATCCCCTCCACGTCCTGTCCGAAGATCACGCCTGCACAGTGGGTCCCATGCCCCAGCGCGTCCTGCATCCCCTCCCCGGTGAAGTCGCGCGTTTCTAGCCTGATTCCCTTGAAGGCCGGATGTTCTGCGTAAATCCCGGTGTCCAGCACCGCCACGACGATCCCCGACCCGTCAAAGGCGGACGCGTCCGCGCCGACGGCCGAGATGCCCCAGGGCTCACCCGCCGCGCCCTCGGCCGCCAGCGGCCGGATGAGCCGGGTTGGCATCACCGGGGCCGATGCGACCACCCCGGGATCGCGCGCGAGTTCGGCCTCGTCGGATGCATCGAGCACCTCGGACGAAATCGATGGCGCCGCGCGTTCGGCCGCGCCGAAGCTCTTGGTCGAAAAGCCGTCGCGCCTCCCGACGTCCGGCCTACGCAGGATGACGACCTTCCTCACGGCCGTCCCCCAGCTTGTCTGCCGATGCCGATCACAGCGGCGCGTCGGGGAACGGGAACCCCGTTGCTGCCTGGACCCCGGCATCGTGGTGCGCCCTAACGGCGGCATCGCTAATCGCGTAGCCCCAGTTGGCCAACCGCCGCTGGAGCTCCGGCGGCATCCGCTTGAGCCGCGTTGGCGTCTCGGCCAGCGCCACGCAGGCGCTCCGTGGGCACGCGAGCCGCATCTCGACGCCGTATTCGGCGGGATCAGTCCGTATGCCCCAATAGGCACCGTCCCGGACGCTGTCGATGAACGAGCCGATCAGCTGCCGCTTGCGCAACGCCCGCACCTGACCGTCGACGACGTCGAGGACTCGCTTCGCCTGTTGCGCCCAGTCGCCCGGCGGCGAGGCATCGTCGGAGCTGCGGCCACCGCCGTCGGACACGAGCAGCGTCCGGCAGCGCTTCCAAGCCGTCTCGAGCCCTAGGTTGTCGTAGACGCCGCCGTCGGTGAGGCTGACGTCGCGCCTGAACTCGTCCCCGAGGCCCGGCTCCGACACGTCGAAGTCCGACGGCTCCACGTCGAGGACGTAAGGCGATAGCACAGGCGGGAACGCCGAGGAGGCGGCGACCGCGTCAGCCAGCCTTAACGTCGGCCGCTCGATCGAGCCGACGCGCCAGTCGCGCATGTAGGACTTGGAGAACCGCCAAAGCGAGCCCGATTCGAGGTTTGTCGCATTAATGACGAAACGGGGATCGTCCGGAAGATCCTGGAGTGTCGCCCCTTTGAACAGCACATCGTCGTACACGGCCGCGACTCGCTGACTGACCGTCCCCGGTAGGAACACGCCACCCAGCACCGCCCCGCGGTCGACCGTCCTTGACGCGAGCCGCATCACCGGCGCAGCGACGAGATCGGCAAAGGACCCCCCGGCAACGAGCCGCCCCCAAGCCAGCGCCAGCACGCCCGCCGTAATTGATCCGCCAGACACCGAGGACACCCGCGTCGCTTGCGCTAGTAGACCGAGCTCGTGCAGCCGCCACAGCGCGCCGACATGGAACATCATCGCCCTGTAACCGCCGCCCGAGAGGCAAACGGCCACGCCGTCCGTCGGAGTTCCAACGCCCCGGTCATGCACCGGAGCGCTTACCACGCAAATACCCAACTGGTGACGGTTCCGCACGCCCGGATATCTTGATGGTGCGGGCCGCAGCGCAGCGGCGTGTCGATCGTGGCCATCATTTTATAATAGACCTTTCGTCGATGATTCTTGCAATGGCGTATTTCGCTCTATCCAATCCTATTTGTCGAATGCATGTTGTCGGCCCCGGCGAGCAGTGACACAACCGTCACGGAATAAGTCGGAACATCATTCACGAGCTGCGGTGCCATAGGTGCCAAGTGCGGCGGTTCGGGCGAAAATCTCGGCTCGACCCGGCGTCCGGTAACGTAGCAATTATGTGGGAGCGAGACGAAATGGCGAATCCCAGAGCGTTTATCAGCTTCGACTTTGACCATGACGAGACATCGCGCATGCTCTTCGTCGGTCAGGCCAAGAACTCCAAGACGCCATTTGCTATTCAAGATTGGTCCTCCAAGAGCGCGCTTGCAGAGGCGGAGTGGGAAAAGGTCATCAGCGCCAAAATTGGTAAGTGCAACATGGTCATCGTGCTCGTCGGAAAGACGATGGCTAGCGCGTCTGGCGTCGCGAAGGAGCTGGCGATGGCCAAGCTACAGGACGTTCCGGCTTTCGGAGTCTACGTGGACGGCGCAAGCACCTCGAGCAACTTGCCTGCAGGCCTGCCCCGCAATCGCACCATCGCTTGGAAGTGGGACGACGTCGCTGCCGCAATCACTCAGATGATGGGTGAAGGAAAGAACAAGGTCTAGAGCGTGATCTTGCCGAAGCGAGCGCTGTTGGTCGGCATCGACGAGTACGACAGTCCCGAGGTCAAGAACCTGCGAGCATGCGTCTCTGACACGGTCGACATGCGCGACACCCTCGCGCGGAATGGCGACGGCAGCGTGAACTTTGACTGCAGGATGCTGACAGGTCCCGGGTCATCGAGCGTGACGCGGGCCCACCTCAGGCGAAGATGGCGCGAGCTGTTCGCCGACTTCAGGGGCGACATTCTCTTCTACTTCTCGGGCCACGGGACGCCAGGTGACGTTGGTGGCTACCTCGTCACCCAAGACGCTATCGAGGACGACCCCGGCCTTCCAATGAACGAGCTGATCGATATGGCGAACAAGTCGCCCGCCGCGACCGTGCTGGTGATCCTCGACTGCTGCTACAGCGGCACGGCGGGCAACGTGGACGCCGCGCTAGGCTCGCTCGAGCATAAGGCTGTCCTTCGTGAGGGCGTCACGATACTTGCCGCCTCACGGCCGACGCAGGAAGCGATGGAGGTGGGCGGCCACGGTGTCTTTACCAGACTGGTTCTGGGCGCGCTCCGCGGCGGGGCTGCCGATGTCAGGGGGCGCGTCTCAGCCGCTTCAATCTACGGGTACGTGGAAGCAGCGCTTGGCGCGTGGGGTCAGCGACCCGTCTACAAGTCGCATGCCGGCCACCTGGGCCCCGTGCGGACGAACCTGCCCAAGGTCTCCGACGCCCAGCTTCGCGAACTCGTACAGCACTTCTCGGCAGTTGACGACGTTTATGCGATGGACCCGACCTACGAAGAGACGGAGCCGGTCGCGAACTCCGAACACGTCTTAATTTTCAAAAAGTTCAAGGCATACCAAATAGGAGGCCTACTGTGCCCAACAGAGGGGACGGACCTGTACTGGGCAGCAAAGCGGAGCCAAGGGGCCAAACTGACGGAACTCGGTAAGTTCTATCACGAGCTAGTCGCAACCAACCGGATTTGACCGGGAGTAATGCGTCACGAAAAGTTTTTCGGCGTACAAGCACGGCTAGACCTCGCTTGACCGCGTCTCCCGCCTGGACTCCGGTTGGGGTAGAAACCCTTTTCGAAGATTTTGAAATCTCGGCCTCTTGTGCAAGATGAAGAGTGATCCCTAAACCAAGGCCTAAGCGAGCCCGCATCTACCCAACGCGGGTAGCTTCACGTTTGCGTGCGAAACCCGTTATGTCGCGAGCTCTGCTCGCGGCCATTTGCATAATGACCGAGATGAGAACGCGTAGCTTTCGATCATCAGAGCTGAACGAACGGGCATTTATACCATTTTGGCGCTCCAAAGCAGACAGGCAGCTTCCCACCACTATTCGCCTGTTCCGCAGATGGATCGTAGCGATTACCCGATTGATACGATTGACCGGATCAATGATGCGTTCGCAAACACGCAGGGCCGACGGCGGACGGACGTGATCCCCATTAAGCTAAGGATTTGAGCGCTGTTGAAATTGCATTTTATTCAAACATGTTAACCTTTCGGCTTCTGCCGGAACGACCCGCCGGACGACCCGTTAGCCCATCGACGCGGCATGTGGTCGTAGCGCTTCGAAAGTATAGCAGATGCGGATCAGCAGCTTTGCAGCTTTGTACGGGGTAATCTTTCTTCTGGCAGGCGTCGCCGGTTTCGTGCCGGGCCTGTCGCCCGAACATATCCATCCTGGTGTCGTGGTGACCAGTGCATCGCGCCTCGCGTTCGGAATGTTCCCCGTCAATGTGCTGCACAATTTAGTGCATATCTTGTTCGGCTTGTGGGGCCTGTTGGCGGCACGCAGCGTCGGTAGCGCGCGGCTTTATGCACGGATGGTGGCAATCCTCTATGGCGTGCTGACCATTGCCGGCCTCGTGCCGGTGCTCAATACGCTGTTCGGGCTGGTACCGCTGTACGGTAACGACATCTGGCTGCATGCGTTGCTGGCGATTATTGCCGGCTATTTCGGTTTCGTCCATTGCGACCGCGTCGACGCGCGCTGAATTCTCTTCACGGAGCATATTGCATGACCGACCGCCCCACCCCGCCTTATCCCGAACAGCAGCAATCCATCCCCGGCCAGACCGACGCCATGGACCCGCGCCCTGATCATGGCGAGGACAGTTACAAGGGGTTGGGGGCGCCTTGCCGGAAAAAAGACGATCGTCACCGGTGGTGATAGTGGCATTGGCCGCGCGGTTGCAATTGCCTTTGCCCGGGAAGGGGCGGATGTGCTGATCTCCTATCTAAACGAGCATGAAGATGCTGAGGCCACGCGCCAGTTGGTTGAGGCGGAAGGGCGGCAAGCGGTGCTCGTTGCGGGAGACTTGTCCGATCCGGCGCATTGCCGCGATGTTATCGCGAAAGCGGCAGCGGCGTTCGGTCAGATTGACGTTCTGGTAAATAACGCTGCGCACCAGCGGACCTTCGATAAAATTGAGGACATTCCTGATGAGGAATGGCAGCAGACCTTCGCCACCAACATCCACGCGATGTTCTATCTGTCGAAGGCGGCGCTTTCGCATATGGGCGAAGGGGCGTCGATCATTAACACGACCTCAATCAACGCGCAGGACCCTAGTCCGCAACTGCTCGCCTACGCGACGATCAAGGGCGCGATCAACAACTTCACCTCGGGCTTGGCGCAGATGCTGGCCGATAGAAAGATCCGCGTGAATGCGGTGGCACCAGGGCCGGTGTGGACGCCACTAATCCCGTCGACCATGCCTGAGGAAGCAGTGAAGTCGTTCGGCGAGAACACCCCCCTCGGCCGAGCCGCACAGCCCGCTGAACTGGCACCGCCCTATGTGATGCTGGCTAACGATGAGGCCAGCTACATCACCGGCGCGACGATACCGGTGACCGGAGGGCGGGCGTTCCTCTGACCACAATGGCGCGTATCAGAACTGGTTCAGGCCATGGGTGACCTTTCGAGCCGGAGGCATCTGCGACAGGAGCGATTGTCATGGACATATCAACCACTACCCTGACTGAGCGGCTCGCCCGAACTCTTGCTGGGCTGGACCACAGTGCGAACGCCGCAGGCACAAAATCGTCGGCAGCGACGAGCGTGGACGAAACATGGCATGCCTATACATCGTTCAGGCGGACGCTATCCTGCGTACGATCCGGGAGCCGTCTAAAGCGATGTCCTCCGTCGGCGATGTCGAGACTTGATCTAATATGATCAATGCGGCGGTCACGGAGTCGGAACGAATCTAACGGCGTATCAACTGAACGGCGCTATGTAGGCGGCGGATACGCGAGCGATCATATGACACAACTTATTTAGTGAGTTCTAATTATATAACATTCCACGCCTTACTGGAACGTGGGGTCCATGCTTCGACAAGCGACTATGGTTGTTCTTGGTCGCAAATGGCCCCGCCAGCTGCGAATGCCTGGCGGTGGCCACGACCTGTAAAACACCTACCCTACACCGATCGGCTCTTAAACGTCGGCGGCTTCGGTCTTCTTTGCTCCCCGACGACGCTTTGGCGATTCCACAGTAGTAGTGTCTGCAGGCGCAGACTCGTCTGAGGCGACCTTGGCCTTGCGTCCGAGACCAATCCGCTTGGCCATGTCGCGGCGGCTCTCACTGTACGTCTCAGCGACCATCGGATAGTCGGCCTTTAGGCTATAGCGAGCGCGATACTCGTCCGGCGTAAGGCCGTGCCCGGAAAGGTGGCGGCGAAGCGTCTTGTACGGCTTGCCGTCGATCATGCTGAGGATGTGATCTTTGCTGGAAAGGGATTTTCGAACCGACACGGCCGGCATGTACTCAGGCTCCGCAGGCGTCAAAGAATTATCTTCGGCCGGCGCGCCAAGACCGGTCACCGTTGCATACATTGACTGCAGGAACGCAGGAACGTCGTCTGCTGCTACCCGTGTATTGGAGTTACCCAACCAGGCGATGGTCAGTTCGGTTGCCAGTTCGGTGGCGTTGGTTTCGGTAGTCATTGGATTTTTCCGATATTGGATCGATCGTTGTTCGACGAACAGTTACATATCGAGCAGCTTGATGGAAGCGCTCACACCGGACGGAGTGTGGTCTGCCAGACCATTATTGGCAAGCCGTGGAAAAGCGTAGAATTCCGGATCGCGAACGCTTTGAGCCATTCGGCCTGATAACTACGACCGGTCAGCTCGGCGGCAAAACGGACGGGTCTGCGTGGACAAATACAGCCGTTTGCTTGACGCTGAGGGTCGGAACCCATTGTTGTGCGCGTTGCGATTTGATTCAGGTTCCGCAAGGTGACCGGGATAAGCGACCGGTTTTGGCCGACGGACGAGCAGATCGATCGGCTGCGGCTGAGCTTTCCCAAAAGCCATGGCAAGCCTCCGGCGGATGACTGACGGGTGCCGAGCGGTATCGTCTTCGTCAACCGCAACGGGCCGCGCGTATTAGACACCATTACATACAGATTGGTTCGTCCGGTTTCGTACGCTGCATCGGCTTATCGTATTGCGATATATGCATAATCTGCAGGCAACGGTACGTGGCGCTAATGAAAATTCTCGGCGCCTGCCAAATCGGTGATCTGGAAGCCTGTCGCGATAACCTCCTGGAATCGCTGATGGCATGTGATCCAGTCCTGACAGGCAGTTACGCCCAAATCCTTTGGGACACCTACCAGTGGCTTGCCCCCCGGATTGAGCGAATGAAACACGGGGACGGCATGGTCGCTATAGATGCTTAAGCCAATGGGTCGATCATCGATCGACAACGAGCGCTGGATGGTGAACCCGGATGGGCTGCGTGACGAAAGATCCCGAACTGCCTTGCTGTAGCCCAGTCGGAATACGCGGATGCAAAAAAGGGCTGAGCGTCTCTATTGGGGGCAAAGACGCTCAGCACCAAGGCTTCGGGAGAGGATTGCTCCTTGGGACTGGTTAATCGACGGAAGTTAAGATTGAATGAGCGTTGGGCCGGTATGTTTCAAATAACTTGTCCGATCGCACACTGCGACACGCCCTCCATCACCGACGTCGGTAGTGCGCGTTCAACGTAAGCATCCGGGCAGGGCCGCGTTGCTCTTCGGAAAGCGGCTGCGACGCGCAGTCGTTTACCTTTTGACCCTCCACGTCAGGATGTCGTGAGTTTCGCCAGCAGCATCGCGGACATTCTTCATGATGCTGGTGACGGCCAAGCCTTCCGCCCGCAGAGCTAATTTGGTTTTGGCGAGCAGATGCATGGGGCGGTCAATTCCAGCCAGCCAGAGCGAAACATCGCTGATGGCACCACCCGCCTTTAGATGCGCTACTGCCCAGGCGGTTTGGTCATGCTCGGATTCGCATTGATAAAGTCTGTTGCCCATTTTCGCCCTCTGGTGCTGCGGTCATGCCGCCTGTGCGATGAGCTCCGATTTACACGAATGCCAGTTCCAGGGCAGCAATTCGTCAAGCCGGCCTTGGGGCAGGTCGGCGATACGGGCGAGCACGTCGGCTAGCCAAGCCTGCGGGTCTACGTCGTTGAGCTTTGCAGTGACAATGAGGCTGTACATGAACGCTGCGCGGTCGCCGCCCCGGTCGGAACCCGCGAACAACCATGCTTTCCTTCCGAGCGCCACACCGCGCAGGGCACGTTCTGCGGCATTGTTCGTCAGGCAAATGTGCCCGTCCTCCAGGAAGGCGGTGAAGGCCGGCCAATCCTTCAGTAAATAGTTGCACGCAGCCGCGACCGGGTTGTGGCGCGCCATGGCGGCGCGCTGAGCGCGCAGCCATGTGCCGAGGTCGGTCACCAGCGGCAGGCTCTGTTCCTGACGGACGACATGCCGCTCGGCCGCAGGCTTGCCGAGGATGGCGCGCTCGATGTCGAACAACGCATCGATCCGGAGCACCGCTTCGGCTGCAATGGGTGAGATGACCAGGCTCCCGCGCCTGCGCCGCACCTGACCGGCGACATCGGCCAGTTCGAAAAATTTGCGGCGTGCATGTGCCCAGCACAGTGCCCGGACCATCGGCGCAGGCAGCCGTTCGCCGCGGAATAGCGCATTGTACCCGGCATAGGCGTCAGCCTGCAGGATGCCGGCATATCCTTCCAAGTGCCGAAGCGGATGTTCGGCGCGTCGGTCGCGCGAATAGTGGAATAGCGCCGCCGGTGGTGCCGGCCCGCCATGCGGGCGGTCGTCGCGGACGTAGGTCCACAGCCGTCCGGTATCGGCCTTGCCTTTGGCAAGCACGGGCACCGTGGTGTCATCGCCGTGCAGGCGCCCGGCCCCGAGCACATGGTCCGCGATGAGGCGATGCAGCGGTGCCAGGGCCGCGGCACAGGCACCGACCTGGTCGGCCAGCGTCGACAGGCTGATGTCGACACCCTCACGGGCATACCGCTCGGCCTGCCGGTTCAGCGGCTGATGCTGGCCGAACTTCTCGAACAGCATCTGCGCGAGGAACTGCGGTCCGAACAGGCCGCGCGGCGTGACGTGGAACGGCGCGGGCGGTTGGGTCACGCTCTCGCAGGCGCGACAGGCAAAGCGTTCACGCACTGTCTGCACCACCTTCCAGCGGCGCGGCACGACCACCAGCGTCTCGGTGATATCCTCACCCAGCTTCGAGAGCCGGTCGGACCCGCAGCACGGGCAATGGGCAGGCGCGGCCACGACAACGCGCTCGCGCGGCAGATGGGCGGGCAACGGCTTGCGCGACGGGCGGGCCCTGGTGAACGGCTCGACACTGGTCCCTGCAGCCGCCCGTGCGGCCAGCACCTCCACCTCGCCGGCGGTCGTTTCCAGTTCCTCGAAGCCGAGTTCGAGTTGGTCGACGAGCAGGCGTCCACGCTCGGCACTGCGGCCGAACAATGCCCGGCGCATCTTCTCGTTCTGCAGTTCCAGCAGGGCGATGCGCGCTGCCAGATCGGCGTTGACCGCCTTCGTCCGTGCAGCGTCTGCCTCAGCCAGGGCAAGGGCTGCGCGTAGGCACGAGACATCATCGAAAGGCACTGCCGCCATGCCCGGCAGGATAGCAGAAGACCGGTATCAAGCCACGGTTTTCTGCCGTTTCTGACGCATTATCCCGCTGCGGTGGGGCGCCACGTCATGCGTGGATTGCGCCAGTCTATCGCCTCCAGCAGGCATGCCATCTGCGACGGCGTGATCGCCACCACGCCATCCACTGCCGCAGGCCAGATGAACCGGCCGCGGTCGAGCCGTTTGGCATACAGCGATAGGCCGACGCCGTCGTGCCACAGGATTTTCACCAGATCGCCGCGCCGGCCACGGAAGATGTAGAGGTCGCCGGCATGTGGGTCACGCCGCAGTCCCTGCTGAACCTGCAGCGCCAAGCCGTGCATGCCACGACGCATGTCAGTGTGTCCCGTCGCCATCCAGATTCGCGCACCGCCCGGAATGGCGATCATCGCGCCAGCGCGCCGATTACTGCCGTCACCAGCGCCGGCGACGCCCCCGCCGCGATGCGCACCACCGCACCAGCCAACTCCACCACCACCGCGTCACCTGTCCCGGGTCCGGCCTGTGGTTCTGGCGTCAATGTCACAGCGGCGAAGCCGGACACCGCACGGGTCATTTCCCGGCGCCACCGGTAGATTTGGCTTGCCCGCAAATCCGCCTGCCTCGCGATCTCCGCAACGCTCGCCCCCGGCTCGCACGCCGCCAAGACCAGTGCGCGTTTCTGTTCCGCCGTCCACATCCGGCGCCTCTCTACGCCTGAAATTACTGTCACCTGGGCCATCGCACCGTCGCTAACACCAGTGCAAACACCGGCGCTTGCACCAGTGCTACCTCCAGATCCCGTCAGTTCGAGGCAATGCGGCCTTCACCGAAGGGATACCGTTCAACCAGCGCCGGCGACGATGCTCTGGGCCGTCATGGATCAGGTGACAGCGTTGGCAGAGCGCTGCCAGCTGATCGAAGGCGCTATTGCTCGGATCATGGTTGAGGTGCGCACAAGCCAGCACCACAGGCGTCCAGGCACCATGATCGAGGATGTTCTTGATCGGACGCCGCACCCGCCGACCCTGACCGTTACGCCAGTATTGCCGCTTGCGGTCCCACCAGCGGCCATCGCCCATATGGAACACCCTCTGCCCGTGAGGGCGACCGCAATGCTCGCAGCAGCCCTAAGCACGCACGAAGCGGACATGGTGCGAAATCTGCAACCAGTCGATCGGGTACAGAAAGATGTGCTCCGGACGGATCGGCATCAGGCTGCCCATCCTGACGAGCTCGCCTGACGCATCAAACCAACGCCGCAGCAGTGAGCGCGCGATACAGCGTCGCGTGGTGACACTTGAGCAGCTTGGCAGCCTCCCGGACCGACGTCCCCTCGCTGACCAACCGCTCGCCCAATTTGATCTGATCGGCCGTCAGCTTGGGCGTTCGCCCGAAGCGGACCCCCCGCTCCTTCGCCGCTACCCGGCCGCTGCTGGTACGCTGGTGGATCAGATCGCGTTCGAACTCGGCGATGCCAGCGAATACCGTCAGCACCATGCGTCCTGCCGGCGACGTCGTGTCCGCCCATGGCTCTGCCAGCGAACGCAGCCCAGCGCCGGCAGCTTTCAGCTTCTCGGCAATGTCGAGCAGGTCACGGGTTGAGCGTGCCAGTCGGTCAACCCGCGTCACGACGACCGTGTCATCATGCCGGAGCTGCTCGATCATTTTGGTGAGCTCGGGCCGATCGCGTTTCGCGCCCGACACCTTCTCTTCGAACGTTCGGCGACAGCTAGCCTCTTTTAAAGCCGCGCGTTGCAGCCGCAGATCCTGGTCATCGGTCGAGACGCGGGCGTAGCCAATCAACATGTCGCGAATATGCATCAAAACACAAACGTTTTGCGGCAAACTTTTGCGGCGTCAAAACGCGCGGAAATGCGTTTGTGCGTCAGCTGTCGCAAAACTTAGAAGTTTGACGACAGCCTGGAAGTTTAGGCCGCAGCGATGGCGATCGCTTCGCCGATCAGCGTGTCGATCGCGTCAGACGCCCGGTTCCAGTTGTAAAGCGCCGCGACGCGTTGCCGAAGCTGCTCAATCTCAGCCGCGCTCGGTGGGTCGGCGACCGCTCCAGTCGCGATGATCGTCATGCGGGTATCACGCAGATCGGTCCGCCACGCACTTAGTTGCCGCAGGCGCAGGTCTGCGAGCACTGGATCGAACTGATGCGCGTCAAGCAGTACCGTGAGGGCATCGGTCGCGAAGTTGAGGGCCGCAATCTGCTCCTTAATCCGCTGGAGAGCGAGCGATTTCGAGGTACTTGCCATTTTCGGTAACCTCCATGTCTGTTGCGCGGCACGTTCCGACGATCATTTCACCTCTGTTTCCGTCGGCGCCTTTTCCTTTTCGATCTCCTTGAGCTTCGTGTTTACGCTGCTAAAGAATATGAGGAGTTCCTTGCCGTCGGGTGATCGCGTCTTCCGGAGTTGGTCGAAACCGATGACGACCTTGCCGAGAGAACCGAGTTCGAAGGATGGAGGATTACTGGCGATAGTCTTGACGGATGTGACTGGGGCGAGCGGATCGGCAAGTATTGTAGCGTCTCCCTCGCGGAATAGTGCCAGCTTCTTTGGGAGTGCGGTCTCACCTTGGAACTTCCAGTCCTGCTCGATCTGGTAAGAACTGTCCCGTGCCACTGCGGCCTGCTGCGAAAGTTCGGTCGCGCGCCCGTTAAACGCAGCGCGCTGGACGGCGAACCGGCTCTGCTGGGCGGCGGCGGCGATACTGAGGTTTGTCGCGACGGGAAGCGCTGACGAAGCCAGGGACATGACCTCCGCCGGGCGTCCGCAGGCGCTCACTGCGATCAAAGCTGCAAGGGGGATGATCAAGCGCATAATCACTTCACCGCGATCCCGCCGAGACCGGCGGCTTGGAGGAACTGAGCGACAGTGTCCGGGGTGATCCCACTTTTGCCATAAGCCTGGAGCTGGGCAGCCGCAGGCGCCAACACGGCATACGCCGCCTCGACGACCGCCTTTTCCCGGTCGAGCCAGGGCAAGGTCCGGCTCTTGGTCATGCCGTTGGTCAGCACGGTGGCCGGGATCACCCCACGGTTGACGCTCTCGGAGTAGCGACGCAGCGAATTGCTCAGCCCCGCATCCGTTTTGGTTGCCAACTCGTTCCGCGCCCCGGCCAGTTGGACGGCACGCTGCCGCAGGGCGACCAGACGCAGCTTGCTCAGGCGATCCAGTTCGGCGAGGCGGTCCGCTTCGGTCTTTGCAGTCGCCTGACGCATTCGCACATCGGCAAGAGCGACGAGGACACCCGTAATATCCGGCATCTTGCCCGCGCTGGCCAGACTATACTGCTCCAGCGCGCCGAATATCCGTAGCGCCGCCATCACTCGGCCGGCGGCCTTGGAGGCAGAGACGTCGGTCGGTGCGGCCGCCAACCCGTTGAGCGCGTCGCCGAGTGATGATCCTTGAATGTCGAGGGCGGTGTCGCGCACCAGAGCAAGGACGGCGACCTTGGTGAAATACTTGTCTAGCGCTCCAAGCGCGGCCAGCACGTCATCGGCGGACATGCCCTTTGCCTCCGGCACCGAAGCCTTGAGCGGTGCCGGCTTCGCGCAATTCGGATCGATGTTGTTGCTGGTCAACTTGTTCCAGACGTCCTTAAAGGTATCGGCCTTGAACACCGTGACCGCATCGCCCTTGGCCAGCACGTTCAACGCCGACTGCACAGCAGCAGCATCGGCGCGTACGTCTTGCGTGACGCTTCCGCGGTCGACCTCACACTTATAATATTCGTTGAGACTTTTCATCTGAGCCGCGACCGTCTTGGCGAGTACGTCCTGCGTCTCAAGAAGCAGTGCAATCTCGCGGACCTCGCTGAGTGCCTGCCCTATCATTCCGGCGTTCGACCCTGCCGGGTTTCCCAGAAGCGCCCAGGCGGGGCCTGCCAGAATAGACCGGGACTGGATGCGCGCCTCGTTCGCGGAGATCTCTTTGCAGGTATCGATGATTGCGTCTGACTCGTCAGTGCCTGCGCGCTGGGTGAACGCAACTTGGCCGCTTCCGTCTAAAGCGCAGTAGCTGCCCTTACCGCCCATTTCCTCGAAAATTGAGATCAGAGCAGCTCGGTTTCGAATAAGGCCCGCTCGCTCGATTTCATAGGAATTGAGCTGATGCGCCACGCTGACGAAGTCTACGAAGGCGATCGGTTTGGGCAGCGTCCCTGCAAGCTCCGACCATTCATCGTCGATCTGACTGGCGAGCAGCGTGAACGGATCCTCACCGCGCGCCTTAGCCGTGAGAATCAGCGTTATTAACGCGTCACGCTCGGCGAGCTCGCGCTGAACAAGGAGCGTCTGCTCGCGCGTAAGGGCGTCGACGAGATACGTGCGGTGCGCCTCTAACGCGGAAAGATGTGCCAGTCGCGCCTTATCTAGCTCGTTGGATATGAGCGCTGTGGCCTCTTCTTCGCTGGCACTGTGGAAGCGGACCTGGGCGGCTGCGATACCGCCTTGGAACATCGCCATGCATGCGGCAGCGACCGACCCCCAGCGCAAGAAACGTGTGATCGTCAGACGCCTCATAGCCCCCCCCGGACTCCCCAACAGCTCTAAGAGCTGCCACGAAGCCTCATGAACTTCATGCGAAGCGCAAAGTCAACCGGCTACAATTATTTCCAGCAATCTATAAGACTACATCTTTTAATGATACTCAGGTAAGATATCCTAAACCTACTACGTTTGGAGTATTGCAAGCAAATTCATAAAATGAATAATGCCGTTAATAGCGTAGGTGCTTAGCTATCATGTCTAAAACCATTACTGCGCAACGATGATGATACGGCGATGTTCGGCGCGCTTGGCGTTTCCCTCTTAACCGAGAAAATCCGACGCTGCCCTGCGCCTAATTATATGAGGCGGTCGGCATAGGTGCTGAATGCCCACCGTATCATACCGCAGTGATGATACCTACAGTGATGCGTGACGACTTTGAGGGGGTCGACTCGATGCTAACCATAGATCACCTAAAAAGTATCTTTCCGCGCGCCGACAGCAACACCATTGCTACCTTCGCGGAACAGGCGCCTGATGTCCTGTCGCGCTACGGCATCGATGCTACTCCCAACCGGCTGCATTATTTTTTGGCGCAGATTGGCCACGAGTCGGGTGGCCTGACCGTTGTGGAAGAGAAGCTCAATTATTCTGCGGAACGGTTGATGCAGGTGTTCCCCGGGCGATTCCCAACGCTCGCTAGTACTGCCGGATGCGCCAACAATCCTAAAGCGTTCGCCTGCGTTGTATATGGCAACCGGTTGGGAAACGGCCCCCCGGCTTCGGAGGATGGCTATCGCTATCGCGGACGCGGCTACATTCAAATTACGGGCAAGAACAATTATCGCACAATCGGTGCGATCATTGGTGTGGACTTAGTCACTAATCCCAACCTCGCCGGCAAGCTCGACCATGTATTAGAGGTGGCGTGCGGCTACTGGAAGTATCGCGCTATTAACTCCGCTTGCGACGTCGCTGATTTTGTTAAGACGACGAAACTAGTCAACGGCGGGATCATAGGGATTGATGACCGACGCGCCTGGCTCAACAAGGTGCGTGCCACGCTCGTCAAGCCGCCATTTAAGCAGCCCGAAGCCGCCACGGTGATCGCAGTGCAGCGAGCCCTGCGAGCGCGCGGCTTTACTGACATCGGGGCAGCGGACGGGATCGTGGGCAAGCGAACGGCCGCGGCAATCCATTTGCTGAGACATCGCAACGGAATGCCCGAAGGGCAGATCGACCAAACATTGCTTGATCTCCTGGAGATCTGCTGACATGTTCCCCTTTGGCGATTGGCGCCCCGCGCCCGATCCAAACGCTGTGCCGCGCACTGACGACGCGCGGGAAGATGGTTGGTTCGCGAACGAGACCGAGCGCGCAATCGGCGCGCAGGTATCCTTTGCAGGCACCAGCCTGGTTCTGTTACTGGTGCTGGGCGCGATACTACAGGCATGGAGCCATTTCGTCGGCTGGGCGATCATTACCGCCTGCTGTGCATCGCTGTTCGGCGTCATGCTTGGGCTGCTGTTCGGACTGCCCACGACGCAGCGGATTGAACTTGCGCGCACACCGGATGTGACGCCCGTGATCGCGCCGCCCCCGCCGGCCACACCGTTGTCCGCGACGCCAGCTGGTGAGGCGACAACCGTGGCTTTGGGGACAGCCGCTCCCGCAACTACACCAGTAGCGCCACCCGCACCGGCAGTAATTCCCTACGCTGAAAGCACGAGCCTTGAACAGGTCGCCGACTGGCTGACCAAAATAATCATAGGAATCACCCTGACGCAGTTCGCCAATTGGCAGGAAACGTTTCGCGTACTCGCGATCGACGTCACCGCTAATCTGAACAATAGCGCACCTGCGCTCGCGGCCTGCCGTACCCGTCTTACACGCGCTTTGGGATCGTCGGAAGCGACCGACATTGTCGACCGCTGCGGGCGGCTGAGCGGCGGTGCCATTCCCGGCGGCGTGCTAATACTTACCTTCGCGCTGCTTGGTTTCCTTGTCGCCTATCTATGGATGCGCCGCTATTTCATCATCGAAATGGTGGTAGCGCGTGACATCGCCGCTTCGGTCCTGCGCCAGCGCGAGCAGATTGCCGCGTCGGTCCTTCGTGCACGCGGGCAGAACGAGGAGCAGGTCCAGCTAGTTCGATTGCAGGCGTCTCTGGAACAAGCCCGCGCTGAGGCGGCAGCGAACCTCAGCGCGGCACAAGCAAAAACAGACGCTGCGATCGCCGCCCTTGAGACAGCGCAACTTGCCGCGCAGGACGAAGCACGTGTCGACGTCGCACGTGGTGCCGGCACGTTGCAATTGCGGAACGATGACGGCGATGCGACCGATTACGCGGTGGGCGCGCTGACTCGTGCACAGCAGTTGCTGCCCTCCAACGGGGCCGCGCAGGGCGTGTGCCGCCGACTGATTGAGATCATACATGCGGCGCCTCCGCCCTACCCCGACGACCCCTGGCGCGAGCAGTTTGGGCAGAAGATGGTCGACGAAAGCGCCAACGTCCGTCTGTCCGCAACCGTGGCGGCCCTGCCCTCCAATCCCAACTGCTTCGAGGTGACACTAATGATCGGGCCGCTTGACCTGTCGCGTCCAATGACCTTGTCGGGGCAAAAAGCGCTGTTCTTCCTCCACCCGACTTTCGGCCGCGATCCGCGCTCGGTGGCGTTCGGCCCGGACGGGCGCGCGGTACTGCCGCTAATTGCCTATGGCGCGTTCACCGTCGGCGTTCTGCTGGAAGACGGAACGCGACTAGAATTGAACCTTGCCGAGGTTGATGAAGCACCGGAACTATTCCGCATTAACTAATGATCGTAGTTATCACCTGACGAAAACATAATTTGTGGGTCTTGAGTATCTGAGCAACGGCGTCGTGGTAAGGGTCAGGACTCGTTGATTACAGCTACGAGATGACGGTGGCAGCGTTTGCATCGGCGAAAGCACGAAGCTTGTTGTTAATGCCGCCCCTTCGACAGGCTTATCTGTTGGATGGGGTGTAGCGTCTGTTTGCCTGAGCGGGGTGGCCACCCCGCTCAGGCGGTCGATGTGAGGCCGTTCGACAGGCTGGTCGGCAAAGACCGCTCCTGAGCGGGACCGCATCCGTCTTCCCAAACCCAGAACAGTTGCTTGGGGCCGTTGCGGCCCCCTCTCGACAAGCCTGGGAGACCGGGTCTTGCCACAATCCGACCTGTTTTTCGGCATCGATGTCGCCAAGGACGAACTCGTCTTTCGCCTCCACACTGCCGGTGCCGAATGGCGGGTCGGCAACGGCAAGGCGGGGCCCCCATTTTGTCACGTAAGCTGGCCCGACTGACCGATACCGCCGTTGTGCGGGTCGGTTTCGAGGCATCGGGCGGCTACGAGCGCGGGCTCGCGGTCATGCTCGATCGGCTCAAGCTGACAGCCTACCTCCTTGATCCTGCGCGGGTGCGCAGCTTTGCCCACGCTAACGGGCAGATTGCCAAGACGGACCCGCTCGATGCCGCGGTGATCGCGCGCTGCCTCGCGGGGCTGCACGTGCAACTCACCCCGCATGTTCATGATGCCCAGGCTATCAGGCTCGCCGAACACGTCCGCCTGCGTGACCTAGGTGTTCAGTCCCGGCATCTGGTGGATCGGGTCGACGATGAACCGGTCTGGTTCTGACGTCCAGATCTTGGCGACGTATTCGTAGGGGGTGAGGCCGCTGAGCGTCTTGAGCCGGCGGGCAAAGTTGTAGGCTGCCATGAAGTCGGCGAGGTGCGTCCGAAGCTGGTCGTGGCTCTCGTAGTGGAAGCGTTTGACGGTTGCCTCCTTGATGGTGCGGTTCATCCGTTCGACTTGTCCGTTGGTCCACGGGTGGTTCGGCTTGGTGAGCCGGTGTTCGATGTCGTTTGCCTCGCAGATCATGTCGAAGCGCATCTGGCGCGACCAGGCGGTGTTCCGGTTGCGCGGCTGCTCGGCGAACTGAATGCCATTATCGGTCAGGATCGTGTGTATCCGGTACGGCACGGCCTTCAGCAGGTGTTCGAGGAACTCCCATGCTGTGCGCCTATCGGCCTTGTCGACCAGCTGGGTGACTGCGAACTTGCTGGTGCGGTCAATGCCGACGAACAGATAGAGCTTGCCTTCGGCAGTCTGCACTTCGGCGATATCGATGTGGAAGAAACCAATTGGATAACGCTTGGAGCGCTGACGCTTGGGCTTGTCGCCCTCGACATCCGGTAGCCGTGAGATGCCGTGCCGCTGAAGGCAACGGTGCAGCGCTGACCGGGTCAGGTGCGGTAGCGACGGCTGCAATGCGTAGAGGCAGTCGTCGAGCGGCAGCAGTGTGTGGCGACGGAACGCCACCACCATTGCCTCCTCCGCCTCGGTCAGGGTCGTTGAATGAGGGGCCTTCGGCCCGGTCTTCAGATCCTCGACCGTCGCCCGCTTACGCCACTTCGCGACTGTCTTCGGGTTGATCCGCAGCTCCCGGCTCAGCGTCGCGAGCGAAGCTTGCGACAAGCTGTATTGCTGCTCGGACGGCGTGCGTGGTCGTGGCGCACCCATGACGTACCTGTCCCATGCGGCATCCTTCCATTCCAACGAAAGGATCGCACCATCAAACCGTGGGATCAAACACCTAGCTGTCGCACAGGCGGTCCAGCTCCGCAACCAGCGCGAGAACATCACCGATGCCACCATGCGCCGCCTCAGCGCCGCATAGGTCGCACGCCTTAAAGCGCTGATCCTGCGCCTCGAGAAGTCCATCGCGGCAGTTATGGCCGCCTCCCCGACCCGGCGACCGCGACGCCCCGCTGCGCACCGCACCCGAGGTCGCGCCCATCGTCGCCGCCTACCACTTTGCCCAAATGCCCGAACTGGGACGTCTCTCCAGCCGACAGACCGCCGCCCTCGCCCCTTCGACCGGCAAGACCCGTCGGCAGAAACGATGTTCCGGCGGCCTTCCCACCCTCAGACGATCCCTCTACCTCGCACCGCTCGCCGTCGTCCGCATCGGCAAAGGCCGCCTCGCCGCCACCGCAAAGCCCTGCGCGACGCCGGAAAGCCCTTCAAGCTCGCGATCGTCGCCACCATGCACAAGCTCATCGTAACCCTCAACGCCATTGTCAAACACCACGTCCCTTACCGTGCCGACTGAACACAGTGGACTTGCCTCGGCAAGGTGGAGAGTTCCCTTGAAGTGAAAGGCGAACTCAATGACGAAGCAGCGACGGTTCACGA